>JALZCZ010000384.1 GCA_030862825.1 Actinomycetota bacterium | reverse complement strand
CGATGAAGAGCGACGGCAGCGGAGCAAGGTCCTCGCCGGCGGCCCGGGCCTTCTCGTAGTCGCGGACCGAGGCGTAGTTGCCGGCCTGGCGCAACAGCTCCTGGCGGCGCACCATCTCGCCCGAGAGGGCGTCCTGCATGCGGTCGACGAGGGTGAGCTCGTTGGCGAGGTTGGTGATCACCGCCGAGACATGCGGCATGTCCGACATGCCGGCGAAGGTCGCGCCGCCCTTGAAGTCAACCAGCACCATGTTGAGCTGCTCGGGCGCGTGGGTCATCGCGAGCCCGAGCACGAGCGTGCGCAAGAACTCCGACTTGCCGGAGCCGGTCGCGCCGATCACCAGGCCGTGCGGGCCCATCCCCTGCTGGGCGGACTCCTTGATGTCGAGGTGGACCAGCATGCCGCCCTCCCCGAGCCCGATCGGCACCCGCAGCCGGTCGCGCGCCGGCCGCGGACGCCACGCGGCGGTGGGGTCGAAGGTGCGCACCTCGCCGAGGCCGAGCAGGTCCATGAAGTCGCTGGGACCGGTGATCTCGCCGGTCGCAGTCGTCTCCCCGCCGCCGGTGGCCATGGTGTGCAGCGGGGTCAGCCGGCGCGCGAACGCCTCGGCGGTGGCAAGGTCGCACTGGTCGGCCTTGGCCTTGATGGGGTCCTCGCGGAGACGGAGCGCGTGCACCGGCACCCGGCCGTGCTCGTCGCGTCCACCAGCCGCGCCCTCCAGCAGCTGGATCCGGAGCCGGGTGGCGTCCTCGAGCTCCATCCACCGCGTTGGCAGGTCGAGCAGGGTGACGCCGTGCAGCCCGTCCGGGGGTACGACGTGGTTGCCCGGCGGCAGCTCGACCCCATCGGTGATCAGCAGTATGTGCGGGCTCGCGGGCCGCTCGTCGGCGCCGAAGCGCGGCCGGTCGCTGAGGTCGGGCGGCAGCAGCGCGGCCAGGTCGGCCAGCGACGTGGTCACCATCCGCATCGGTCCGACGGCGTCCGACTGCTCCTGGCTCTGCGCGTGCGGCAGCCACTTCACCCAGTCCCAGTGGGCCAGGTGCTCGTCGGAGGAGAGCACCGCCACGATCAGCGTGTCGGGTGACTGGAACGCGGTGGCCGAGCAGATCATCGCGCGGGCCACGGAGCGGGCCTGCTCCTCGTCGCCGCAGACCTCGATCCGGTCGAAGGCCCGCAGGTCGATCGAGGCCGGCAGGTCGGGCTGCAGCCGGTGCACGACCAGCAGGCGGTGTAGCGCCGAGGCCGCGGCCGGATCGACGTCGTCGATGGGTGCGCTCTCGGGTGGCACCAGGTCGAGCGCGAGCGGTTGGTGGCACAGGCCGTAGCGGACGTGCAGGAAGTGGGGGTCGGTGGCGGGGTGCTCCCACACCCGCGACCGCTCTTCCGCGAGCGCCGGCAGCGACGCGGGGTCGGGGTGGTGCCACGTCAGCGCCCGCCGCTGCTGGTCGGCGGCGTCGCGGGCCACCTTGCGGACGTTGGCGAGGTAGCGGAGGTACTCGGTGCGCGAACCGGTGACCTGCTGGGCGCGCTGCTTCCGCTGCCGGTCGATCTGGACGACGATGAAGCCGAGGGTGGCGAAGAGGAACATGCCGGCGGCGATGAAGCTGCGGCCGCCGCCACCTCCGCCCGGGCGGGCCATGGTCGCGACCAGCACGATCGAGCCCAGGCTGCCCAGCATCGGGATGGCGTTCATCATCACGCCGGCCGCGCCCTCGTTGGGCTGGATCTGTGGCGGAGGCTGCAGCACCAGCTGTCCGCTGGGCATCTCGGGCTCGTCGTGCCGCGACCCGCGAAGCGTCGTACTCAACTCATCAGTCCGATCGTCAGTCCGGTGATGTTGGTGCCCGAGAAGTACTGTCCGGCAACCTGCCTGCCGGTCGCTCGATGATAGGCGGGGTCACCGGCACCGACTACCCTGCGTCAGGTCTCGGGAGGCGGTGAGTCGATGGTCGGGCGGTCGGTGTCCGGTCGGGCCGACAGCGTTGCCCTGACCGTGCACGGTCCGGTGGGGGTCGTGGACCTGGTCGTGCCGTCCGGAGCGTCCTGCGCCGACATCGCCGGTGAGTACGCCGCCCAGGCGCGGATGGCCGTGGTGCCGCGGCTGCACACCAGGCTCGGCGCCGCCCTCGACCCCGGCCGCGCCCTGGTCGACGCCGGCATCGGCCCGGGTGCCGTCCTGGTCGCGGTCGGTGAGCACACGCCGACCGCGGTGCGCGGCCGTCGCCAGCAACGCGCCGAGCGCCCGACTCCGGAGGAGCCGGGCCGGCTGTCCGTGCTGTGGTTCTCGGTGGCCTCCGTGCTCGCGCTGCTGGCCGGCTGGCTCGCCGCCCGTCTCGACGACTCCGACCTGCGCTCCGCGGCGATCTCCCTCCTCGGCGGAGCCGCGGCCGTCGCGGTGCTGCCGGTCGGCCGCTTCGCCCGGCACCGGATGGTGGCGGCCCCGACGTTCGCGTTCGCCGCGGCGTACGCCGCCGCCTGGGACCCCGCGCCGGAACGGCTGCCGACCGCGCTCGGTCTCTCGGCCCTCACCGCCGCGGTGACCGCCGCCGTGGCGAGGGCCCTGGACCGGCGGGCCGAGGAGGCGCTGCGGATCTGGACGGTGACCGGCGTGGTCTGCTTCGCGATCACCGTCGGCGGTGCCTTGGCCGGTGCCGCGCCGCAGGTCGTCTGGTCGTTCCTGCTGGTGCTGGCGATGCTCGCCGCCCGCTTCGTGCCGGCCCTCGCGGTCGACGTGCCCGACCAGTTCCTGAT
>JALZCZ010000418.1 GCA_030862825.1 Actinomycetota bacterium | reverse complement strand
GTCGCGGGCCGATGGGGTTGGGTCGTACCCGAGGGGAGAGCCGGGTCAGTGACGCGCCGCGGGGGAGCGGAACATCGGGTCCTCGAAGTGGGACTGGGGCGGCCGCTGCGAGCCGTTCCCGTCATGGAGTGCGACACGGAGGCTCTGGATGCTGAGTGCCACCGCCACGGCCAGGAGGATCACTAGGAAGGTCATGGCAGTAATTCTGCACCTGTCGGGATCCTGCCACGAGTGGCAGAAAAGACAGCATCCATTGATTTTCTGCCACGGAACGCGCATGCTGGTCCGATGCGCAAGGTAGCGGCAGTGGTGCAGGACGGTGTGGAGCCCTTCGGGCTGGGCTCGATCTGCGAGGTGTGGGCCGAGCCCTACCACCCCGAGGACGACAACCCGGTGTTCGACTTCGTGGTCACGACTCCGCGCCCAGGGCGCGTGCGCGGGCCCTCGGGCTTCGACATCCACGTCGAGCACGGCCTCGACGCGGCCGAGGATGCCGACCTGATCTGCGTTGCTCCCAAGCGGGACTTCCTGGCGCCGTCGCCGGACGTGGCCGCGCTGCTGAAACGCGCCGACGCCCGAGGCGCCCAGATCTTCGCGCACTGCACCGCGGCGTTCGTGCTCGGTGAGGCCGGCCTGCTCGAGGGTCGCCGGATCACCACCCACTGGCGCTACGTCAACCAGCTCGAGGCCCAGTATCCCGAGGCCAAGGTCGACTGCGGCGTGCTCTACGTGCAGGACGGCAACGTGACCACCGGCGCCGGCGCGGCGGCCGGGCTCGACGCGGCGCTGCACATGTTGCGCCAGCAGTTCGGTGCCCGGGTGGCGGCGACCGCCGCCCGCCGGATGGTGGTGCCGCCGCACCGCGACGGCGGCCAGGCGCAGTACATCGCCCGGGCAGTGCCCGACCTCGACGCGGAGACGCTCGGGCCGCTGCTGGCCTGGATCTCCGAGAACCTCGCCGAGGACCTCGGCGTCGACCGCCTGGCCCGTGAGTCGCACATGTCGCCGCGCACGTTTGCCCGCCGATTCCGTGACGAGACCGGCACCACCCCGCACGCCTGGGTCACCCGGCAGCGCGTGATGGCCGCCGAGGAGATGCTGGAGCAGACGAACCAGTCGGTGGACTGGATCGCCGCCGAGGTCGGCTTCGGCAACGCCGCGACCCTCCGCCACCACTTCGCCAAGGTGAGGGGCGTCAGCCCTCAGCAGTACCGGCGCCAGTTCGCCTGCTAGCAGCTCCGAGCTCTCCGCGCAGGACCTTGCCGGTGAGCGTGCGCGGCAGCTCGGCGTAGAACGTCCACGTCTTCGGGCGCTTCGGCGGTGCGAGCCGCTCCTTCGCGTACGCCGCCAGCTCGGTCTCGGTGGCCGAGCCGACGACGGCGGCGCAGACTCGCTGGCCCCACCGCTCGTCGGCCTCGGCGTACACCGCGACGTCGGCGACACCGGGATGCGTGCCGAGCACCTGCTCGACCTCCAGCGGGTAGACGTTGACGCCGCCGCTGATGATCAGGTCCTCGCGGCGGCCATCGAGGTAGAGGTAGCCGTCGTCGTCGAGGCGACCGAGGTCGCCGACGGTGAACTCGTCGTCGTGCCAGGCGGCCGCGGTCTTGACCGGGTCGCCGTAGTAGCTGAAGCGCGCGTGCTCCGGCACCGCGCACCAGATAACGCCATCGGCGTCGGTGCGCAGCCGGCGCCCGGGCCGGGCCCGACCGACGGTGCCCGGCCGCTCCCGCCACTCCTCGCTGCGGCAGGCGGTGAACTGGCCCTCGGTGGAGCCGTAGAACTCCCACGTCGACCTGGGAGGGAAGGCCTCGATCAGTCGGCGCTTGACGTCGTCCGGGCACGGAGCGCCCGCATGAGCGACCAGTCGGAAGCTGGTCAGGTCGGGCCGGCCGACCTCGTCCCAGTGCGCGAAGAGCCGCTGCAGGTGGGTCGGGACGCAGAACATCGTGGTCGGTCGGTCGCGCTCGATCCGCTCCGTGATCGCCGCCGCGTCGAACGGACCCGGGAGGCTCAGCGTGCCGCCCGCGAGCAGCGTGCCCATCGCGAACCGCAGCGGCGCCGAGTGGTACAGCGGGCCGACCACCAGGTTGACGTCGCCCTCGCGGAACCCCCACAGGTCGCGTTCCTCGGCCACCAGCGCCAGGGCCTGGTCGTCGGGCAGCAGCCCGCTGTAGACGCCCTTCGGCGTGCCCGTCGTGCCGCTGGTGACGTGCATCGGGCGGGCACGAGGGAGTCCGGCCTCCCCGACGAGGCCGGCGAGCACGTCGTCGTCGGCGACCACCAGGTCGGGCGAGAGCCCGGCCAGGATCCGGTCACGCTCGTACGCCGTCAGCCGCGGGTCGAGCGGGACCGGGATCACTCCCCGCGCCAGCAGCGACAGCACCGCGCCGACGTACCGCTGCGACCCGGGCACGAGCAGCGCGACCCGGGACCCCTCCGGCAGGTCGGGCAGCTGGGGCAAAGAGGTCAGTCCTCGATGACCGACAGCACGTTGCCAGCCGGGTCGGTGAACCAAGCGATGAGCGGACCGCCGCCGCGGAAGACCCCCTTCTCGTCGGTCTCCACAGGCGTCCCCTCGTAGCGCTCGAACCGCACGCCGCGGTCGGTCAGCTCCGCGACGGCCGCCTCGACGTCGTCGACCGGGAAGTTGAGGACGGTATAGGCGGCGGGTTCGTGATCCGGCTTGGGGTAGACCAGCACCCGGTGCCCGCCGGTCAGCTCGAGCCAGAGCAGGCCCTTCTCCTCGAGCACCACCAGCCCCAAGGTCCCTCGGTAGAACTCGCGGGCCTTCTCGAGGTCGTCGACCGAGAAGCTGCTGAAAGCCACAGATTCGTTGAGCATGGGTCGATCGTGCCACGCGGTCCCGACTGCGGCTGCTGTCGGCCGGCGTTCACCTGCTGAGAGGATCGAGCCATGCGTGTAGGACTCACCGGGGGCGTCGGCTCCGGCAAGAGCACGGTGTCGGCGATGCTCGACGAGCTCGGGGCCGTGATCATCGACGCCGACAAGCTGGCCCGCGAGGTGGTCGCGAAGGACACGCCGGGGCTCGCGGCGGTGGTGGAGGAGTTCGGCCCCGATCTGCTCACCCCCGACGGTGACCTCGACCGGCCGGCGATGGGCGCGATCGTGTTCGCGGACGAGGCGAAGCGGCGGGTCCTGGAGGGCATCGTGCACCCGTTGGTGTTCGAGCGGATCATCGCCCTCGAGGAGTCCGCCGGCGAGGACGACCTCGTGGTCCACGACATCCCGTTGCTGGCCGAGTCGGGACGTGCGGACACCTTCGACGCGGTGATCGTGGTGGACGTGCCCGACGAGATCCGGATCGAGCGGCTGATCCGCGACCGCGGCTGGACCCGCGCGGACGCCGAGTCGCGGATCGGTGCTCAGGCCAGCCGCGAGGACCGACTGGCGGTCGCCACTCACGTCATCGACAACAGCGGGACCCTCCACGAGCTGAGGGAGCGGGTGACGGAGGTCTACAAGGAGCTCACAGCGTCCGGGTGAGGAACACGCTGAGCGGGTCGGGGCGGTAGCTGCCGAACGGCTCGCAGTAGCTGAAGCCCTGGCGTTCGTAGAGCCCACGGGCGGGAGCGAAGAAGTCCTCCGCCCCGGTCTCGAGACTGATCCGCGTGAAGCCGGCCGACCGGGCCTCGTCGAGCACGTGCTGCACCAGTCGGCTCGCGATGCCCTCCCGGGTGCGGTCGGCGGCGGTGCGCATCGACTTCAGCTCGGCATGGGTGTCATCCAGGGTCTTCAGGGCCGCGCAGCCGACGACGTCGCCATCGTCATCGTCATCGAGCGCCACCCAGAACCGCACGCCGGGAGCGCGCAGCCCGTCGAGGTCGAGGGTGTGGGTGCTCTCGGGCGGCGACAGGCTGCGGAGCTGGGCGACATGGTCCTCCAAGAAGGCGATGACTTCCGGGTCCTGCAGGTCGTCGAGCACGATGCGCACGCGGGGAGCATACGGACCCCCTCCGGTCGTCCGGCCGGGTGGCCGGTGTGGCAGCCTTCGGGCCGTGAGACCCGGCACCCGAACCGCGCTGGTCGTGGTCGGCATCGTGGTCCTCGCGTTCAACCTGCGCTCGGCGGCGGTCAGCGTAGGTCCGGTGCTCGACGAGATCCGGGCCGGGCTGCGGATGTCGGGCACCGAGGCCGGTGTGCTCACCTCGTTGCCGGTGGTCGCGTTCGCGGTGTTCGGCGGCCTCGCGCCGCGGCTGGCCAGGCTGCTCGGGCCGCACCGGCTGACCCTGATCGCGCTGCTCTCCGTGGTGGTCGGGCTGCTCATCCGCAGCCGCGTGGACGACATCCTGGCCTTCCTGGCGTTGTCGCTCCTCGCCCTCGCCGGGATGGCCACCGCCAACGTGGTACTGCCCTCGCTGGTCAAGCACCACTTCCCGACCCGGGTCGGGACGATGACCGCCGCGTACACAACCGCTCTGGCGGTCGGCCTGACCTCCGCGTCGGTGCTCACCGTGCCGATCAGCAGCGCCCTCGGCGGGTGGCAGGACGGCCTGATGATCTGGGCATTGACGGCTGCCGTTGCCGTGGTGCCGTGGATCGCGCTGCTCAGTGAGGACCGACGCACCGACCCCGACGAGGAGATGCCGCCATCGCCGATCGGTCTCGGCGAGGTGGCCCGGACCCGGCTCGGCTGGATGATGGCGATCTTCTTCGGCCTGCAGTCACTGCAGGCCTATTCGATCTTCGGGTGGTTCGCCGACATCTACCGTGACGCCGGCTTCTCGAGCAGTACGGCGGGGCTCCTGCTCGGGGTGATCACCGCGACCAGCATCCCCACCTCGTTCGTGGTGCCGTGGCTGGCCGGTCGGCTGGAGCACGTGTCATGGCTGGTGGTGTTCTTCTTCGGCTGCTACGTCGTGGGCTACGTCGGCCTGGTCGTCGCCCCCATCGGCGGCGCGGTGGTGTGGGCGGTGCTGATCGGTCTCGGCACGGCGACCTTCCCGTTGATCCTCACCCTGATCGGCCTGCGGTCCCGGACCGCGGCCGGCACGGCCGCGCTCTCCGGCTTCACCCAGTCGGTGGGCTACCTGATCGCGATCGTCGGGCCGTTCGCGGTGGGCCTGCTGCACGACCTCAGTGGGGGCTGGACGCTTCCGCTGCTGGCCCTGACCGTGCTCTCGGTGCCGTTGCTCCTGGCCGGCCTGGCGGTCTCGAAGACGGTCTACCTCGAGGACCAGCTACCCGGTCGCTAGGAGACCGGAACCTGTTTCGATTGGTCGGAGACGCCTGGATCGGGCCGGGAACTCTGTCGTTGGTGACCAAACGGCAGGGCGAGCTCGCCGACGGCCCGGACGTCAGGCGACGGCAGCGGCCGCGGGTGCCTCGGCGAGGGTGCGCAGGACCGACCGCGCGGCCACCCGGCCGGCCCGGTTGGCGCCGATGGTGGAGGCGGACGGGCCGTAGCCCACGAGCTGCACCCGGTGGTCACGCGCGGCAGTGGTCGGGGTGTGCGCGTCCTCGCGGGCGATCAGCCGGATGCCGCCCGTCTCCTCGCGCAGCCGCAGGGGGGCCAGGTGGGTGAGCGAGGGGCGGAAGCCCGTCGCCCAGATGATCGCGTCGGCCGGCTCGAACCGCCCGTCGGCCCAGCGCACGCCTTCCGGCTCGATCCGCGCGAACATCGGCCGTCGCTGGTAGGCGCCGAGCTCGGCGGCCCGCTGCTCCTGCGGTCGCAGCGCCAGCCCGGTCACCGAGACGACGCTCTGCGGCGGGAGCCCGCGGCGTACCCGCTCCTCGACCAGGGCGACCGCAGCCCGACCGGCCTCTCGGTCGAACTCCGCGTCGCGCCAGACCGGTGGCCGCCGGGTGACCCAGGTCGTGCTGGCCACGGGCGCGAGCTCGCCGAGGATCTGGATGGCAGAGGCCCCGCCGCCGACCACCACCACCCGCTGCGAGTGGAATGCGTCGGGGCCGTCGTAGTCGACGGTGTGCAGCTGCCGGCCGAGGAACGTCTCGCGTCCGGGGTACGTCGGGAGGAACGGGCGGTCCCAGGTGCCGGTGGCGTTCACCAGCGCGCGCGTCTGCCAGGTGCCGCGGTCGGTGTGCACCAGCAGCGTGCGGTCCGGACCCTCCTCGACGCGGTTGACGCGGACCGGACGCTCCACCGGCAGCCGGAACGCCTCCTCGTAGTCGCGGAAGTAGGCCGGCACGACGTCGCGGGCGGCAATGTCTTCATCATGCGACGGGACGGCCATCCCGGGCAGGGCCGCGACCCCGTGCACGTCACGCATGGTCAGGGTGCGCCACCGGTGCTGCCAGGCACCGCCCGGCTGTGGGTTCGAGTCGAGGACGACGAAGCTGTCAGCGCCCAGTCGGGCCAGGTGGTGGGCTGCCGAGAGACCGGCCTGGCCGGCCCCGACCACGACGGCGTCGACGCTGTTCACATCGGGTCAACCGGTCGGTTCCGCAGTCTGTTCCGGTGTGGACCGACCGCGACGTGCGAAAGCCCCCGCCCGGGGGTTGCGGGGGCCTTCGTCTTCGGATGACCTCGGTGGGGAGCACCGAGATCTGTGGTTGTCAGGCAGCCAGGTCGGGGTCACCCAGGCGGCGCAGCTTCTGCAGCGCCTCGCGCTCGAGCTGGCGCACCCGCTCGGCCGAGATGCCGTGCTTGGCGCCGATGTCGGCCAGCTTGTGCTGTCGGCCGTCGACAAGCCCGTAGCGCGACCGGATGATGTCGGCGGCACGGTCGTCGAGCTGTCCGACGAGCGTGTTGAGGCGGTCACGGGACTCGACGTCGAGCACGGTCAGGTCCGGGCCCGGCGATGTCTCCTGCGCCATCAGGTCGCCCAGCGACGTGTCGCCGTCCTCGTCGACCGGCGTGTCCAGACTCACGTGCTCGCGGCCCCAGGCGATGAGGTCGAGCACCCGGTCGACCTCCATGCCGAGCTCGGTGGCGATCTCGTGCGGCTCGGGGTCCCGGCCCAGCTGGCGCTCCAGGGTCCGGCGGGCGCCGCCGACCTGGTTGAGCTCCTCCACGACGTGCACGGGCAGCCGCACCACCCGGGCCTGCTGCGCGATACCGCGGGTGATCGCCTGGCGCACCCACCAGGTCGCGTACGTGGAGAACTTGTAGCCCTTGGTGTAGTCGAACTTCTCGACCGCCCGGATGAGGCCGGTGTTGCCCTCCTGGATCAGGTCGAGCATCGGCATCTGGGCGCGGCCGTACTTGCGTGCGATCGAGACGACCAGGCGCAGGTTGGCGGTGATGAAGGTGTCGACGGCCTTGCGGCCCTCCTCGGCGAGCCACTCGAGCTCCTCCTCGGTGGCGCGCAGGGGAGCGCCGCCCTTCTTGCGACCCACGCGCCCCTCGGCCAGCAACGCCTCCGCCATGAGGCCCGCCTCGATGGTCTTGGAGAGCTCCACCTCCGCCGCGGCGTCGAGCAGGGGGTTACGCGCGATCTCGTCGAGGTACAGCCCAACGCTGTCGCGTCCCTCGATCTCACGAGAACGTCTCGCTGCGGTCCGTACTGCCATGGGGACCCCTCCTTCACACTTCCGGGAACGACTGCTCTTCCCTGTGTTAGTCAACGCTGGCCGGCCCTACCGGATTCCCGGTACCCACTCTGGATGGGCCCGCACCAGACTCTTGTAGAGAAGGACGTCCCGGATCGGCCAGGAGTTGCGTCACCGGCGAACTCTCAGGGAGTTCTCAGGGGCCTGTTATCCCAGGTCAGCGCAGGGATCGGGGCTCGGGTCAGAAGCGGTGTCAGGAGTGCGGGAGACCAGGCCCATCCGGTCCAGGATCCAGGCCAGGGAGAACGCCCGGTCATGCCAGGCCTGGTAGCGCCCCGAGACCCCGCCGTGCCCCGCCGACATCTCGGTGCGCAGCAAGACGTCGGCGCGGGGCGCCCGCGCCCGGAGCCGGGCCACCCACTTGGCCGGCTCGACGTAGAGCACGCGGGTGTCGTTGAGGGAGGTCTCGGCGAGGATCGGCGGGTAGGGCCGGTCGGCGACGTTGTCGTACGGCGCGTAGCTCGCGATGTAGTCGTAGACGGCCGGGTCGGCCTCGGGGTTGCCCCACTCGTCGTACTCGGTCACCGTCAGCGGAAGCGTGGCGTCGAGCATGGTGGTGAGCACATCGACGAACGGCACGCTGGCCACGATGCCGCCGAACGCCTCGGGTGCCTGGTTGGCCACCGCGCCGACCAGCAGACCGCCGGCGCTGCCGCCCTCGGCCACGATCCGGTCGGGGGTGGTCCAGCCGGTCTCGACGAGGTGCCGGGCGCAGGCGACGAAGTCGGAGAAGCTGTTCTGCTTCGACATCAGCTTGCCCTCGTCGTACCAGCGCCGGCCCATCTCGCCGCCGCCGCGCACGTGGGCGAGCGCGAACGCGGCGCCGCGGTCCAGCAGCGAGAGCCGGGCGATCGAGAAGTAGGGGTCGAACGACGTCTCGTAGGCGCCGTAGCCGTAGAGCAGCACCGGAACCGGCCGCGTCCCGCCGCCGGTGTCTTCACGGGAGCCGCGCTTGGCCACGACCGAGATCGGAACCCGCTCGCCGTCGTCGGCCGTGGCCCAGAGCCGGTGCTCCTCGTAGTCGGCCGGGTCGTAGCCGCCGAGCACCGGCGCCCGCTTGAGCAGGGTCAGCTCGCGGGAGCGGACGTCGTAGTCGTAGACGGACGACGGCACCGCCATGCTCGTGTAGCCGATCCGGACCGTCGGCTGGTGGAAGCCCGGGTTGCCGCCGGAGCCGACCGTGTAGATCTCGCGGTCGAACTCCACGAGGTAGTCGTCGGTCACGCCGGTCTCGCCGAGCTCGAGGATCCGCACCTGGGTCAGGCCCCGGCTGCGCTGGTGGACCACGAGGTGGCCGGCGAAGGCGTCGACGTCCTCGAGGCGTACGGCGGGGTCGTGGGCGATCAGCGGCTCCCACTGATCCACCGGGGTCGGGGCGATCGGCGCCAGGCCGAGCTCGAAGTCGGGGCCGGTGGCATTGTGGAGCACCAGGAACCGCAGCTCGCCGCCGATCACCGCGTGGTCGACGGAGTACTCCACGCCCTCGCGCCGCTCGGCGAAGACCTGCCAGGTGGCGTCGGGGTCGGCGGTGTCGAGGTAGCGGTACTCGGAGGTGGTCTTGGAGCCGGAGGCGATCATCAGGAACCGCTCGCTGCGGCTGCGGCCGCAGCCCACCCAGAAGCGTCCGTCGGTCTCGTGGTGCACGAGCTCGTCGTCCGCCTGTGCCGTGCCGAGCCGGTGCCGCCAGATCTTGTCCGCCCGCCAGGAGTCGTCGACGGTCGTGTAGTAGAAGTCCTGGCCGGACGGGTGCCAGGTGACCCCGCCAAGCGTGCCGGTGACCTCGTCGGGCAGCAGCTCGCCGGTGCGCAGGTCCTTGACCCGCACGACGTAGCGCTCGTCGCCGACAACGTCGGTGGCGTAGGCCAGCAGCTGGCCCTCGATGGTGACGCTCGAGCCGCCCAGGGAGAAGAAGTCGTGCCCCTCGGCGAGCTCGTTGAGGTCGAGCAGCACCTCCTCGCCGGGCAGCGCGGGCCGGTCCGGCGGCGTGTCCTCTGCGGGGCGCGGGGGAGCCCAGTCGTCGGGGTCGGTGACGGCCAGCCGACAGCTGGCGCCGTACTCGCGGCCCTCGAAGGACCGGCCGTAGTACCAGTAGCCCCGGTTGCGGGTGGGCACCGAGAGGTCGGTCTCCTTGGTGCGCGCCTTGATCTCGTCGAAGATCGTCTGGCGCAGGTCGGCGAGGTGGGCCGTCCGCTCCTCGGTGTAGGCGTTCTCTGCCTCCAGGTAGGCCCGGACCTCCGCTGCCTCCTTGTCGCGCAGCCACTCGTAGTCGTCGGTGCGGATGCGGCCGTGGTGCTCGCGCGTGACGGGTCGGCGGTCGGCGGCTGGCGGTTCGATGGGCGGCACGCCATGCACGGTAGTGGCAGCCGGTGGTGAGACAGTGAGCGGCATGGCAGCGACCCGGTTCGCCGTGGAGCCCCTTGACGACAGGTGGGCCGACCGGCTCGTCGAACGGCTGATGACGCTGAGGCACCTCGACCAGTACGGCTCGTCCGAGCTGGCCCGCCCCGGTGTCCCGGAAGCTCGTGGAGCGGCAGGCGCCGGAGTCGCGGTTGCTCGTGCTGGACGACGCCGGCCTGGTGCCGGAGGTGCGGGCCGAGGTCGAGTGGCTGGCCCGGGCCGACGGGGCGCTCAGCCTGGTCTGCCGAGTCGCGCCGGGCGAGGAGGACCGGTGCGCGTTCGTGGCCGACGGAGACTTCGCGGTCGTGGCGACGCAGATGCGACCAGGCCTGCCTCGGGGCAGGGCCGCCGCCGTTGCGCGGCGTACGGCGCGAGGCTCGAGCCGATGACGACAGCCGAGCTCGAGACGTTCATGGACGGGCAGGTGGAGCGTGACGTCGGCGTGCGGCAGCAGGCGGGTGAGTCGCCGGACGTGGCGCTGGCGACGGCGATCCGCCAGTTCGCGGAACTCTTGCCGGACGGGGTGAGGAGCCCCGACCAGTACCCGTTCACGGCCCTTGACGGCGACGAGCCGGTCGGGACCCTCTGGCTGGGCACGGAGCGCCCTGGGGCGTTCATCTACGACGTGATCGTGCGGCCCGAGCACCGGCGGAAGGGCTACGGCGAGGCGATCATGGTGGCCGCTGCGCAGTGGGTCGAGGACCGCGGCGGGTTCGCGCCGGGCCTCGACGTGTTCGGTCGGAACGCAGGCGCCAGGGCGCTCTACGACGGCCTCGGCTTCGCGGTGACCGAGGAGAACCACCGGATGGCCCTGCGGTGACCGCTCCCACCGAGGTGGACCTCAACGCCGATCTCGGCGAGGAGGTGACCGACGACGCCGCGCTGCTCGAGGTGGTCACCAGCGCCAACGTCGCCTGCGGCTACCACGCCGGCAACGAGGCGATCATGCGGTCGGTCTGCGAGGGCGCCGCGCGGCTCGGCGTCTCGGTCGGTGCCCAGGTCTCGTACGCCGACCGTGCCAACTTCGGAAGGGTCGCCGTCGATGTGGACTACGACGTCCTGCGCGAGCAGGTGGCCGACCAGGTCGGCGTGCTGTCGCAGATCGCGGCCGCGGTCGGCACGGAGGTGCGTTACCTCAAGCCGCACGGTGCGCTCTACCACCGGGTGCTCGACGACGACGAGCAGGCCGCGGCGGTGCTGGCCGGGTCCGCGATGCTGCCGGTGCTGGGCATGCCCGGCCGGCTGCTGGAGCTGGCGGCCGAGCAGGGGCGGGACACGTTGCTCGAGGGCTTCCCCGACCGCGGGTACGGCGACGACGGGCGACTGCTCCCGCGCGACCGGCCCGGTGCGGTGCTGAACGACGCGGACCGGATCGCGGCCAACGCGGTCCGGCTGGCCCCGTCGGTCGACTCGCTGTGCGTGCACGGCGACACCCCTGGGGCGGTCGCCAACGCCCGGGCCTGCCGGCGGGCGCTGTCGGACGCCGGGTGGTCGCTGCGCGGGATCTAAGCCTGTGCACAACCCTGTGCAGAGAGCTGTGGAGTTCCGGACAATCTGTGGAGGGTCCCCCCGGTTTCTGTGGAGGAACCTGTGGGACCGGAAGTTTGTCGGAAATCTTCACGCCGACCTCTTGCGCAGGGGGTCGCGGGACCCGTAGAACTCTCCCTACCAACTCGAAGCCGACCGCGAGGAAGGCGAAGAGAAGGGGATCGGACAGGTCCGAAGATCCACACCACGAGGCAACTCGAGGCGTCGTCCCGGTGACGGGGACGGCGGGGTCGGAGAACCGGTCGGGTCGTTCGGACGTCACGTCGCCGGACAAGCCGAGGGCCTGCTGATGCTCATACCACCAGCAGGCCCTCACCCTATTTCGCGGCCTATTCTTCTCCACGCCGCCGGTCCTCGCATCTCCGGTCGTCTGAACAGTGGGTGTCAGAACCCGGGCAGACTGGTGTCGTGGAGCTGAGAGCAGTGGGTCCGCGGGCGCTGCTGGCCGACGTCGCGGACGCCACAGAGGCGCTGACCCTGGCCACCTGGGTGCGATCCGCCCGCATCGCCGCCGACGAGGTCGTCCCCGCCGCCTGCACGGTGCTCGTCGACGGCATCGCTGACCTCGCGCATGCCCGCGAAGTGCTGTCGCGGTGGCAGCCGACCGCCGAGGTGCCCGCCGGGGAGCTGGTCGAGATCCGGGTGCACTACGACGGCGCCGACCTGCAAGCCGTGGCCGCGTGGTGGGGCACCGACGCGGCGGGCGTGGTGGCCCGGCACACCGCCACCGACTTCGTCTCCGCCTTCTGCGGCTTCGCGCCGGGGTTCGCCTACCTGGCCGGGCTGCCCGACGACCTGGCGGTGCCGCGGCTCGACTCGCCCCGCTCACGCGTGCCGGCCGGGGCGGTGGGCCTGGCCGGCACATGGTGCGGCGTCTATCCCTCCGCATCGCCCGGCGGGTGGCAGCTGATCGGGCGCACCGACGAGGTGCTGTGGGACCCCGCCTCGCAGCGACCGGCGTTGCTCGCCCCGGGCACCCGGGTCAGGTTTCGCGACGCGTCGGCGGACCGATGAGCCTGCGGGTGCTGGATGCCCCAGGGCTGGTCACCGTCCAGGACCGGGGCCGGGTCGGGCTGGCGCACCTCGGCGTACCCCGGGCCGGGGCGCTGGACCCCTGCGCGGCGGCGCTCGCCAACCG
>JALZCZ010000374.1 GCA_030862825.1 Actinomycetota bacterium | reverse complement strand
ATCACCGGGGACAAGAGCGAGCACCACGTCCTCGAGCGTCCGCGGAACGCACCGAACCGCACCGCCTTCCTACTGGCGATGATGACCCTCTACGGCCTGCTCTGGGCCGCCGGCGGCAACGACGTCCTCGCCGTGACCTTGGTCGGGTCGTAGGGACCGAACTTCCACACCGGGTTGATGGTGAGCAGGCCGCCCATGAGCGCGGTGACGCCGAAGACGATGAAGAAGAACCCGCCGGCCTTCGCGGCGTACACCGGCAGCATCGGGAAGCCCACGACGTTCTGCTCGGTGCGGCCGGGACCGGGCCACTGGGTGTGCTTGTGGTAGACGAGCAGCAGCATGTGGGCGGCGATCAGCGCCAGCAGCAGGCCCGGGATCAGCAGCACGTGGATGATGTAGAGGCGCGAGGTGATGTCGTCGCCGGGGAACTCGCCGCCGAACAGGAAGAACGACATGTAGGTGCCCACCAGCGGCACCGACTTCATGAAGCCGTCGGCGGCGCGGATGCCGGTGCCCGAGAGCAGGTCGTCGGGCAGCGAGTAGCCGGTGAAGCCCTCGAGGGTGCCGAGGAGCAGCAGCAGGCAGCCGATGACCCAGTTGAGCTCGCGCGGCTTGCGGAACGCGCCGGTGAAGGCGACCCGCAGCAGGTGGATCATCATCGCGGCGATGAAGAGCATGGCCGCCCAGTGGTGCATCTGCCGCATGAGCAGGCCGCCACGGACGTCGAAGGAGATGTTCAGCGTCGAGGCCATGGCCTCGGACATGTGGACGCCCCGCATGGGGTCGTAGGAGCCCTCGTAGGCGACCTCGCCCATGCTCGGCGTGAACCACAGGGTGAGGAAGACGCCGGTGAGGAGCAGGACGACGAAGCTCCACAGCGCGATCTCGCCGAGCATGAAGGACCAGTGGTCGGGGAAGACCTTGCGCAGCTGCTTCTTCGCGACGGTGCCGAGGCCGAGCCGCTCGTCGGCCCAGTTGGCCACGACGCCCGCCCGGTTGCCCTTGGCGGCCGTGGCCGCGGTGGTCGCGTTGGTGCTCGCGACCCTGCTGGTGTCGATGCCTTGGTTGCTCATTACTTGTTCCGCTCCCAGAAGCTCGGTCCGACCGGCTCGGTGAAGTCGCTCTGCGCCACCAAGTATCCCTCATCGTCGACCATGATCGGAAGCTGCGGGAGGCTACGGGCCGCCGGCCCGAAGACGACCTTGCCGGAGTCGGCGAGGTCGAACGTGGACTGGTGGCACGGGCAGAGCAGGTGGTGGGTGGTGCGCTCGTTGAGGGAGATCGGGCACCCGACGTGGGTGCAGATCTTGGAGTAGGCCACGATCCCGTCGACGGTCCAGTTCTCGCGACCCTCGCCGGGCTTGATGTCCTCGGGCTCCATCCGGAGCAGGATCAGCGCCGCCTTGGACTTGGTGATCTGGATCTCGACGCCCTCGAGCGCCATCTCGCCGTCCTCGTCGGGTTCGTAGAGGATCGCCGGCGCGGCGTTGACGAGGTCGCCCACCTCGAGGTCGGCGGCCCTGATCCGGGTGCCGATGGCGTCACGCACGATGTGCATGCCCTCCGTCCACACGGTGCGGTAGAGACCGGCTCCGGGGTAGTCCTGGGCCGCGGCGACCTGTCCAGGCGTCGGGCCCAGGTCGCGCAGCCCCACGATGGCGGGTACGCCGAGCAGGCCCAACGCACCGAGGAGCGAGTTGCGCACCAGCGGGCGACGGCCGATGCCGGACTCCTCGACGCCGAGGGACAGCGCCTCGACGGTGGCCTCACGGTCCTCGTCGGCGGAGCGGGCCGGGTGGCGCATCTCCACGATCTCGTGGTCGCTCATCAGCTTGCGCGCCCACTGGATGGCACCCACGCCGATGCACAGCAGCGCCAGGCCCAGGGTGAGCCCGAGGGCGAGGTTGGAGGCGCCCAGGCCCGCGATCGTGTCCCAGTCGTCGCCGACGTCGATCGTGAAGTAGGCGACCACGAAGAGCACGGTGAAGAGGCTCGACAGACCGAACAGGGCCGCCACCTGGCGCTCCGCGCGCTTCTCCTGGGCGGCGTCCACGTCGGTGGGCCGCCACACGTGTGCCGGCAGCCCGGGGTTGGAGATGGGCTCCTCCGAGACCGCGGGGACCTTGTCGTCGTGCGAGTCGCTCACGCGTCCGCTCCCTTGTCGACCGTGGTGGGTTGCTTGCTGGACCGGGTGGTGTGGGCCGCGATCCAGATCGCGAACCCGACCAGGCTGCCCATGCCGACGAGCCAGGCGAACATGCCCTCGCTCACCGGGCCGAGGCCACCGAGGCTGAAGCCGCCGTAGCCGGGCTGCTCGTCGAGCGCCTCGAGGTAGGCGATGACGTCCCGCTTGGCGTCGGGAGGCAGGTTGCCGTTGGAGAAGGTGTCCATCGACTGCGGGCCGGTCAGCATGGCCTCGTAGATGTACTTCGGCTCGACGCCGCGGATCTTGGGGGCCTGCCCGCCGCGCGGCATCGCGCCGCCGGACCCCTCGAAGTTGTGGCAGGCGGTGCAATTGGTCAGGAAGATCTGGCCACCGCGCGCGACGGCCTCGTCGCGCTCCTCCTCGCTCATCCCCTCGAGGCTGTAGTCGCTCTCGTCGGGGATCGCGGGACCGGGGCCGAGGGTGGCCACGAAGGCGGCCAGGTCGGCGATCTCCTGGTCGTCGAAGACCGGGGTCTTCGCCTCGGCCTGGGGGCCCGGCTGGGCCATCGGCATCCGTCCGGTGCCGACCTGGAAGTCGACCGCAGCGGCGCCGACACCCGCCAGCGGCGGGCCGAGCTGGCTGCCGCCCTGGGTGAGCACGCCCTCGCCGTTCGCGCCGTGACACGTGGAGCAGCTGACCAGGAAGAGCTCCCGGCCCTTCTCCACGGAGCCGGTCTCGCTCTCGAGGTTGTCGGCGGACGCAGGCGCGAACGCGGCGTAGAGGCCACCGGTGAGGAGGAGGCCGAGCATCAGGACCACGAACCCGGCGAGCGGCCCCCGACGGTGTCGGGAGAGTCGGCCGGCGGAGCGGTTCAGGAGGCGCACTGTCTGTCCCTTGTCAGTCCTGGTCGGTCATCGGTCGCGAGCGGCGGTGGACGCTCACTGGATGAGGTAGATGGTGGCGAACAGGCCGATCCAGACGACGTCGACGAAGTGCCAGTAGTAGGACACGACGATCGCGCTGACGGCCTGCTCGTGGGTGAACTTGCGGGCGATGTAGGTGCGGCCGAGCACGAAGAGGAAGGCGACCAGCCCGCCGGTGACGTGGATGCCGTGGAAGCCGGTGGTGAGGTAGAACATCGTGCCGTAGGCCGAGTCCTGGATCGTGGTGCCTTCCTGGACGAGCGTGGCGTACTCGACCGCCTGGCCGCCGATGAAGATCGCACCCATGACGTAGGTCAGGATGAACCACTCGCGCAGGCCCCACCCGGCGACCTTGAGCATCGATCCGGTGCGCCCCACCTGGCCGCGCTCGGCCGCGAACACGCCGAGCTGACAGGTCACCGACGAGAGCACCAGGATCGTGGTGTTCACCGCCGCGAACGGGACGTCCAGCAGAGCGGTGTTGGCGCTCCACAGATCAGGGCTCACCGCGCGGATCGTGAAGTACGACGCGAACAGGGCCGCGAAGAACATCAGCTCGCTGGAAAGCCAGATGATCGTCCCCACCGCGACCATGCTCGGACGGTCGTGGTGGCCGTGCAGACGAGAGGCCGGAATGGTTGCTGTGGTCGCCACGCGGTCATTATGTCGGAGGCGGTCCCCGAGGGCACCCCGACCCCCTGTTCCTCGGGGTCATAAAGTTCACATCGTGGCGAAAGTGTGGGAACGGCCCCGTTGATGACGCTCGCGAACGCCGCCGACGTGCTCCCCAGGCTGACTCCCGGGGCGTTCTTCGAGGAGTGGTCGCTGGCCCCGGTGCCGCTCGTGATCACGGTCTGGGCGGGTGGTCTCTACCTCCTGGGCGTCTACATCCTGCGCCGCCGCGGCGACCGCTGGCCGCTGGGGCGGACCATGACCTTCGTGGTAGCCGGGATGGGGTCGTTCTACGTGGCCACGTCGTCCGGCCTGGCGGCGTACGACACCACCCTGCTGAGCGTGCACATGGTCCAGCACATGGTGCTCTCGATGATCGTGCCGCTCTCCCTCGCGCTGGGCGCCCCGGTGACCCTGGCCCTGCGCACGCTGCCCGCCGCGCCACGGCGCTGGCTGCTCGTGGTCCTGCACTCGCGGGTCGCGAAGGTGCTGTCGTTCCCGCCGCTGGCGTTCCTTCTCTACGTCGTCTCGCCGTGGGCGCTCTACTTCTCCGACTGGTACGACGCCTCGCTGGAGTCGGTCTACGTGCACGAGCTGATGCACGTGCACCTCGTGGTGGTCGGTGCGCTGTTCTTCTGGCCCCTGGTGGGCGCGGACCCGCTGCCGGGCCGCGTGGGCTACCCGTTCCGGATGATGCTGACGGTGCTGACGCTGCCGTTCCACGCCTTCCTGGGCGTCACGATCATGGGCCAGTCCACGCTGATCGGCGGCGCCTGGTACCCCGACCTGCACGACGGGCCGATGGGCTCCTGGCTCCCCGACCCGGCCGCCGACCAGGAGCTGGCGGGCGGGATCCTGTGGGGCGCGGGCGATCTCGTGGGGCTGGTCTTCTTCGCCGTGCTGTTCACCCAGTGGGTGCGGTCGTCGATGAGGGAGGCCGCCCGCGAGGACCGCAGGCTCGACCTGATCGAGGCCCGCGAGCGTCGGCGGTAACATCTCGCCCGTGAGCGACTCGAAGTCCACCCTCAAGGTGCTGGTCTACAGCGACGACGTCACCACCCGGCAGCAGGTGATCCTGGCCCTGGGGAGACGTCCGCACCCGGACCTGCCGGAGCTGGAGTACGTCGAGGTCGCCACCGAGCCCGTCGTCATCCAGAACATGGACGCCGGCGGCATCGCCCTGGCCATCCTCGACGGCGAGGCCGTGCCCGCGGGCGGGATGGGGATCGCCAAGCAGCTCAAGGACGAGATCTACCAGTGCCCGCCGGTGCTGGTGCTGACCGGCCGGCCGCAGGACGCCTGGCTGGCCACGTGGTCGCGGGCGGAGGCGGCGGTGCCGCACCCGATCGACCCGATCCAGCTCGCCGACGCGGTCGTCGCGCTGCTGCGCTCCCGCGTCCCGGCCTGACGCTCGTGTCCACCTGGCCCGACGTGCTCGGCGCGCTCGTCGCCGGCACCGACCTGACCACCGAACAGACCGCCTGGGCGATGGGGGAGATCCTCGCCGGCGAGGCGACACCGAGCCAGATCGCCGGCTTCGCCGTCGCGCTGCGGGCCAAGGGCGAGACGATCGACGAGCTCTCCGGCCTGCTCGACGCGATGTACGCGATCAGCACCCCGATCGAGGTGCCCGGCCGGGTGCTCGACGTGGTCGGCACCGGCGGCGACCGGTCGATGTCGGTCAACATCTCGACGATGGCCGCGCTGGTGGCGGCCGGCGCCGGCGCGCGGGTGGTCAAGCACGGCAACCGCTCCGCCTCGTCGAAGGCGGGCTCGGCCGACGTGCTCGAGGCGCTCGGCATCCGGCTCGACCTGCCGGCGACGCGTGTCGCGGAGGTGGTCGAGGAGGCGGGCATCACCTTCTGCTTCGCGGCCAGCTTCCATCCGGCGCTGCGGCACGCCGCCGTGCCCCGCCGGGAGCTCGGCATCGGCACCTCCTTCAACCTGCTCGGCCCGCTGGCCAACCCGGTCAAGCCCGCCGCCCAGGCGATCGGCTGTGCCGACCCGCGGATGGCGCCGGTGATGGCAGGTGTCTTCGCCAAGCGCGGTGTCGACGCGTGGGTGTTTCGTGGTGACGACGGGCTCGACGAGCTGACCACCACCACGACGTCGGTGGTGTGGGTGGTGCACGAGGGCGCGGTCACCGAGGCACGGATCGACCCGCTCGACCTCGGCATCGCCCGCGCGACCGCCGAGGCACTGCGCGGCGGCGACGTGGAGCACAACGCCTCCGTCGTACGCGGCATGCTGGAGGGGGAGAAGGGGGCCGTGCGCGACGCCGTACTCCTCAACGCCGGAGCCGCCCTTGCGGTCTACGACGCCCCGGGGGCTCCCGTCGAGGAGTCCCTGACCGCCGCTGTCGAGCGGGCCCGCGAGGCCGTCGACTCGGGCGCCGCCAAGGACACCCTGGAGCGCTGGGTGGCCGCAGCCTCCCGCAGTCTCTAGACGGTGTCTGGCTGGCCTGACGGCAGCTTGTCCAGGTCTTCGGCGTCTAGGCGTTCGATCACGTCGTAGACGTTGTCGAGCTTGCCGCCGAGCACCGAGAAGAGGCAGGGCATACCGCGGTCGACCCGCTGGCAATCGTGTGGTCCAGCGAGCACTGGATGTACGCGATCGACGACAAACCGATGACCGAGCGCTACCCGATCCTCACCGCGTGGATCGATCAGGAGTATCCGGTGCGCGGGTGCGTCCTGGGCTACTGCATCTCGTCCACGAGTCACCCGACCGACTAGAGGTCGAGGACGTAGCCGTCGCCGTCGCGTCGGAAGCCGACTTCGCCGTAGTAGGCGGCGACCATGCCTGGTGGGGTGACCACGCGCCGGAAGCCGCGCTCGCGCAGGACGCCGCTGCGCCGCCACACGAACTCACCGGGGGAGAAGTCGCGGTACTTGGGCGTCACGTAGTCGAGCTGCACTCGGGCGACATCGCCGTCGGCACGCAGCAGCACCGCCCCGACCGTCTCGTCACCCTTGACCACCACGAAGGCGTGGCTGCTGGGGTTGTCGGGCTCCCAGTCCAGGTCCGGCTGGAAGTTCGCGATGTCTTCTGCGTGGGTGGCCAGCACGTGGCGCAGGTAGTGGTCGTGGGTGCCGACCTCGATCACGCCGAACACGTCCTCGTCGTGCTGCTCGCGCAGCAGCCGGATGATGAAGAAGACGTTGATCGCCGCGAGCACGGCGTTCATCCCGACCATCGGCCACACCTCGATGAAGGCGTTGAAGACCAGCAGGATCAGGCAGGCCGCGAGGTTGAGCGTTCGGAACCGCAGGACTCGCGCCTGCAACAGCGAGAACACCAGGAGCGCGCTGCCGCCCCAGCCGAGTACGTCGAGCCAGTAGTCCTCAAGCCAGGTCACTGGTCGGATGCTGGCGGCTCGGTGGCCGCGAGTACAAATCGGCTACGAGCACCAGCGCGAATCCGACCAGGGTGAGGGCCACGATCGCGGAGGCCGGCAGGAACGTCCAGTTGTCGGAGCTCGCGTCCTCGCCGGTCTCGCGATCGAGCACCCTCACCTGGCTGATCGCAGTCGCGGCCGCGACGAGCGTGGAAACGAGGAGGAGCCACAGAGTTCGGCCCGACGTTCGGGTGATGGAGAGGCCGGCCAGGAGTGGCACGCCCATACTGAGCGGCCAGACGTAGCGTCCCTGCCAGGCGAGCCCTACTTCTGGGTAGGTCACGACGGTGATGGTCGACGAGACGACCACGACCGCGACCAGGATCGCCAGCATCACGCGCCTGGTACGCCGGGTGGCTCCACGAATCCCCAGCCACAGGACCACGGCGGACGCGACCACGAACAGGGCATAGACGATGACCGGTGCGCGCTGGTCGCGTGCCGGGAAGGCGCCGATCGACTGCAGCGCCCACAGCACGAGCTGTCGTGGAAGCAGGTCCCAGGCGGTGCCGTTGAGCGATTCCCGTTCGCTACTGGGATCGTTGGTGCCATTGGCAACGCTCCAGATCACACCTGCCATCGCGGCTGCCAACCATGCCCCGCCGATCGTCGTCAGGGACCTACGATGCTCGCGGAGCAACGATCGCAGCCTGCTCCGCGGCGTCAGCGCCGTGACGGCGGCGACGATCAGGAGGGCCCAGAACGGACCGAGCAACCGCACGGTCGACAGGACGAGCAGACCGGTCGCGGCGAGGAGCGTGAGCCACGTGGGCAGCCGTGGTGAGCTCACCGGGCGCCTGGCGATGGCGAGCAGGCTGGCCCAGGTGAGCAGCGCCGCCGCCTGCTCGACGCCATTGGGAGCAGCAACGGCCGTCGAGTACGTCATCATCGGAGTCAGCACGACCAGCAGCGCCGCCACCCGCCATGTGGAGGCGGTCAGTTGCTGCAGGGCAGCGAAGGCGAGCGCGGCCAACAGGGCACAGATCACAGCGCCGGCAACGCGCATCGCGTAGACAGCGCTAGTCCCCTCGAACGGTCTAGCCGCGGTGCCGATCACCCAGTAGAAGACTGGGTTGTAACGCGCTGCAGCGCTGGCGACCAGTGCTCGATCGGGTCCGTCCGCGGCGTACGCGTGGCAGTTGTAGTGCTCGGTGTACGGCCACGCGTCGCAAACCGGTCCAGCAGCCTCGATGATCGACCTGCGCACCGAGATGAGCTCGCCGCGGCTCTGATCGGTGGTCTCACCGGACGAGACCCAGTGACCGGCTGCGACGGAGTCGGCCCGGTAAACGTGGTCGTGCTCGTCGAGTCCCCGGAACGCCTGGAAGGACCCGATCCAGGCCAGCTGGACTGCGAGCGGGCCGACGAAGACCAGGATCGGCGCGAACCGCGGGCGGAAGGCGCTCTTGTCGCCCGGGGCAAGGCCCCGCGCCCGGGCAGGCACGTCCGATCGGGCGGTGCCATCACCGCCCGAAGACCTCGTCTTCCTCACGCTCCCTGCCCTCCCATGGCCGGATGCACACGCTATGGGCAAAGAGCCCGGGCGGCAGATGGATCAGCGGAGATGGTCACATCGCGTGGTCCGAAGTGGCCGATAGTAGGAAGGGTCTTGCATCGGATCAGTCGAGGCCAAGCGAGAACGCGGCCTCGAGGTCGTGCTGGGAGTAGGCGCGGAACGCGATGTGCGTCTCGGTCTCGGTGACGCCCGCGACCTTGTTGAGGCGGTCGGCCACCACCGACGCGACGTCGTCGTGGTTGCGCACCCGGACCATGGCGATCAGGTCGATCTGGCCGGTCACGGAGTACACCTCGCTCACGCCGTCGAGAGCCGCGATCTCCTCGGCGACCTCGGGGATCCGGGCGACGTCGGCCTTCACGAACACGATGGCGGTGATCATGGGCGGGAGCCTAGTGCCCTCCGGCCCCGCGGGGCCTCGGCGTGCTCGACCGGCGAGGGTCGCTCGACCACGGAGGAGAGGTGACGGGTGGCGCCGTTGACGGGACAGGTCCACTCGCCGTCCACCTCGATCAACCGGATGGTGGGTGACTCGAGCCAGCGCAGCACGCGCTCGGTCTCCTCCGCGGTGGCGGCGGGTAGGGGACCCGGGGCAGGGGTGACCGTCTCGGCCGTGGCCTTCAGCTCGGCCACGAACAGGTGGGCGTCGGCTCCGGGCGGGATCACTCCGGCCGCCGCGAGCCGACCGTGGCGGACGACGTGGACGGCCCAGCGGCCGTCGTCCTCGCGTCGGGCGGCGACGACCTCGGGGCATCCGGTCAGCGAGGTGAGCCGCTGGGTGCGTGCCGCGGCGCGCACGAACGCCGCCAGCCGGTCGCGGTGGACGCCGGCCTCCTCGAAGCGTTCCTCTGCGGCGAGCGCAGCCATCCGCGCGTTGACCAGCTCGACCACGTCGTCGGGACGCTGCAGCAGGGTGTCACGGAGCTGGCGGACGACCGCGGCGTAGGTGTGGCTGTCGGCGGAGCCATCGCACGGGGAGAGGCAGCGGCCCATCTCGGCGAGCACGCACGCCGCCCGCGACGGCCGCAGCCCGAGTCGGTCGGTGCACTGACGAACCGGGAACGTGTCGTGGAGGGCGGCCAGGCACTTCTCGGCGACCTTGCGGGACCCGAACGGGCCGAGGTAGTCGGCGTCGTCGTCGAGCACCTTCTTGACCAGGGAGAGCCGCGGCCACGTCTCGCGGGTCAGCTTGATGAAGGTGACCTTCTCGGGGTAGCGCGAGCGCCGGTTGTAGGTGGGCTTGTGCTCGGCGATCAGCCGCAGCTCGCGGACCTCGGCCTCCAGCGGTGTCGCGCACTCGATGCCGGTGACCGAGGAGGCGAGCCCCACCATCTCGCCCATCCGCGATCGCGTCTCCGAGGCGGTGAAGTAGGACCGGACGCGAGTCCGGAGATCGCGCGACGTGCCGACGTAGAGGACCCGGGAGCGGTCGTCCTTGAAGAGGTAGACGCCGGGGGAGTGGGGAAGGC
The DNA here is from genome assembly GCA_030862825.1 of Actinomycetota bacterium. Classification (GTDB taxonomy): domain Bacteria; phylum Actinomycetota; class Actinomycetes; order Propionibacteriales; family Nocardioidaceae; genus Nocardioides. The sequence goes on along the minus strand of JALZCZ010000374.1, from coordinate 13,994 downwards.
CGTCCGCCAGATGACGCTTGCGGCGCTGGGCCGTGGTCACCCGCGAGGAGAAGGTCTGCAGCTCCTCGAGCGTGTGCACCCCGAGACCGCCGAGCCGCTCCATCAGCCCGTGCAGCACGTCGACCGTCGCGCGGGCGTCGGACAGGGCCCGGTGGTTGGGCGTGGTCGTGGACCGGAACGCACGGGCGAGCGACGACAGCTTGCAGTTGGGCGCGTCGTCCCGGGTGACCACGCGACGCGCGAGCTTGGCCGTGTCGACCACCTCGAAGGTCGGCCAGGGCCGCTCCTGCAGCTCGCAGAAGTGACGAAGGAAGCCGACGTCGAACGGCGCGTTGTGGGCGACCAGCACCGTGCCGGCCGCGAACTCGAGGAACGCCGGCAGCGCCGAGTCGATGCTGGGGGAGTCGGCCACCATCGAGTTGCTGATGCCGGTCAGGACGGCGATGAACGCCGGTATCTCGGTGCGTGGGTTGACCAGCGTCTGGAACTCGCCCAGCACCTCGCCGCCCCGCACCTTCACCGCACCGATCTCGGTGACCATCGAGCCGGCGGTGGGTGAGCCTCCGGTGGTCTCGAGGTCGACCACGCAGAACGTGATGTCGCGCAGCGGCCGCCCCAGCTCGTCGAAGCTGCGCTGGCTCTCCCAACGGGATGTGGTGGGGCTGACGGTCACGTCTCCGACGGTAGGGCGGTGCACCGACAGAGCCGTGGCGCCGCGCTGAACGAGACGACTGATGTCCCATCTAGGGTTGGGCGCGTGCCTTCCTCGATCCTCGATGACGCGACCCGCTGGCGCTGCGGAGGCTGCGGCAACCTGACCCGCTTCGACGTGACCCGCACCCGGCGCACGACGGAGTACTGGCACTTCGACCTGGCCGGTGACGTCGAGGTCGAGGAGAGCGAGCTGCTGACCGAGGACGTGGAGCGGATCGCCTGCCGGTGGTGCGGTCGGGCCGACGCCATCGAGACCGTCACCCGCGCCGACGCACCCCTCGCCGAGGACCCGGCGGCCGACTGACGGTGAGCTCTGTCGGTGGCCCCTGGCAGCGTGGCCGTCATGACGACGAGAATCGACTGCGACACCTGCGTGGTCCGCGGCCTGGCCTGCCACGACTGCGTGGTGACCGTGCTGCTGGGCCCGCCTCCGGAGCTGACCTTCGACGACGAGGAGCGCCGGGCGTTCGACGTCCTCGCCGAGGGCGGGCTGGTCCCGCCGCTGCGCCTGGTTCGGCCGGTCGCCGGCCCCGAGGTGGAGTCCGCCTGATCGGGTTCCCCCATCCTGTGAGCCGCGACACGTGTCCACGACCTCGGGGTCAGAGTTGGCCCAGGTCGCCCGGAGTACTAACCTGGCGCCTCAGGTGTCCGTGAGAGTGGGTCAGCAGGGCCCGCGCGGATGCCGCGCTGAGTCCGGGTCGCCGCATCCACACGATGCAGCGGCCGGGAGCCGGGGAACCAACGGTTGTCGCACCACGCGGCACCACCTGGGGTGAATCACCCGCGAGGCGCCATCACACCGGTGGCGAGGAGCGGGGGTAGGGCCAGTCGTGCCCGAACCCGTCAGCTCACCCGGTAGGCGTACGACACGCAAGGGAGACCGCCCGCTCGTGCATCACGGACGGACCACCCGGCGGCCCACGCGCCGCCACCGCATTGCCACCATCGTCTCCGGACTCGCCCTCGCCACCGCGATCGGGCTGGTCCCGTCGACCTCCGCTCAGGCCGAGCCCGACATCGACGACGTCCAGGCTCGCGTCGACAGCCTGTACCACGAGGCCGAGCAGGCCTCGGAGCGCTACAACGACGCCAAGCTCGAGCTCGACGAGCTCAACCAGGACCTCGACTCGCTCTCGGCCGACCAGAAGCGCCAGGACCAGGCGCTGGAGTCGGTGCGCAACCGGCTCGCCGACTCGGTCGTCGACCAGTACGAGGGCAGCGACATCTCTGCCGCGGGGCAGGTCTTCCTCTCCGGAGACTCCACCTCCTTCCTGTCGCAGATGGCGACGATGGCGGCGTACAGCGACTTCCAGGACCAGCTCTTCGACGACTACGCCACGGAGATCGAGGCCCTCGACATCCGGCACGACGCCACGAAGCGGCGGGCCGACCAGGTGGCCGCCCTCGAGGAGCGTCTGGCAGCCGAGAAGAAGACGATCGACGAGAAGCACGCCGAGGCCGAGGCGCTGCTCGAGCGTCTGAAGGAGGAGGAGCGCGACGCGATCCTGTCGCGCGGTGACGGCCTCCGGGTCCCCTCCGACGTGCCGGCATCCGGTCGCGCCGCCGCCGCCGTCGAGTACGCCATGGCTCAGGTCGGCGACTCCTACGTCTACGGCGCCGCCGGACCGAGCTCCTTCGACTGCTCGGGCCTGACCATGATGGCCTGGGCGCAGGCCGGTGTGTCTCTGCCGCACTCGTCGAGCGCCCAGTACGGCTCCGGCTCCCCGGTCTCGGCGGACGCCCTGCGGGCGGGTGACCTGGTCTTCTACTACAGCCCGATCAGCCACGTCGGGATGTACATCGGCAACGGCATGATCGTGCACGCCGCCAACCCCGGCACCGGTGTCGTCGTCTCCGACATGTACTCCATGCCGTACGTCGGCGCGGTCCGGCCGGGCTGACGTTCTGGCAGCATCCAGCGACTCGAAGGCCGGCCGCCCACTCTGGTGGGTGGCCGGTCTTTCGCTGTCGCTCCTGGCCGTGGTGGCCGGCGTCGCATGGCTCGCGACGCGTCCTGACACGTACGTCGCCCCGCGCCCCGAGCCCACTGGTCCCCGCGTCGCTCCCGAGGCCGCCGCCGCGGCCCTGGAGGACCTCACCACCGCGGTGCAGGAGCGTGACTCCGACGCCGCCGGAGCGCTCGCCGCGGCGGACGACGCGGCCTCCAGCTCGCAGCTGGTCGCGTTGGCGGTCAACGCCGGGCTGCTCCACGTCGAGGACTTCGGCCTCCGCTACGTCGACGAGGCCAGCGGGATCTCGCCCGACGGCACCTGGACCGCGGCAGTCGACGCCACATGGGCCTTCGGCGGCTTCGATGACGCGCCGGCACGCGCCGAGGTGCTGATGACGTTCCGGGTGAACTCCGCGGAGACGGGCGAGGCGCGGATCGTCTCGATCGGCGGGGGAGACCGGCGGACACCGGTGTGGATGGGTGGCCCCGTGACCGTGCGGCGTACTCCGAGCACGCTCGTGGTGGTGGCGGGCGACTCCGCCCGGCTCGCGGACTACCAGCGGGTGACCGAGGCCGCCATCCCGCCCGTCACGCGGGTGCTGAGGTCATGGCGGCCGCGCCTGGTGGTGGAGGTCCCGGCCGACCTGGCCGGCCTGGAGGCGGCCCTGGACGCCGACGCCGGTGCGTATGCCTCCATCGCCGCCGTGACCGCGTCGCCCGATGGCATGCTGACGCCCGATGCTCCGCTCCATGTCTTCGTCAACCCCGAGGTGTTCGACCGCAACAGCGAGCAGGGTGACCGCGTCGTGATGAGCCACGAGGCGGCTCACGTGGCCACCCGTGCGCCGGAGAGCACGGCGCCCAAGTGGCTCATCGAGGGCTTCGCCGACTACATCGCCCTGCGCGGCATCGATCTCCCGGTGTCCCGCATCGCGGCCCAGATCATCGACCAGGTGCGCCGACAGGGTGTGCCGCGGGCCCTCCCCGACCAGGACGACTTCAACGGTGGCGAGGCACACCTGGGAGCGGCGTACGAGGCCGCCTGGCTGGTGTGCGAGGTGCTGGCCGAGCGGGGCGGCGAGGACGCCCTGGTCCGCTTCTACGAGGAGGCCGACGCGGGTGGACCGCTGGCCGGCCACCTGCAGGCAGGGTTCGGCTGGAGCGAGGGCGACCTCGTCGCTGCGTGGCAGCAACGCCTGAGGGAACTGGCACGGTGATGGACGCGAGTGGGCGCACCGCGGTCGCGGTCGCGTGGGTGGCCGGCATCGCGCTCGTGGCAGTCGCCTGGTGGCTGGTGCCGTGGGACCCGGTGCCCGGAGGCCCCTTGGAGCCCGTCCCGGCCCGGTCCGTGTTCAGCGCCGAGGAGATCCAGCGCGCTGAGGAGTTCTCCCGGTGGGCGCGGGTCTGGAGCTGGAGCTCGCTGGTCGTGTCGCTGCTCGTGGCCTGCTGGTTCGGGTTCACCCGTCGTGGGCGGGCGCTCTTCGACCGGTTGCCCGGACCGTGGTGGCTCCAGGTGCTGCAGATCGTCGCCGTGCTCGCGCTGGTCGGCCGCGTGCTCACGCTCCCGTTCGCGGTCGCGCAGCGGATGCTCCAGCGCGACTACGGCCTCAGCAACCAAACCTGGTCGGCGTTCGCCGTCGACCAGGTCAAGGGCGAGCTGGTCAGCATCGTGATCATCACCATCGGCGTGGTCGCGGTGATGGCCTGCGCCCGGCGCTGGCCGCGCGCGTGGCCCGCCGTTGCGGGTGCCCTGCTCGTGGCCCTGGTGGCGGCGGGCTCCTTCGTCTACCCCGTGGTGGTCGAGCCGGTCTTCAACGACTTCACCCCGCTCGAGGCGGGGCAGCTCCGCACCGACATCTTCGCGCTGGCCGACGAGGAAGGGGTGCCGATCGACGACGTGCTCGTCGCCGATGCATCGCGGCGCACGACGACGCTGAACGCCTACGTGTCGGGTTTCGGCGGCACCCGGCGGGTCGTGGTCTACGACAACCTGGTCGAGTCGCTCCCGGAGGACCAGGCGCTCTCCGTGGTCGCGCACGAGCTCGCCCACGCCCGGCACGACGACGTGCTCATCGGCACGGCTCTGGGAGCCGCGGGTGCCCTGCTCGGAGTCGGCCTGCTGGCGCTGCTCCTGGGCCGGTTGCGGCGACGCGGGTGGCCGGCGATGGGAGAGCCCGGGGTGGTGCCGGTGCTGCTGGCCGTGGTCGCGGTGGCGATGCTGGCGACCGCTCCGGTGCAGAACGGCATCAGCCGGCAGATCGAAATCCGCGCGGACGTGGATGCCCTCACCACGACCGACGACCCCCAAGCCTTCGCGGCCATGCAGCGAAAGCTGGCCTTGCGCTCCCTGACGGACCCCACCCCGATCGGCTGGTCGCAGTGGTGGTTCGGCAGCCACCCGCCCGTACTCAAGCGAATAGCCCTCGCCGAGCGGATGGGCCGCGACTGAGTCGCTGACCGGTCCGTTCGACGAGGGCTGTTCCCCACCCGGAGGTCACCACCGAGGAGTGACCTGGTGTCCAGCTCGGGCTGACGGTGCGAGGCGCCGCTCCCTCGCGGGGCCCCGCACCTGCTGAGAGTGTTCGATGCCGCTCCCTCCGCGGCACCGAACACTTCGGGCGGTCAGCTGGAGCAGTCAGCGGCCGTGACGGTGCTTCCGTCGTTGCTGGCGATGGTGTCGCAGGTCTTGTTGAAGGCCTCCTTGACGACCGGGCCGAGCGCGAAGACCGCGACCACGATCAGGGCGGCGATGCCGGCGATGAGCAGGCCGTACTCCACGGCGGAGGCTCCGCGCTCCTCGCGCTTGGCGAGCCGGGCCTGGATGAAGTTCTCGATCTTGGCGAACATGTTGTGGTGGTCTCCCTCGGTAAGTGTCTGGCCCCGTGTAGATCCGCGGGAACCTCTTGGGAAGATCCTCACCCACCAGCCACCTCGCCCGAATCGGGAGTTCGGCTCGACCGGTGTAGTCATTTGGGACTAGGAATCGGGTGCCTGCCTTGTCGCCTCCGTTGCCTGATCGGGCATCGTGACCAAGGCGCGTCACGGACGTCGTCGCTCACGAACGCGAACACCCCCGCCGCCCGGATGCTCCGCGATCGGTCATCGGAACACCCGGGCCACGGGGGTGATGTGTGGTTCGAACCTGTCAGCTGCCGCAGGTGGCGCCGATCGTCGCCGGCGTGCCCCTCGTCTCGTCGCAGGTGACGGCGAAGGCTTCGTGACAGCAATCCGATAGCGACCCAACCGCGACCAGGGCGGAGCCATCGATCGGGTCGAGCGACGGTAGATGTTGTCGGTCTGGTGGGGGCGCCGCCGGATCGTGGCACGTCCACTGGGCGTTGACGTCATCCTGGATGTCGGGCCCGTGTCCCCATGGGGCCTCTTGAGCCGGAGGCACCGACTTCGATTCAGTGCGAGCTATGACGCACAGTCGTCGGTCGTGACGGTGTTGCCGTCGTTGCTGGCGATGGTGTCGCAGGTCGTGTTGAACGCTTCCTTGACGACCGGGCCGAGCGCGAAGACCGCGACCACGATCAGGGCGGCGATGCCGGCGATGAGCAGGCCGTACTCGACGGCGGAGGCGCCGCGCTCCTCGCGCCTGCCGATGCGTGCCTGGATGAAGCTCTGGATCCAGTCCATCATGATGGTGCTCCCTCAGACGTGTGAATAGACCTCCGCGTGAGGTCCCAGGACCCTCACCTGGGTTGATCCTGACTCAGCGGCGGCCCTGTCCGAATCGGGAGTTCGGCCGGACCGGCTAGTCACTTCGGACTATGCCGACGTGCCGCGTGCGGCTCAGTTGCGGGCGCTGGGGGCGACGCTGGAGAGCAGGCCGGTGCGCATCGCGGTGACCAGTGCCTGCGCGCGGTTGACGGCGCCGAGCTTCTGGTAGATCCGGGCGATGTGGGACTTCGCGGTCGACTCGCTCAGGTAGAGCTTCTCGCCGATCGCCGCGGCGCCGAGCCCGTCGGCGAGCAGCAGCAGGACGTCGTGCTCGCGCTCGGTGAGCCGCGAGGACTCGGAGGCCTGCCGGCGCATCATCGCGCCCACCAGCCCGGCACAGATGAACGACCGGGGGGAGACGGAGGCGTGGCGCGCCGCCTTGACCACCTCACCGGCTGGAGCGTCCTTGCCGACGAACCCGGAGGCACCGGCCTCCATCGCGGCGAAGATCTGGTCGTCGCCGGAGTGCATGGTCAGCACGATCAGCCCGACGTCGTCGCTCTCCTTGCGGATCGTGCGCACGATGTCGAGGCCGGTGCCGTCCTGGAGCTGGAGGTCGGCGATGACGACGTCGGGCGTCACGTCGGCGTACGACGCCAGTGCCTCGGCCACGCTGCCGGTAGTGGCGACCACGGTCATGTCGTCCTCGAGATCGATCACCGCGGCCAGACCGTCGCGGATCAGCTCGTGGTCGTCGACCAGCAGGATGCGGATCAGGTCGTCAGTCATCAGCTCACCTTCTCATGCGGGTCGTCGTTAGGGTCCAGGTTCCCCGGCTCGTCGCCCGCGATGCGTACGCGGACGGCGAGACCGCCTTCGCGGTTCGTGTCGAAGGTCAGGTCGGCATCGATGAGCCGGGCCCGCTCCTGCATGATCTTCAGGCCGTGGGAGTCGCTGCGCGCCTGCTGCATGCCGCGACCGTCGTCGGCGATCGTGATCGACGCCGCGGGGGCGTGCACCTGGCAGTGCACGGTGATCGCCGTGGCCTGCGCGTGCTTGATCGCGTTGTTCATGGCTTCCTGGCTGATCCGGTAGAGCTCGGCCTCGACCGCCGGCCGCAGCCGCGTCGTGTGCTCGTCCAGCGTGACGTGGATCGGAATGCCGGAGACCTCGCTGAGGTGGCGCGCCACGGAGCTGATCGCGGCGCCCAGGCTCTCGTTCTCGCCGACGCTGGTGCGCAGGGTGAGCACGGACTGCCGCACCTCCGCCACCACGTGGCTGATCCGTTCGCGCAGGACCTGGAGCTGCTCGGCCTGCCGCGGCGACTCGGGCTTCGCTGCGACCGCGTCCACCAGGTAGCCGAGCGAGGCGATGTCCTGGGCCACTCCGTCGTGCATCTCGCGCGCGAGGCGGCGCCTCTCGTCGGCGGTGGCGGAGTCGCGGAACTCGGAGAAGAGCAGCGCCGTGTCGAGACGCACGGCGTCGGGCTCGAGCAGACCGATCGCCTGTTCGATGACCGCGGACAGGTCGATCGTCTCGAGATCCACCCGGCCGGACAGAACTCCGCCGATGATCGCGCGTTCACCGACGGGGAAGGCGAAGGCGTTGCCGGCGATCACGGTCTTGGTGGTGGCCCAGGCGTCGACGGCGAGCGCCTCGCAGAGGAGCAGGTCGTCGGGCGCCTCCGCGGCGCGCCCGATCACCGAGGTGAGGGTCTCGCCACGTGGCACGTAGAGCGCGGTCGCCGACACGGGCAGCTGGTCGCCGACGGTGCTCAGCATGCTGCCGGCGGTCGTGTTCACGTCGAGGCCGGAGCTGAGCCCGCCGGAGATGTCGATCAGCTGCCGGAGCAGGTCCTGGGCGTGGCGGTACGGCGCCAGCTCGTCGTCGTCGGCGATCGCGGTCGACCGGATGAAGATCGCGATCAGCGCGAAGCCCACCCCGGCGATGGCCCAGGCGAAAAGCGCCAGGCCGACCTCGGGCTGGTCACGGAACAGGTGGGTGTCGAAGACGAACACGACCGGCACGATCGCGATCAGCTGCGCCGAGAGGGCCCGGGCGGCACCCCGAAGACCGTCGTACAGGCCCGCGACGAACGGCGGCACCGTGAGCGCGATCAGGGGCGCGGTGGACTCACCGAGGGCGAACGCGCAGACGAGACCGACCAGCGCTGCTTCCTCGGTGCGCGACAACGTGGTCCGCAGACGCGGTCGCCACGCGGCGATCTGCCCCAGCCCCCAGATGGCGGCGAGGGTCAGGCACACGGCCAGGGTCAGGCGGACGTGGTCGGCCGGGTCGTCCTCCGGCGATAGGTTGATCGTCTCCGCCACCAGGGTGGCGACGATCGCCAGCAGCACGAAGAGACGTGCCGCTCCGGACAGTCGGAGGAGTTGCCGGTCTCGCATCCAGGGGGTCCTAGCCGAGACCGTCCAGCACGGAGAGCACGGCCGGACCCATCACGGCCATGAACAGGCAGGGCAGGATGCAGAAGATCAGCGGCACGGTGATCTTCACCGGCACCTGCTGGGCCTTCGTCTCCGCACGTTGACGGCGCTTGACCCGCATCTCGCTCGACTGCACGCGGAGCACTGTAGCCACCGGGATGCCGAGGATGTCGGCCTGCACCATCGCACTGACGAACGACCTGAGCTCGTCGATGTTGGTGCGCTCGGCCATCGCACGCAGTGCGTCCGCGCGGCCCTGTCCGATCTGCATCTCCCGCAGCAGCCGGGAGAACTCCTCGGCGAGCGGGCCCTCGGTGTTGCGGGCGACCTGTTGCACGGCGGCATCGAAGCCGAGTCCGGACTCCACGCTGATCGTCATCAGGTCGATGGCGTCGGGCAGGTCGCGCTGCATCTGCGCGGACCGGTCGTAGCCACGCTGGTAGAGGAGGAAGTCGGGCACGAAGAAGCCGATGCCGAGGCCGACCAGCAGGGCCAGGATCCGCAGCGTCACCGGCGTTCCGACGAGCAGAGCGAGGGCCAGCCCCACCAGCGCGAGGGCGATCGCGCCGATGACCTTGCCCGACAGCACCCGGTCGACGGTCCAGCCGTGCGGGTTGCCGGCCAGGTCGAGCTTGTGGCGGATCCGGTCGGAGGAGTCGGCACCGGAGAGCCGCTTGCCGAGGGTCAGCGCCCGCGCCTGCAGCGGTTCGAGGACACGCTCCCCGAACGACCGGTCGAGGTCCTTGGTCATCTCGGCGGGTGCGCTGCGCATCGCCTCGAGCACCGCGATGGAGCGGCCGACGCCGCCGGGTCGCGGGGCGTCGCCGACAGCCATGGAGACGAGCAGGATGGAGGCGAGAACCAGGATCAGGCCCATCACGAAGAGAAGCAGCACGTCACACCTCCACCTTGACGAGCTTGCTCATCCAGAACACGCCGACCAACAGCCACACTGTGGCACCGATCAGCATCGCGAGGCCACGAACGTCGGTGAACAGCGGCATCACATACTCACGGTTGGCGACCAGCAGGTAGAGCAGGAACCCGGGCGGCAGCACCGACAGCACCATGGCCGACAGCCTGCCCTCCGCGGAGAGCGAGGCGACCTGCCTGCGAAGATACTCGCGTTCGCGCATCGTGGCGCCCACGGTGTCGAGCAGCTCGGCCAGGTTGCCGCCCACCTGACGCTGGATGTTGATCGCCATCACCACCCACTCGAAGTCCTTGCTCTCGAACCGCTCGGCGACGCCCTCCAGGGCGGTCTCGAGCGGCACGCCCAGCCGGGCCTCGATCATCACCCGCTTGAACTCCGTCGCGACCGGCTCCGTGCCCTCGCGCACGATCGTGTCCACCGACTGCGCCAGGGACAGACCGGCCGCGAGAGAACCGGACATCAGCTGCAGCGTGTCGGGCAGGGCGGCGTTGAACTTCTTGCGTCGGCGCGACTTACGGAAGCCAAGGTAGAACCACGGGCCGACGATTCCCAGCAGCATGAGGACCAGGCCGACGGCCAGGCTGCCCTGGCCGATGAGCAGGCCCACCGCCCCGGACATGACCAGGATCGCGACGTGCAGCAGCAGCCACTCCGACGACTTCAGGTCGCTCCCGGCCCCCTCGAGCCGATGGGTGATCTTCGCGTCCAGGCTCTGGTTGTTCCTGAGCACCTGGGCGACGGCCTCCTTGGCATGTGCGAGGGGCTCCCCCTCGGACTTCGCCTGCGGCTCGTTGCCCGCGCCGGTCGACGACGTGTACGACGCCACCCGGTCGACGATGCTCATCGGTCTGGCCGGCGCCGGCACCAGCAAGACCAGCAGCACGACCAGGCCGAGGCCCACGGCGCCCACGCCGGCGTACATCACCCAGTCCGGCGGCGACCAGCCACGCTCGGGGGCAACCACCTCGGGCGCGATCTCGCTCTCGCCCTGGATCGTCGTGTACGCCGACGCCGAGATGTCGCCGTCCGACGAGGGGAGCGTCACCTCGATCGTGCCCTGGGTGCCGCTCTCGCGGTCGGGCACCTGCGCGGTCACCAGGACCTGCCGGGCGAGCACGTCGGCCTCGGCGGAGAACGCCTCGGAGAGGGCGGAGCTGTCGGCGCTGATCACGCGCCCGTTGCCCGCCCTGGCGAGCTTGGCCAGGGCCTTGAGGTCGGGTCCGCTCTGCTCGAGGGCCACGACGTCGACCAGGAGCTCATGCTCGGAGATCGCGGCCGTGACGTCGCTGATCGCTGTCTGGCTCGTGTCGGCGCCGTCGGAGAGCACGAGCAGCGACCGCTGACCGTCGTCGCCAGCCATCTCTGCGGCGGCGAGCACGCCGTCGTAGAGGCGGGTCTCACGCGACAGGCTCAGCTGGTCGATCACCTCGCGTGCAAGATCGCGGTCCAGGGTCGGCTGGAGGGACGAGATCACGTCGGCGGCGAAGCTCACGATGCCGACCTTCACGTCGTCCGGCACGGCGTCGAGGTAGGCGAGGGCGGCCTCCTTGGCCGCATCGAAGCGCGTCCCGCGCATGGACCTGCTGGTGTCGATGGCCAGTACTGCGGTGCGCTCGACGAGGGTCGACGAGTTGGCCAGCACGGCCTCCGCGTCAGCGTCGGTGTCGTTGATCGTGACGCCGACCTGGTCGAGGTCGATGACGGCGTCGGGCGGCACCGAGACCAGGATCTGCAGGCCGTCGGAGGTCGGCTCGACGTGCGCGATGGAACCGTCGGCGGCCACGGCGCCCCCGGCGGCGCCCATCAGCAGCGTGCCCGCGACCGCGGCCGCGGCGAACAGCGAGCGCAGCCCGCTCATCAGATCCGGTCCGTGTGGAAGAGCAGCGGGTCGACGTTCACGTTGTAGTTCGCGAGCTTGTCGAGGAACTTCGGGCGGAGGCCGGTGGACCGCAGCCGGCCGAGGTTGCGGCCCTCGGCGTCGAAGCCCGCGGTGTTGTCGAAGACGAAGATGTCCTGGAGGGTGATCACGTCACCCTCCATCCGCTCGACCTCGCTGATGTGGGTGATTCGCCGGCTGCCGTCCTTGAAGCGGGTCTGGTGCACGATCACGTCGACGGCCGAGGCCACCTGCTCCCGGATCGCGCGCACCGGGAGGTCCATGCCCGCCATCAGCACCATCGTCTCCATGCGGGAGAGCGTGTCGCGCGGCCCGTTGGAGTGGAGCGTGCAGATGGAGCCGTCGTGGCCGGTGTTCATGGCCTGCAGCATGTCCAGCGCGGAGGCGTCGCGGACCTCACCGACGATGATGCGGTCGGGGCGCATGCGCAGGCTGTTCTTCACCAGGTCACGGATGGTGACCGCACCCTTGCCCTCGATGTTCGACGGGCGCGACTCGAGACGGACGACGTGCTCCTGCTTGAGCTGGAGCTCGGCAGCGTCCTCGATGGTCACGATCCGTTCGTCGTTCGGGATGAACGACGACAGCACGTTGAGCGTGGTGGTCTTGCCGGCGCCGGTGCTCCCCGAGACGATCACGTTGAGGCGGCCGCGCACGCAGGCGTCGATGAAGTCGAGCGTCTGGGGGGTCAGCGTGCCGTACTTGACGAGGTCGACCGCCGTCAGGGGGTCGGCCGCGAACTTCCGGATGGTCAGCACCGAGCCGTCGACGGCCAGCGGCGGCACCACGGCGTTGACTCGGCTGCCGTCGGGGAGCCGGGCGTCCACCATCGGGCTGGCCTCGTCGACCCGTCGGCCGATCCGCGAGACGATCTTGTCGATGGTGCGGCGCAGGTGAGCCTCGTCGGTGAACTGCGCGTCGGCCTGCACGAGCTTGCCGTTCTTCTCCAGCCAGATGCTGTCGTGACGGTTGACCATCACCTCGGACACGTCGATGTCGCGCAGGAACGGCTCGATCGGGCCGTAGCCGAGGATGTCGTCGCTGATCTCCTGGGTGACCCTGGCCCGGTCGCTGTTGCTGAGTGGCCGGTCCTGGGAGGAGAGCACGTCGGCGAGGATCTTGCGGACCTCCTGGTCGAGCTGGCTCTGGTCCATCTCCGCGTCGTACAGATGCGGGCCGAGCTCCTTGAGCAGCTCGCCGTGGACGCTGGCCTTGAGCTCGTCGATCCGGTCGCTCTGCTGGTTGGCGAGGGAACGGCGAGCCGGTGAAGCCTCCGCGGGCTTGGCCGCGACACCCGTCGGCGCCTTGGCCGACACCGCTGCCGGGGACGGCGGCGCTGCGGCGGCCGGGTCGGCCACCGGGCCGTCGTCGAGCAGAACATCGTGGGAACGGCGTCCAGGTGCGGCGGCCGCGTGCTTGCCGACGTCGCTGGCGCGGCGGGCCGCGGCCAGACGATCCGAAAGAGTGCTCACGCGACTACCTGCTCTTCCTGCCGAAACGCCGCTTCCTGCTCTCGGTCGTCTCGCCGTCGCCGTGGTCACCACGATCGGCGCGCGGAGGCGCCGTGACTGAGTCACCAGCGAGCCGGGACGCGAGGTTCGCGACCGCGATGCTGGAGGGATGACCGGGGTTGTCGGCCACGATGGGCGTGCCGGCGTTGGTGGCGGCGGCGATCGCCACGTCCGTGCCGATCTGCACCTCGACGGGCATCCCGAGGATGGTCTCCACCTTGTCGACGGTGATCCCGACCCGGTCGTCTGCCCGGTTGAGCAGGAGATGCCGGTGACCCCGCGAGATGTTGAGGAGGTCGAGCGTCTCCAGTGCGACCTTGACGTTCTTCAGGGTAGGTACGTCGAGCGTGGCCAGGATGATGCACTCGTCGGTCTCGTCGAGGGCAGTCAGCGTGACGTCGTCGAACGTCGGCGCCGTGTCGACCACGACGTAGTCGAAGTTCTCCTTCAGCGTCTTCAGGATCCGGGAGACCAGGACCGCCGTCACGCGCTCCCGGACGTCGGGGTGGGCGGGTGCCGCGAGCACCATCAGCGAGTCCTTGTGGCGGGTGAGCAACCCGTCGAGCATGGCCTGGTCGATCGACTCCTCCGAACCGATGGCCTGCTCGATCGAGTGCGTCGGGAAGAGCTGCATGGTGATCGCCACGTCGCCGAACGCGAGGTCGAGGTCGACGAGGCAGACCTTGTGGGCACCCTTCTCGGTGAGCGCCAGCGCGAGGTTGACAGCCACCGTGGTCTTGCCGACTCCACCCTTCGGGGAGAAGACGGTCACCACCTTTCCGTTGCGGAGGGCTCCGGCGGGTCCCCGCAGGGCGAGGTGCAACTGGTGCGCGCGCTCGATGGCAGCGTGGATCGACGTAGTGTCGTGGCCGGCCACGAC
>JALZCZ010000414.1 GCA_030862825.1 Actinomycetota bacterium | reverse complement strand
TGGGAGGAGCGCAGCCGGGTCGTGCAGCGGTCGCTGGTCGCGGCGCTGGCCCGCCACGACGCACCCGGCCCGCGCGCGGAGGTCGGCCGTGCGCTCGCCCGGCTCACGGCGGGAGCGCCGGTGGCTGCCGTGGCCGACGAGGTGGGCTACAGCCGCCGCCACCTCGGCAACCTGGTCCGGGCGGAGACCGGCCTCAGCCCCAAGGAGTGGCAGCGGGTGGCCAGGTTCGAGGCCAGCCGCGACCTGGTGCTCGACGCCGCCCGCTCCGGCTCCCCGCTCGCGGACGCGGCGGCCCGGGCCGGCTACGCCGACCAGGCCCACCTGGCGCGGGAGTGGCGCGAGCTGGCCGGCTGCCCGCCCAGCCAGTGGCTCCGCGAGGAGTTCCCAAACCTGCAAGCCGCGGGGTCCTCGGCGCCGACATGCTGACGGCATGAGCGAAGCAACGAACGTCCGGCACTGGCAGACCATGGCCTTCCAGGACGCCGAGGCGATGATGCGATGGCTGGGCGCGATCGGGTTCACCGAGCACGCCACCTACCGCGACGACACCGACCCCAGCGTGGTCACGCACGCCGAGTGGCTGTGGCCCGGGGGCGGCGGGATCATGTTCGGCTCGGTCATCGAGGGCGGGCTGATCGACAACCCCGGCTCGTCCGCGGCCTACCTGGTCACCGACGACCCGGACGACGTCTTCGCCAGAGCCGTCGCCGCCGGGGCGACCGTCACGCGGGAGATGGTCGACCAGGACTACGGCGGCCGCGGGGGTAGCGTCAACGATCCAGAGGGCAACCACTGGTCCTTCGGGAGCTACCAGCCCAGTTAGCATCAGCCGCGTGCATGTCAGAGCGGTACGCGGAGCCACCCAGCTCGACGTCGACGAGCGCGACCACATGCTCGCGCGGGTCGCCGAAATGGTGCTCGACGTGATGAGCGCCAACGGCCTCGAGGTCGACGACTTCATCTCGGTGATCTTCACGGCCACTGACGACCTGGTCTCCGAGTTCCCGGCGTACGCCGCGCGGCGGCTCGGGTTCGGCGAGATCCCGCTGATCTGTGCCCGAGAGCTCGAGATCGAGGGCTCGATGCCGCGGGTGGTGCGGATGATGGCCCACGTCGAGACCGACCTTCCGCGCGCGGACATCACGCACGTCTACCTGCACGGCGCCGCGGCCCTGCGCAAGGACCTGACCCGCGTCCGCGAGCTGCCGGATGAGTGACGTCGATGTCGAGCTGACCGGGCCCGTCGAGGTGGTCGGCGCCGGCCTCCTCGGCACCTCGATCGGTCTCGCCTGCCGCGCCGCGGGTCTCGAGGTGCTGTTGACCGACGTCTCGGAGGACCACCTGCGTACGGCGTCAGGCCTCGGCGCCGGCCGGCCGCGGGTCGTCGGCGACCGGCCACAGCTGGTGGTGGTGGCGGTGCCGCCCGACCACCTGGTCGAGGCGATCACGGCCGCGCTGACCGGCGACGCAGTGGTCACCGACGTCGGGAGCGTGAAGTCCGGCCCCGCGGAAGCGGTGAGCGGCCTGCCAGGCGCGGAGCGCTACGTCGGCAGCCACCCGATGGCCGGCAGCGAGCGGTCCGGCCCGCTGGCGGGCATCAGCTCCCTGTTCGACGGTCGCCCCTGGGCGATCGCGCCGCACGCGGTCTCCGACCCCGATGCCGTGGCGCTGGTGGAAGAGCTGGTGCTGCTCTGCGGCGCGGTGCCGGTGCGGATGAGCCCCGAGGAGCACGACCGCGCCGTCGCCCGGACCTCCCACCTGCCCCACCTGATGGCGGTGTTGGCCGCCGGAGCGCTCGCCGACGCCCCCGCCGAGCACCTGGCGCTGTCGGGCCAGGGCGTCCGCGACGTCACCCGGGTGGCCGCCGGCGACCCCGTGCTCTACGGCCAGATCGTGGCCGCCAACGCCGGCGCGGTCGGCGAGCTGCTGTCGGGCGTCCGCGAGCGTCTGGACGCGGTGATCGATGCCCTCGAGACCGGCGACCGCACCGGGCTGGAGGCGGTGCTCGCGAGCGGCGTCGACGGCACCCGCGCGATCCCCGGCAAGCACGGCGGGCCACCGCGGCCGATGGCCTCGGTCTTCGTGTCCGTGCCCGACCATCCGGGCGAGCTGGCGCGCCTCTTCGCCGACGCCGGCGAGAGCGAGGTCAACATCGAGGACGTCCACATCGACCACGACCCCGGCCGACCGGTCGGGCTGGTCGAGCTGCTGGTCGCCGTCGAGCGTTCCGAGCACCTGCTGGCCTCGCTCGAATCTCGCGGTTGGGTGACTCACCGGTAGGCTCACGCCCCGTGAGCAGTACCGATCTCGGCCCCGAGGGCCGCCTCGAAGGAGGCCTGGTGGTCGCCGTCGACGGGACATCTGGCTCCGGCAAGTCGAGCACCTGCCGCGGGGTCGCCCGGCGGCTGGGGCTGCACTACCTCGACACGGGCGCACAGTTCCGCGCGATGACCTGGTGGATGCTCCGCGAGGGCGTCTCCGTGCACGATCCCCACGCCGTGGCGGCCCGCGCCGGCGAGCCCGTGATCGAGTCCGGCACCGACCCGGCGGCGCCCACGATCACTGTCGACGGCATCGACGTGGCCGTGGAGATCCGCAGCGAGGCCGTGAATGCCGCCGTGTCGCCGGTCAGCACGGTGGCCGACGTCAGGGCGCGCCTCCTGGAGCTGCAGCGAGCGATCATCCGCCGCGAGGTCGAGGCCGGCTCCGGCATCGTGGTCGAAGGGCGCGACATCGGGTCCGTGGTGTGGCCCGAGGCGCCGGTGAAGGTCTACCTCACCGCCGACCCGGTCGCCCGCGCCGCGCGCAGGGCTGCCGAGGAGGGCGGCTCGGACGTCGCCACCACGCAGGAGACCTTGCTCGAGCGCGACCGGATCGACTCCGGCCGCGCCACCGCACCCCTGGTGATGGCCGACGGCGCCGCGCACATCGACACCACGGCGTACACGCTGGAGGAGGTCATCGCGCTCGTCTCGAGCCTCGTGACACGGGTGCGCGCATGAACTCTCCACACGAGCAGCTCCCGCGCACCGACCACATCCGGCATCCCGAGACGTTCCGGCTGAGCCGGATTCGGGCGACTGCGCGGGCGGTCATCCGGCGCCGCTACAGGATCGTGCTGCACCACGCGGACCGGGTGCCGATGCGCGGACCCGTCGTCTTCGCGGCCAACCACGTGGGCGTCCTGGACGGGCCGGTCCTGGCGATCTTCTCGCCGCGCCCGGTGCACGCGCTCACCAAGCGCGAGATGTTCCAGGGCCGGATGGGTCGCTTCCTGCTCAAGGCCGGCCAGATCTCCGTCGACCGGTTCCAGACCGACCCGCTGGCCGTGAAGACCAGCCTGCGCGTGCTGCGCGACGGGGGAGTGGTGGGCATCTTCCCCGAGGGCGGCAGGGGCGCCGGTGAGCTGGAGCTGTTCCACCGCGGTGCCGCCTACCTGGCCATGGTGACAGGCGCCCCGATCGTGCCGGTGATCATGGTCGGCACCCGCGAGCCGGGCGGTCACTCCAACTCGATGCCCCCGCGCGGCACCCTGATCGAGGTCGTCTACGGGGAGCCCGTCCGGTTCGAGCAGACGCCCTGGCCGCGCACGCGTTCGGCTGTGGGCGATGCATCGCGTAAGTTGAGGGAGCGGATGCTCCAGGATCTGGACGCCGCACTGGAGCTGACCGGTCGGCAGCTCCCCGGACCGCTGCCGAGGGGCGAGCGCGAGCCCGACCCCGGTGGGGGAGTCACGGAGAAGTCTGCATGAGTGAGTTGACCGAGGCCGAAGTCGTGGGCCCGGTTCCGGTTCTGGCGATCATCGGTCGTCCGAACGTCGGCAAGTCGACGTTGGTCAACCGGATCATCGGGCGCCGCGAGGCGGTCGTCGAGGACGTCCCCGGCGTCACCCGCGACCGGGTGTCCTACGACGCCCACTGGAACGGACGCGCCTTCACGGTGGTCGACACCGGAGGATGGGACCCCGACGCACGGGGGATGGCCGAGCGGATCAAGGCCCAGGCGGAGGTCGCCGTCGGGCTCGCCGACGCCGTGCTGTTCGTGGTCGACGCGACGGTCGGCATCACCGACGCCGACGAGGCCGTGGTGAAAATCCTGCGCACGTCCGGCAAACCGGTGATCCTCGCCGCCAACAAGGTCGACGACGCCCGCGCCGAGGCCGAGGCCTACGGGCTCTGGAACCTCGGGCTCGGTGAGCCCTGGCCGGTCTCCGCGCTGCACGGGCGCGGGTCGGGCGACCTGCTGGACGCCGTACTCGCCGCCCTGCCGGAGCCGCCCCCCGACCGCGACCCCGAGCCTGGCGGGCCGCGCCGGGTCGCGATCGTCGGCAAGCCCAACGTCGGCAAGTCGTCGCTGCTCAACCAGCTCGCCGGCGAGGAGCGGGTGGTCGTCGACAACGTCGCCGGCACCACCGTCGACCCTGTCGACGAGCTGGTCGAGCTGGGGGGGAGGATGTGGCGGTTCATCGACACCGCCGGCATCCGCAAGCGGGTCAAGGAGGCGTCGGGTCACGAGTACTACGCCTCGCTGCGCACCAACACCGCGATCGACCGCGCCGAGGTCGCCGTGCTCGTGGTCGATGGCAGCCAGCCGCTGTCGGAGCAGGACGTCCGCATCCTGCAGACCATCCGCGAGGCGGGCCGGGCGCTGGTGATCGCCTTCAACAAATGGGACCTGGTCGACGAGGAGCGTCGCTACTACCTCGACCGCGAGATCGAGCGCGACCTGGTGCAGGTGCAGTGGGCGCCGCGGATCAACGTCACCGCCCGCACGGGCTGGCACATCGACCGCTTGGTGCCCGCGATCGACCGGGCCCTGGAGGGCTGGGAGACCCGGATCACGACGGGGGCGCTCAACGCCTTCCTCGGCCGCCTGGTGGCCGAGCACCCGCACCCCGTGCGCAGCGGCAAGCAACCGAAGATCCTCTTCGGCACCCAGGCGACCACGGCGCCGCCGATGTTCATCCTGTTCACGAGCGGCAAGCTCGACGCGGGCTACGAGCGCTACGTCGAACGTCGACTGCGTGAGGAGTTCGGCTTCGTCGGGACGCCGATCATCCTGCAGCAGCGGCCGCGGGAGAAGCGGAAGAGGTAGCCGGATGCGGCGGCTCGTTCTCGTCCTGGTGCTGGTGACGGTCGGCAGCGCGCCCGCGCAGTCGACCCCGCTTCCGCAGGCACCCGAGAAGCCGGTCGCCTCCACCAGCTGCCGGGTCTTTCCCGCCGACAACTGGTGGCACGCCGACGTACGCCGCCTGCCCGTGCACCCACGGAGCCGGCAGTGGCTCTCCCACAAGTCCACCGACCGCGACCTGCACCCCGACTTCGGTCCGTCGTACGGCGACGGTCCTGACTACGGCATCCCGGTCACCGTGGTGCCACGCAGCCACCGCGACGTACCCGTCTCGTTCCAGTACGCCGACGAGTCCGACCGGGTGCGCTACCCGCTCGGCCCGGACACCCGCATCGAGGGCGGGCGCTCCTCCGACGGCGACCGGCACGCGATCATCGTCGAGACCGGCACCTGTCGCCTCTACGAGCTGTATGCCGCCCGGGTCCGCAACGGCCGCTGGGTCGCCGGCTCCGGGGCGGTGTGGTCGCTGCGCAGCAACCGGCTGCGCCCCGACGGCTGGACCTCCGCCGACGCCGCCTGCCTGCCCATCCTCCCGGGGCTGCTCCGTTGGACCGAGGTCCGCGCTGGCCGCGTCGACCACGCCATCCGCTTCACCACCGACGTCACGAGCAGGTGGCACCTGTGGCCGGCCCGGCACGACGCCGGAGCCACCTCGAGCCGCGCCTTCCCGCCGATGGGCGCCCGCTTCCGACTGAAGCCGTCGTGGTCCGCCGCGGGCCTCTCACCCGCCGCCACGACGGTGGTCGCCGCCATGAAGAAGCACGGCCTGGTGCTGGCCGACAACGGGTCGCCCTGGTTCTTCCAGGGCGAGCAGCACGCGCGCTGGCCCGAGCGCCTGATCGACGACCTGAAGACCATCCCCGCCTCGGCCTTCGTCGCCGTCGACAACTCGTCGCTGAAGATCAGCAACGCCAGCGCCGCGACGAGGTAGCCCGATTCCGATCTCCGACCCGGCCTGCGGTAATCTTCACGCGCCCCGGCAGTCGCACCCGCCGGGCTTCGGGCTGTGGCGCAGCTTGGTAGCGCACTTGACTGGGGGTCAAGGGGTCGCAGGTTCAAATCCTGTCAGCCCGACCGAGAAGGAGCCCCTGACCTGCGGAGACGCAGGTCAGGGGCCGCTTGGTTTCTTGAGTCAGTTCACCTTGTGCCGCGTTCATGTCCCAAAAGCGTTCGCGCTGGTGACCCACTTTGGGAACTTGGCGAGGGCGACGTTGGAGCAAGCAGGTGCAGGTTGAGGCCCGAAACGGTGCGACGACGTCAGCCGGTCGACGTGGTCTTGCCGGCGAAGGACTGAAGGATGTGCGTCACATCAGGTGTGGTCCTGTCCTTCTCGATGTAGAACTCCTTGGTGATCGCGTCTGAGGAGTGGCCGAGGACGCGGGCCGCGGTGTCCGCGTCGACCAGGCGGTCGAGCAAGGCAGCGACGGTCTTGCGGAAGGTGTGCGGCGTCACCCACTCGAAGCCGGTGTCCGCTCCGATCGTGCGCCACCGCCGCTCGATATTGCCGACCTGGTGCCACCGACCGCGCGGGTTCTCGGGCAGCCAGCAGATCGCGGCAGCTGCGGTTGGGTTGAGCAACTTCGGGACGAGTCGCTGATATCCAGCAGGCGGGAATGACGGACACTTGAAACGGGACCGTCGACAATGTGTCGATCTGATCCTGGTTGCTGTCGGGTCTGGGGATCGTGGTCGCAAGTGGCGCGGACCTCACGCCACGACATCCGCCTGGTGTCGCCGCTGCTGGTGACCACGAGTTCATGGTGGGGAAGGCTGCGCGGCTGCCGGCTGCAGCAAGGGGAATGCGTCGGCCACCTCAGGTCTCCACCTGGGCAGGTGAACAAGCCCTCTGCTGCGGCGTCGGGTACCCGGGCGGAGACCGGTGCACCATGACTCGTATCGAGCCGAGGCCCGGGCGCGACCTGACGACCTGGGGACCTGGCGACCTGGCGAAGGCATCTTCGCCGGTCGCCCTTTGTGATGGAGGCGCGGGACAGGGAGGGTGGACTCGCTGCACCCTGCGTTGTTTGATCTCGCCCCGGGCCACGGCGATGCGGATGGCTCCTCCTTGCACCCGCTGATGCACACGGCTTCCCTGATTGAGATCCACGCCCGGCGTTCGCGATACAGAAGTGCAACGGGTCGTTCACGAAGCCCGTGTTCGTCCACTGACAAGGGGCGTCCGGTGACGCTCCGTCGCCGATATGGCGGCCGGATGGCGAGGGCGGTTGTAGAGCCAGGGAACGCGCTGCTCTCCATGCGGGAGGGCGGACCAGCGACGTACCAATCGTGGACCAAATTGCGACTCTTTCCCGTCTTTCCGACGATGGCGGGCCCAGCGTTTGCCAAGCCAGTCGCTCGGTGCTCCCGGGCCCAGCCTCGACCCTCACCGAGGAGAATCATCGTGACCACGCCGCTCCCTTCATCACCCCTCACCTCCGCCCCAACAGCCAGAGGCGCCTTGCTGCTCCGTCGCTGGGCGACCAGCACTCTGTCGCTGCTACTGGCGATCACCGGCATGGCAGCCCTGGCCGGGCCCGCTGCAGCCGCGACCGTGTACGAGATCAAGGGCGACTGGGAGGCGAACACTCCAGACACCGTCTCCAGCGGCGATGTGGTCACCGCCATCTGGCGGGTCAACGTGAACGACGACGCGCCGGCGCCCTCCAACGACCCGGTCGACAACGTCACCTTCACCGTCACTCTCGACAACGGGGTGTTCGACTCGATACCGGGCGACTGCCTGGTCAACGGTGTCGCGCCGGCATCGAGCATCTCCGCCGACGGTAAGACGCTGGTGTGCAATCTCGGCACCCACGACCAAGGCACCGCGGTCGTCGTGCAGACCCCCGTGCTGGTCGAGGGGCCGAGCGGCAGCCAGCTCAGCGCGTCGGGCTCGATCGCCGGCCTCACCGCCGAGCTGGACCCGATCGACATCGTCAACCCGTTCGGCATGGACATCCGGTGGGGGGTAGGCACTCCGAACTTCGTCTCTGGGTCGGGGTACTTCGAGATGGACCTCGAGTGGACACTCAGCAAAGACAAGGGCAGCGAGCCGGGGCCGCCGACGGTCTCCTATGACCTGACCATCGCCTCGGAGCAGGGCAGCGCCATCGAGATTGCGCCCCAGCAGTGCACCCCGTTCACGGACAACGCCGCCAATGGCCACCCGTGGTCGGGCGGGAGTCACCCAGACAACCAGATGACGTCGTCCGTGGGCACCTGTGAGCTCATCCAGACCGGTCCGAACATGTTCCGGCTCACCCTGACCGGGATCGACTACGACCCGGCGAACCCCCCGACGCTGGACTCCGCTGGAAATCGGCTCCCCACCGACCAGGTGGCCCTAGCGAGCGGCTCGATCTGGATCCGGGTGATGACCAGCGCCTCGGGCTCCGTCGAGCTCAGCTCTAACGCGCCGAGGTATACCTCCCCTACGGGTGCGACCGCTCAAGACGACCCCGCGAACAACACCGAATCGAAGGCGTGGACGACACCCGGCCTGTACTCCTCTGGCTGGGGCCGGGGCTACACCAACAGCGGCGGCACCACGTGGGACAACACCTACCAGGTGTCAGCCGGAACCGAGGTCGCGCAGTACATGCACACCCTCTACCAGCTCCACACCGCTCGGGCCGACAACCTCCCGGTAGGGATGTGCTCGGCTCTGGACACCAGATACGTCACCTTCGACCGGTTCGTGCTGAACGTCCCGCCCGGTGGGGTTCCCGGCGCGGTGGTCGAGTACTACACCGGCAGCGACGCGCACCTGGACCCGGCCAGCGCTGGCTACGACCCCTACAACTTCGACTGCGGCGTCGCGGGCGGGTGGAGCACGACCCCACCGGCTGACCCGTCCCAGGTGAAGGCGATCCGGTACACGATGACCCAGGGCCAGGCCGAGGCTGCGCCGGGCGACAACGTCCTCCCCCTCGTCATCGTGGACATCAAGCCGGACAGCCCGGCCGGCACGGACGTCTGGAGCTTCATGACCGTCCAGTTCGACACCCAGGAGTGGTTCCCCCGCGACGCCTGCATCACGCCGATCCCCGGCGCTCGCTACCCCTGCACCACGGGATTCGCCGACGTCCTGCACGTCGTGACCGCGACTCCGGCCATCAGCAAGTCGGTCGACCGCAGTGTCGTCAAGCCGGGCGTGCCGGCGACCTACACGCTCACCTACTCCGCGAACGGTGCCGGTGCCATCCCGCCCTCGGTGGACGGGTTCGAGATCGTCGACACGCTTCCGGCGGACATGACCTTCGTTCCCGGCTCTGCCACGCCGGCCCCGACCGTCACGACGAACGGCTCCGGGCAACAGGTCCTGACCTGGACCCTCGACGGGGTGACCACGAACGTGGATCACGCGCTCACCTACCAGGCTGTTGCCGACAGCTCGGCGACCCCCGGACAGACGCTGACCAACTCGTCCGTGGCGTCGTTCGGTGGCGTGACCACTCAACCGGCCACCGCACAGGTCACCGTCAGCACGAGCGGCTACACCACGATCAGCAAGACGGCGGACACGCCGTTCATCCCGAACCTGACCGGTGACGGTGACGGTGAGGGGACATGGACGGTGACCGTGCGATCCTTCGACCCGCTGCCCCAGGCCTACACCGACACGATCGATATCCTCCCGTACGAGGGCGACGCCCGCGGTACGGACTACGAGGGTGACTACTCCTTGGTGGCGGTGGAGCCGGCTCCGGCGGCGAACGTGTTCTACACCACCGCGGACCCGGCCACACTCAGCGACGACCCGGCGGATGCGTCGAATGGTGCGGCCGGGAACCCGGTCGGCAACACGGTCGCCTGGACGCCGGTGTACACGCCGGACGCCACGGCGGTCCGGGTGATCGGCCCGCAGTTGGACCCGGGCGCGACACAGCAGTTCAAGGTGCGGATCGCGACCGAAGGCGCGGACGGTGAGGACCTGTTCGTGAACCGGGCGCAGGGTCGTGCCGAGCACACGGAGCTGGTGATGCGGACCTCGGCGCCGATGACGGTGGCGAACTACTACGCGGCGAACCTGAAGAAGTACGTCCAGGACAACAAGGGCAACTGGCACGACGCCCAGGACGTGACCGACTACCCGGCGTTCCGGTACGGCGACACAGTGCGGTATCGGGTCGTGGTGACCAACGTCGGTCAGGGCACGATCACCAACCTGGACATCTCCGATGACCAGCAGCCGGTGCTGGGCAACTTC
>JALZCZ010000348.1 GCA_030862825.1 Actinomycetota bacterium | reverse complement strand
CGGTCCGGGCTCACGCGATGCCGACCTCGATCGCGTCCGCGACCGTCGGCGAGGAAGTCGTCGAACTGCGCATCGAGCACCGTGGACGATCTCCACCGCTCCTGACAACCTGAACAGGTGAGCGACTGGTTCCTTCCCGCCGCGGAGTGCCCCTGGACCTCTGGGAACTTCGTGATGCCCCACGTGGACGGAGTCAACTACTTCTCACGCCTCCTGGAGGTCATCGGGTCGACCCGGGAGGCGGACCGGATCTTCCTGACCGACTGGCGCGGCGATGCCGACGAACGGATGGCGAACGACGGCCCGACCGTCGCGGAGCTCCTGGCGTCAGCAGGGCGTCGCGGCGTCGAGGTCCGTGCGCTGTTGTGGCGCTCGCATTCGGGCAGGCTCAACAGCGAGGAGAACACCCATCTCGGCGCCATCATCAACGAGACTGGCGGAGAGGCGCTCCTCGACGAGAGAGTGCGCCGGGGCGGGTCTCACCACCAGAAGCTCGTGGTCGTACGACGGAAGGGAAAGCCCGAGCACGACGTCGCGTTCGTCGGCGGTATCGACCTCTGTCACGGTCGTCGTGACGACGCAGCCCACACAGGCGATCCCCAGGCCCCGCCGCTGGACGAGCGGTACGGCCCGACCCCGCCGTGGCACGACGCGATGGCGGAGATTCGCGGACCTGCGGTGGCGCGCGTCCTCGACACGTTCACGGAGCGCTGGGACGACCCCACGCCGCTCGACCATCGCAACCCTTACCGAGCCGTCGTTCATCGGATGGCCAAAATGCCGCGGCACCCCGAGCACCTGCCGGAGCGCTGGGAACCGCCTCCCGAGGCAGGCCCGCACCAGGTGCAGATCCTGCGCACGTACCCCGCCAAGCGACCGGCGTACCCGTTCGCACCCGAAGGGGAACGCTCGGTCGCGAGGGCCTACTCGCGTGCGTTCACACGGGCCCGACGGCTGATCTACGTCGAGGACCAGTACTTCTGGTCCGACGTCGTGGCCACCACGCTCGCCGAGGCTCTCAGACGCGAGCCGCAGCTGCAGGTGATCGCCCTCGTCCCGCGCTACCCGGAGGAGGCCAACCGCGTCGCGGGGCCGCCGATGATGTTCGGGCAACGACTGGCTTGGGACCAGCTGCGCGAGGCGGGTGGTGACAGGTTCGCGATGTTCGACCTCGAGAACGCCGCAGGGACACCGGTCTATGTGCACGCGAAGGTGTGCGTGGTCGACGACCACTGGATGACCATCGGTTCAGACAACCTCAACCTGCGCTCCTGGACCCACGACTCTGAGCTCACGTGCGCGGTGGTCGATCCCGACGGGGTGCTGCCCCGCAGCCTCCGGACATCGTTGTTCGCCGAGCACCTCGGCCTACCGCAGGACGACCAGCGGTTGTCCGACCTGAGCGGCGCGCTGGACCTGTGGAGCGAGCGAGTGGGAGCACCAGGGAGCCGCATACGCCACCACGTGCCCCCTGTCCTCTCGGCACGCACTCGGCTCTGGGCACGGGCGGCGTACCGCACCGTCTACGACCCCGACGGCCGGCCACGGAAGCTGCGGGGCACGACGCGCTTCTGAGCACGTCGACCTGACGAGCGCGTCCCTCGGGCCCATGGGGAAGCGGTGGCGAGGGTGCTCGGACTGCAGGACCAGGAGACCGCGATCCGCTCGCCGCACGACGAGCCGGCCGGAGACAGAGGTAGTGCAAAGGTCACGGCCGTGTTGTCATGAGAGCCGGGGCTCCTGGCCGGGGCCACCGATGCGTGCGAACGGGAGGGGCGATGTGGCAAGCAGACGGCTGGGAGGTTCGCACTCGGATCGGCGTGGTGACGCCACACGCTGACGTCGGTCCGGAGTCGGAGATCAGGGCGATGGCCCCCAAGGCGTTGGGGGTGCACGCCGCTCGGGTTCCGTTCGGGGGGATGGCGACTGGCGGCGCCATGGACCCGACCATCCCCCTGGCACCCGTCAGAGCATTCGTCGAACCGCCCCACATCGACGACGCGGTTGCCTTGCTGGCCGCGGCACCCGTCGCGGTCATCGGAATCGGCTTCACGAGCTCTGCGTACGTCGTCGGCGCGGTCGCCGAGAAGACCATGATCGATCGACTTCAGGGTCGCAGTTCCGGCACACCGGTCGTCGCCACCTGCGCTTCCGCCGTCGACGCCCTACGTCGACTTGGGGTGACCAGGGTCGCCGTGGTGGATCCACCGTGGTTCGACCAGGAGCTCAACCGGCTCGGGGCGGAGTACTTCTCCTCGCAGGGTGTCGAGGTGGCCTTCCATGCGTCCTGTGGCCTCCCGAGCAACCAGAGGAGCATCAACCCCCCTGAGCTCTATGACTGGATCCGGGCGCATACGCCCGACAGCGTCCAAGCAGTCTTC
Organism: Actinomycetota bacterium; assembly: GCA_030862825.1. GTDB lineage: Bacteria > Actinomycetota > Actinomycetes > Propionibacteriales > Nocardioidaceae > Nocardioides. Next base: position 2,945 of record JALZCZ010000348.1, on the reverse strand, counting down.
GTCGGGGGCAACGGCTTTCGGAGTGTGGGCGTCATCGCTGCACTCGAGGAGGAGCTGGGACGACCCGTTCTGACGGCCAACCAGGTGCTCCTGTGGGGCATGCTGCGAGCGATCCGGTCGCAGGTCTCGCCTCGTGGGTATGGCCTGTTGTTCACACTGACCGACTGACGACGTGCAGCGGCCACCGACTCCTGCGGAGGCGGCGCGGTGAGGGTCTCGAGCAACCCGCTGCCCTACGTCAACGAGCACCCTGCCGCTCGGCCCGCCATCAACCAGGAGGAGCTGGACTGATGGCGGCTTGAGCCTCGGGAGCGAACCGCCCGGGCGGACTATGGCCCGGGACGCTCGGCCCGGACGTGCGCGGCCTGCACCAGGGTGCCAACCCCTAGGACGGTCGCGGGCCCCGAGCACGGCCCCTGCCGTGAGACACAGTCCCCCGGACGATCAGTCCTCGTTCAGGGGGAAGATCGCATCGACCTCGACCTCGACCAGCCAGCCGGCGACCGGCAGATTCTCGATCTCGAGGGCGAAGCGCGACGGGCGCGCCGGGTTGACGACCATCGGTGGCGCCGGCGGCGCGGTCCCGAGCGGCACGTTGACGGGCCGGCCGCTGGACAGGCTGGTGTTCGCGAAGAACTGCCGGTAGGCCCGGTTCCAGCCGTTGAAGTCCATCCGCTCCTGTCCGACCGGGTTCTGGAGGAACACGCGCATGGTGATCACGTCGTCGTAGGACAGGCCGACCTTCGCGAGGTTGTCGCCGATCCGGCGTAGGGCGTTGATGCCCTGGGCCTCGGTGATCGTCACCCCCGGCGGGAGTACGCCGCCGGGGAAGACCTCGGTGTCGACGTACCGCTCCTCCGTCCCGGCGGGTGCAGCGGTGTTCAGTCCCGCCGGGCCGAGCCCGCTGGTCTTGTAGATCGCGGCGCCCCGGCCGATGGCGACCCCCTCGGCGATCGACGGGTTGTCCTGCCCCGCCGGCAGCACCGACACAGCCGTGCCGGGCTTGGGGGGAAACATCGTCGGCCCGGCAAGGGCTGCGGTGGGCGCGATCACGGCTGTGCTCGCCACCACCGCGATCGCGATCTTCTGGCGATTCGTCAGTCGCTGCATGGTCTTCTTCCTCTTCCTCTCGCTCATGCTGCCGTCACCCGGGTGTGCAGCGACTCGACGGTCGCCCGTGCCGCGACCATCGCGCCGTGCTGCCAGGCGATGGCGTGGCTGAGGTGGTCGCCGGCGAAGTACACGTTTCCGCTGGGCTCGAGCAGGCTCTCGTACCGCTCGCCGGTCTGGCCGCCGGACGACGAGGGCCAGCTGACCCAGGCTCCCTCGGAGAACGGAGCCGAGACCCAGTCCTGGGAGAAGGAGGCGGTGATGTCTCGGCCGTAGACGTCGCCGAAGACCTTCGTGCCCTGCATCACCGCGCGATCGAGACGCCCGGGGTGGTCGAGCGCGCCGTAGACGTTCGCGTTGCCGCCGGTGTTGTAGTAGCCGATCATCGTGCCCTTGTCGGAGTGGTAGCCGTAGGACGGGTGCCACGTGTTGCCGATGTCGGTGTCGGAGTTGGTGATGCCGCCGTAGATGCGGAAGTCCTCCTCCCACCAGCGGCGGCCGTACTCGATGCCGATCTTGCCGGCGTTGGTGACGCTCACCGACCCAAGGGCGGTGACGATCTCGGCCGGGAGGTTGGACCTGACCTTGGCCGCGATGTGCGGCGGCATCGTGTTGACCGCGAAGTCGGCGGTGATCCGCTTCCGACCGTCCGGGGTCGCGTAGATCACCTCGACGCCGTCGGCAGTGTTGTTGTACTCGACGATCGTGGAGCTGTACCGGAAGTTCCGGGCACCGATGGCGTCGGCGAAGGCATAGGCGATCCGGTCCATGCCGCCGACGGGCTGGTACATCATCATCGCCTGGTCGAAGCCGAACTCGAACGAGAAGTAGCTGCCCATCCCCGACGCGAACACGTCCGACATCGCGGCCGGCGGGATCGGCGTACCGGCTTCGAGGCCGGCTGCCGGCTCCGGGTCGTAACCGCGTCGGCCGCCGCCGGCGTACTTGTAGCTGGCTGCCGGGTCGCCCTCGACCTTCGGGCCGAGCGCCCCGAAGCTGCGGAGGTAGGCGATCAGGCGGTCCTTGTCCTGCTGCGTGAGGTAGGAGTTCAGCGCGCCCTGGTCGGTGGCCTTCGCGAGCAGCTCCGAGGTGTAGCCGTGGTAGTCCGCCTTCGCCGCACGGTGCGTGGTGGGCACACCCTTGAGCGCGCCGGCCGCGTTCGGGCCCTCGCGGTAGAGGAGAGCGTCGGCGTTCTGGTTCGTGAACACCTCGATCGGGACGCCGAGCTCCTTGCAGTAGTCGAGCGTCACGTGCATCTGCGGGATCCGGCCGGGTCCGGCGTTCATGTACTCGCCCTTGGAGAACCTCGCGACCTGGCTGCGCCCCTTCAGGTCGGTGAAGGTGGTGCCGCCACGAACGGTCCAGTTGCGGCCGCCGGGACGGTCGCGGCCCTCGAGGACGGTGACCTGGTAGCCGCCCTTCAGCAGTTCGTACGCCGCGGTCATGCCGGCTATGCCGCCGCCCAGGATCACGACCGACTTCCCGCCGACCCGGCTCAGGTCCCCGCTCTTGAGCGGAGTGAACGGCGGGGTTTCGGCCGCGTGGGCGGTGGTGAGGCCGAGGGCGCCCATGCTGTGCAGCATGACGCCGGCCCCTCCGACGGCTCCGACCTGACGAAGGAAGGCGCGACGGGTCTGGCTCATTTAAGCCTCCGAGAGTTCCGAGAATGTGGTGCCCGAAAACTAGAGAGGGCCTATTACGGGATGCGCACGCCGACGGGTCGGTCAGATCACGTACCGAGAGGTAGGAGACGGCCAGGTAAATCCCCAGTGCCGGAGGTCACTCGACGCGATGCAGTGGGGTCTGATCGGCTGAGGGGGCGGAGCGCCTGAGAG
>JALZCZ010000314.1 GCA_030862825.1 Actinomycetota bacterium | reverse complement strand
TCGCCGCCTACGGCGTTGCCCTTGCCGGCATAGGGGCCCGCTTTGTCCTACGACGCGACGTCGCGTGAGCGGCGTTCGCAAGCGAAAGGGGGTGCCGTCGATGATCATGCGGGGACGAGTGGTGCTTGCCCTGCTGGTTGTGGTGGGGCTGAGCCTCAGCCTGACCAGCTGCTCCTTCGGCGGGGGGATCGACGTCAGGGGCGAGGAGTACGCGTTCGAGAACATGCCGGCGAGCCTGGCGGCGGGCGAGCACGTCTTGCAGTTCACGAACAGGGGCAAGGAGCCCCACGAGATGGTGGTGGTGGGCCTCAGCGACGGAGCAACATCGATCGGCGACGTCCTCCGCCTCCCCGACCAGGAGGCCATGTCCAAGCTGAACGTCGTGGGCCGCAGCGTGGCCGACCCTGGCCAGCAGGGACCGGACGTCGAAGCCCAGCTGAAGGCGGGGAAGTACGCCCTCGTGTGCTTCCTTCCCGTCGCCGAGAGCGGGCCGGCTCATTTCACCCGGGGCATGGTCCACGAGTTCACCGTCACCTAAGCCGACAGGAACGTCACCGGGAGGAGCCTTCGGCTCTGGCCTTCGAGGCGGTCAGTACGAACTGAGGGGATCTGATGCAAACTTCCGTCGAGCACGCCGCCGTGCGGCGCCCTGGCCGCCGGCTCATCACCGCCGTCGTCGCGATGGGGCTCCTCCTGTCGGCATGCGGTGGTCCCGACGACAGCACCGCCGACAAGGCCCCGCCCATTCCGGAGACGCCCGCCGGTGACCATCTGCGATGGACCTTGGACCAGCTCAACGGGGGTGCGGCGGACCTGCAGGCGGCCGACGTCTCGGCCCGGTTCTCCCCGGCGTTCCTGGAGCTGACGCCAGCGCCCCAGATCCTCGAGGTGTTGCAGCAGTCGGCGGCCGAACGGGGCCCCTTCACCTTCATCGCCTTTGCTCAGCCCCCCACCCCGACGATGGTCGTGGCCCTCGTCAGTACGGCGGGCGAGCGTGCCGCGGTGCGGATCGCGACCGAAGCCGCCGGTGCACACCGGATCACCAGCATGGAGCTGGGGGACCCGCCACCGACGATGCCGCCGGGGCCGGACACCGGAAGCGTCGACATCGGCGGCCGGCAGATCTTTCTGCTTTGCACCGGCCAGGGAAGCCCGACGGTGGTGCTGGAAGGGGGAACCACGGCGGACTGGCTCCCGATCCACGACGCCGTTGCCCAGGTCGCGCGCGTGTGCAGCTACGACCGGGCCAACGGCCCGTGGAGCCGCAGTGACCCCGCCCCCATGCCCCGTACCGGACGGGACGTCGTTGACGACCTCCACGCCGTTCTCGCCGCCGCCAAGGTCCCTGGCCCCTACGTCCTCGCCGGGCATTCCAACGGTGGCTTGTTCGCCCAGCTCTTCACCCGGCTGCACGGCGATGAGGTCGCCGGACTCGTCCTCATCGACGCGGTGCACGTCGACTACCAGGACCGCCGACTTGCCCTCATCAATTCCCTTCCCGCACCTGGTCAACCTGCGGGCGCACAAGCACTCCCGCGTCCGCAGTTCATCGACCCCGAGGCCCAGATCCTTCTGGATGAGACACTCGCCGAGGTCCGAGCCGCCATTGCCACCACGGCCCTTCCGGCGGTGCCGCTGCGGGTGCTGACCCACGGCAAGCCCGCTCCTGCCGACTTTCCGCCTGGGACGCCGGACGCGGCTGACGCCACCCTGTGGCTCCAGTTGCAGACCGAACTCACCGGACTCGTCCCGGGCGCCCGTCAGGTTGTCGCCAACGACAGCGGCCATGACATCCCCTCGGAGGACCCGGAGCTCGTCGTCGGCACCATCACCGAAGTGGTGAGGGCGGCGCGCGCGGGAACGAGCTGAGCCACTGCCGCCACCACCAGATGCCTCGGTGAGGCAGCACGAGTAAACGCCCGGACCCGGTGTGGCCGCCCACCGAGCTACCGCTCTGGAGCATCACCTGCCTCGTCCGCATCTGGTCCCGGAACGGACGCCCCCATCCTGCCCTGCGCGCCTCACCCCGGTGGCAGGGATTGTGCCGGTGCAACGGCCCCTATAGCTGCTGATCCCGTCGACGATCGCCTCCTCGGGAGGCAACCGGGGTGTGTAGATAGATGGATATTGGGCTGCTCGCGTCTCCGGCCGATCCGTACCGCCCGCGTCGCCCGATACCACCTTCCGGCGTGCTGCTCGTGTCCGACGACCCGCTCGACTCAGGGGACGCAGCCTGATGCTAACAATCGGCCCTTTTGAGACGGTCCCTAGCCGCCCCGTTCGGGGTCGCGGCCCAGAAGGCGCACAACTGGCTGGTGGCCGCCGGCGTGCCGAGGCGGGTCCCCCGCGAGCGCCCGAGCCGAGGTCAGCGACGTCGAGGTCCGCCGGCTGTACGAGCTCGAGGGCTGGACAGCGGCGGAGGTCGCCGCCCAGCTGGGTTGCGGCACGAGCACCGTGTACGCCCGCCTGCAGCGCCTCGGCGTGCCCCGGCGGCCGGCGCGGCCCCGGCGGAGCTCGCGGCCCGCGGACACCGAGCTGCGGCGTCTGTACCTGGAGTGCGGGCTCAGTCTGCGCCAGCTCGCCGAGCGGTTCTCGGTGAGCCCCCAGGCCGTGGGCGCCTGGCTCGACGCCGCCGGCGTCCCCAGGCGTGGCCACGAAGGCCGCACGTCTCCCGCCAACTCCGCCGACATGGTGGCCCTGTACGGCCGAGGCTGGTCGGGCCCGCGCATC
>JALZCZ010000312.1 GCA_030862825.1 Actinomycetota bacterium | reverse complement strand
CAACCTCTCGGATATCAGCGGCTTGACAGGCGGCACGAACGCCGACTGCTGCAATCGCCGGCGTAAGCAGGCGTGTGAAATCTGCTGCGCTGGCTCCTCCCGCTCGTCCGTCTGAGGAGCCTCGCGGACCGCGCCGGAGCGCCCGCTTGCACGGCTGAGCGGGCGCGGATTCCCTTCGCGGAGGTCGCGCTGGAGAGCCCGCTGCGGATCACTCGGCGAGCCGCGCGGTAAGCGGAGGCGACGGCCCGGCCCCGAAGACGTACGTGACGTCGGTGAGCGAGGAGCCGAGGGTGGCGATCATCTTCGTGCCCTGTGCCTCGCCGCCCGACAGTGTGCGCGACAGCCGGTCGAGCGAGAGGCAGCCCAGCCCGATCTCCCCGAACGAGTTGAGGGTCTGCCGAAGCGCTGTCAGCAGCGGCGCCATCGACGGCTCGTCGAGGTCGCGGACCTGCGGCGTTTCGTCTACGGCGGTGCCGGCCGCATCCCGTAGGCGACGTACCCAGACGACTATGTCGCCACGGTCCTCGCCTCCATCTGGCGCGGGCCGATGTTCTGATTGTGGTGGAAGACGTTGTCGGGGTCGTACTCGGCTTTCACGCCCGCCAGCCGGTCGTAGACGGCGTCTCCGTACGCCTCGCGGACCCGGCCAGGCTTCTCGTCGGCGCCGAGGAAGTTGACGTAGACGCCGGCGCGGAAGCGTTCGAGGGACGCGAAGAAGCCCCTCGTCCAGGCGATGTCTTGATCGCCGTGGTCTTCGCCCGGCTGCCACACGGCGTCGAGCGTGATCGAGTGCGAGGCCTGTCGGTTCCCGAACGCCGTGTCGCCTCCGGACACGCGGGCGACCGCGCCTCCCAGGTGGAAAAGGGCCACGTACGAGCGCGGTGAGGCTGCCGCGAACGCGTGCTCGGCGATGACGTCGACGAGGTCGTCGCTGAGCTCGGGCAGGTGCGTGGACTTCCAGTAGTAGTTCCAACCGTGACGCACGGTGGAATCGAGGCCGCTCTGGTGGTCGACGTAGGGCTTGGGTGCAACCAGGTCGAGCAAGGGAGCCCCGAAATCGCGCAGCGGGCGGAGCACCCCCTCTGCCTCCTCCATCGGCCCGGCGTAGCAACTCGCCACGATCACCACCGGGCGCCAGTGCAGATCCTCGGGGATGACCGGTAGCGGCGGCGCGGTGCCGAACCTCACCACCGTGCCGAGCTCGTCGGGGGCCTCGTAGACGAAGTCGCGGTAGAAGCGGAGGACCTCGTCGGTGTCGGCTGCATCCCAGAGAATCGGCCCGGCCAAGACATCGGGTCCGACGGGGTGGAGTCGGAAGTCGAACGAGGTGACCACGCCGAAGTTCCCGCCGCCTCCCCGCAGCGCCCAGAACAGGTCGGGATGTTCGTCTTCGGACGCCCGCAGCATTTCGCCGTCTGCCGTGACGACGTGGGCGGCGAGCAGGTTGTCGACCGTGAGGCCGTGCTTGCGCATGAGCCAGCCGATGCCGCCGCCGAGGGTGAGTCCAGCGACCCCCGTGTGACTCACGATGCCGCCGGTGGTCGCCAGACGGTGGACCTGCGTCTCGTGGTCGACGTCGCCCCACAGAGCACCACCCTGCACCCGGGCGGTGCGGCTGGCGGGGTCGACCGACACGGCCCGCATCTCCGAGAGGTCGATGACGATTCCGTCGTCGCACACGGCGGTGCCGGCCACGTTGTGGCCGCCGCCGCGTGCGGCGACCTCCAGGCCGTGGGCGCGTGCGAATCGCACGACGGCCGCCACGTCCGCGGTGCCGCTGCAGCGGGCGATGAGCCGGGGGTGGCGATCGATCGCGCCGTTCCATACGGCTCGGGCGTCTTCGTAGTCGGCGTGGTCAGCGGTGATGAGCTGGCCCCGGAACCCGTTGATCTCCATCGTGGTCGCCTCCTGGGGCTGGCCGACCGCTCGGCGGTCGGCGTCCTCGGTCCTCGTCGCTCGACCGTACCGCCGTGGCCCGCGTCTGCGTAGTCCCAGATCTGGACTTCACAGACGGCGGTGTGTGCGCGACGATGAGGCCGTGAGGACCTACGGCCAGTACTGCCCGATCGCCCGTGGTGCGGA
>JALZCZ010000291.1 GCA_030862825.1 Actinomycetota bacterium | reverse complement strand
ACATGCTCCTCAACATCATCGAGATCGCCGACCGCGAGTCGCTGGAGGCAGACGACGTGGCCCGCGTGCACTTCGCGCTGGGGGAGCGGCTCGGCCTTCCGGTGCTGGTGCAGCGGATCCTGGCCCTGCCGCGCGACGACCAGTGGCAGACGATGGCCCGCGCGGCGCTGCGCGACGAGCTCCACGCCGTGCATGCCCAGCTGACCGCCCAGGTGCTCCGGTCGACCCCCGCCGACGAGCCGGCGCCGGCCCGGATCGCGACCTGGGAGGACGCCGAGTCGGTGCTCGTCGAGCGCGCCGCCGGCACGCTGCAGCAGATCTGCGCCGACGAGACCGGCGACCTGGCCCGCATGTCCGTCGGCCTGCGCGTGGTCCGGACGCTGCTGGCCTGATCACCGCCTCCGGACGCCGGAGCGCCCCCCACCGTGGGTGCGATGGGGGGCGTTCTCGGAGGGGCGCCGCTGCGCGGGGGGTGCTGGTCAGTTCGGGTGGACGCAGATGACGTACGCGGTCAGGTCGCGGACCTCCAGGCTGTTGTGGCCGCCGACGATCCGCCAGCCGTTGGCGTAGTTGCCGTCGACGGGCGCGAACAGCTGGTCCTCACCGAGGACCTTGCCCGGGGTGCTCTCCTTGATCGCGGTCACGTCCGTGATGTCCTCCCACATCCCGCCGCCGCTGAGGGCGACCTTGCCGGGGCTGCAGCCGACCACGAGGGTCACCTCACCGTCGACGGGGACCTCCTGGGTCACGGACTTGATCTCGTAGCCCTTGACGCTCGGAGCGTTGAGCTTGCTCTTGACGGAGCCGTTGAGGTCGACTTCGGACAGCGAACCGTCCTTCACGTCGGGGCTCTTCAGCGACTTGTTCTTGATGTCCTGCGTGGTCACCGTGTTGTTCTTGATGTTCTTACCGGTGATCAGCTTCGCCGCGGTCGCGCCGCCGGCGAAGGCGACGGCGAGGACGATGGCGGTCAGGAGTACGGCGGGCAGTGCACGCCGGGTCGTGCTGTTCATGTTGTTCCTCCAAGGTGAGAGCCGCTCCGTTGCGGCTCGATGTGACAACCCTCGCCGCCGGGGCGTTGCCGACGCATGAGGGAAGATCCCTCAACTGCGCGGCGTACCCCCATCTGGGGGATCTGGGGGTTTCCGAAATCGACTCGCACGGTGTCGGTGGCGCGACTTAGGGTGAAGTGACTCATGAGCTCCCCTTCTCCCGGGCCCCGGCCCGACACCCAGCCGCCCGCCGGAGTCCACTCGCTCTGGCGACTGAAGGGCTATCTGAGGCCGCATGTCCCGGCGCTGGCGATCATGCTCGGCACCTCCCTGGCGGGCGTGGGGCTGACCATCGCGATCCCGCTGGTCACCAAGGCGCTGATCGACGGACCGATCACCGACCGCGAGCTCGGGCCGGTGCTTCCGCTCGGGCTGCTCGCGCTCGCGCTCGGCGTGCTGGAGGCGGTGCTGATCTTCTGGCGGCGCTGGGTGCAGTCCGACGCGGTCCTGTCCGTCGAGACCGAGATGCGCCGCGACCTCTACGCCCATCTCCAGGTCCTGCCGATGGCGTTCCACAGCAGGTGGCAGTCCGGGCAGCTGCTGTCGCGGGCGACCACGGACCTGTCCGCGATCCGCCGGTTCAGCGGGTTCGGGCTGCTGTTCCTGGTGATCAACATCCTGCAGGTCACCGTGGTGACCCTGGTGCTGCTGGACATGTACTGGCCGCTGGGAATGGTGGTGGCCGCGACCGCCGCGCCCATCGTGTGGCTGTCGATGCGCTTCGAGAAGTCCTACGTCGTGGTGTCGCGGCGGGTGCAGGACGAGCAGGGCGACCTGGCCACGCTCGCGGAGGAGGGCGCCGTCGGCATCCGCGTGATCAAGTCGTTCGGGCGCAGCGAACACGTCTCGCTGCAGTACGAGCGCGCCGCCCGCCAGCTGCACGCGACGAGCATGGACAAGGTGCGCCTGTCGGCGAAGTTCTGGACCTTCCTCGAAGTGATCCCCAACTTCGCGGTGGTCGTGGTGCTCCTGCTCGGCTCGATCGGTGTCGGTCGCGGCCAGCTCACTCCGGGCGAGCTGGTCGCGTTCATCACCCTGATGCTGTCACTGGTGTGGCCGGTCGCCTCGCTGGGCGTGATCCTGGCGATGGCCCAGGAGGCGATGACGTCGGCGGCGCGGATCCTCGAGATCTTCGACACCGAGCCCACGATCGTCTCCAGCACCCAGGTGATCGAGCAGCCGCGCGGTCACCTGCGCTTCGAGCACGTCGACTTCGCCTTCCCCGACGCGCCCGACGAGCCGGTGCTGCGGGACGTCAACCTCGATCTCGCCCCCGGAGAGACGATCGCCCTGGTCGGCTCCACCGGGTCCGGCAAGACCGCCCTCACCGCCCTGGTGCCGAGGCTCTACGACGTCACCGCCGGCCGGGTGACCATCGACGGCTTCGACGTTCGCGACCTCGACCTGGAGCACCTGCGCACCCTGGTCGCGACGGCGTTCGAGGAGCCCACGCTGTTCTCGATGAGCGCCCGCGAGAACCTCGCCCTCGGCCGCGCCGACGCGAGCGAGTCGGAGATCCAGGAGGCGCTCGAGGTGGCCCAGGCGGAGTTCGTGCACGACCTGCCCTGGGGCCTCGCCACCCGCATCGGTGAGCAGGGGATGGCGCTGTCGGGCGGCCAGCGACAGCGGCTCGCGCTGGCCCGGGCGGTGCTGGCCCAGCCGAAGGTGCTGGTGCTCGACGACACGCTCTCCGCGCTCGATATCCACACCGAGGAGCTGGTCGAGGACGCCCTGCGCCACGTGCTCGCCGCGACCACCGGCCTGGTGGTCGCCCACCGCGCCTCGACCGTGCTGCTCGCCGACCGGGTGGCGCTGCTCCAGGACGGCACGATCACCCACGTCGGCGACCACCGCGACCTGCTCGCCTCGGTCCCGGCGTACCGCGAGCTGCTGGCCGCCGAGGCCGAGAGCCACGAGTCGGCCGAGGCGGTGGCCCCATGAGCCCCCCTCAGGCGACCAGCACCGACTGGCGCGGGGTCGCGCCGGTCGACGAGCTGGAGGCGGCCGAGCGCGAGACGCCGCGACGGTTCACGGGCGGCTCCGGCCAGCTGCTGCGCGAGGTGCTGGCGCCGTACAAGAGGGCGATCTGGCTGCTGGTCGCCGTGGTGCTCGTCGAGAACGCCGCGCGCCTCTCGATCCCCTACCTCGTCAAGGAGGGCATCGACACCGGCATCCCGCCGATCCGCGAGGACAACGACCTCGAGCCGCTGCTGCTCATCGTCGGCATCGTGCTGGTCTCCACGATCACCCAGGCCGTCGCCCGCAACATGTTCCTGGTCCGGTCGGGCCGGATCGGCCAGGACGTGCTCTTCGAGATCCGGCGCCGCGTGTTCCGCCACTTCCAGGTGCTGAGCCCGGCCTTCCACGACGACTACACCTCGGGCCGGGTGATCTCGCGACAGACCTCCGACGTCGACGCCATCTACGAGATGCTCGAAACCGGCTTCGACGGGCTGGTCACGGCGGCGCTGACCCTGGTCGGCACCGCGGGCCTGCTGCTCTTCCTCGACCTCAAGCTCGGCCTGGTGGCCCTGCTGTGCGGGCCGTTCCTGTTCTGGCTGACCAACTGGTTCCGCAAGGAGTCGGGCCAGAGCTACCGGGTCACCCGCGAGAAGGTCGCCCTGGTGATCGTGCACTTCGTGGAGTCCATGGGCGGCATCCGCGCGGTGCAGGCCTTCCGCCGGGAGCCGCGCAACCAGGAGATCTTCGACGACGTCAACCATCAGTACCGCCGCGCCAACCTGGTCGCCTTCCGGCTGGTGGCGTGGTTCATGCCCGGTATCCGCCTGATCGGCAACATCACGATCGCAGCGGTGCTGCTCTACGGCGGCTACCTCGCCTACCACGGCGAGGTGACCGTCGGCGTGCTCGCCGCCTTCCTGCTCTATCTGCGCCAGTTCTTCGAGCCGATGATGGAGATCTCGCAGTTCTACAACACCTTCCAGTCGGCCTCCGCCGCCCTCGACAAGCTGGCCGGTGTGCTGCGTGAGCAGCCCGGCGTACCCGAGCCCGAGCATCCGCTCAGCCTCGGCGACGCCCGAGGAGAGCTGCACTTCGACCACGTCGAGTTCTCCTATGTCGAGGGGCGCCCGGTGCTGCCCGACCTCGACCTGACCGTCCCGGCGGGGCAGACCCTGGCGCTGGTGGGCACCACCGGCGCCGGCAAGACCACCCTCGCCAAGCTGGCCACACGCTTCTACGACCCGGTCGGCGGCCGGGTGCTGCTCGACGGGATCGACCTGCGCGACCTGACCTCCGACAACCTGCGCGAGGCGGTGGTGATGGTGACCCAGGAGAGCTACCTCTTCTCCGGCACCATCGCCGACAACATCCGGTTCGGACGGCCCGAGGCGACCATGGCGGAGATCGAGCGGGCCACCCGTGCCCTGGGCGCCCACGACTTCATCATCGCCCTGCCCGACGGTTACGAGACCGACGTCGCCAACCGCGGCGGCCGGCTCAGCGCCGGGCAGCGTCAGCTGGTGGCCTTCGCGCGCGCGTTCCTGGCCGACCCCGCGGTGCTGATCCTCGACGAGGCGACGTCGTCGCTCGACATCCCGTCCGAGCGGCTCGTGCAGAGGGCACTGCACACGGTGCTCGCGGGCCGGACCGCCGTGATCATCGCCCACCGGCTCTCGACCGTGGAGATCGCCGACCGGGTGATCGTGATGGAGCACGGCCGGATCGTCGAGGACGGCACACCCACCGAGCTGGTCTCCGGCGGCGACGGTCGCTACTCCGACCTCCACCAGGCCTGGCTCGACTCCCTCGCGTAGCGGGCTGATCAGTGGTTTCGAGGCTCGGCAAGGAGCGTCTACGACGAGCCTCGAAGCCACTAGGCTCCGCGCATGACCGAGGACGACCTGTCAGCGCTGGGCGTGGCCGAGACCGTCGCGCTGACCCACGCCGGCAGGCTGAAGGCGGTCGCGCGGGTCGACGCCGCACTGGAAAGGATCGCCGAGCGCGACCCGCGGCTCAACGCCTTCTCGGTCGTGCTGGCCGACGAGGCCCGGACCGAGGCGGCCGAGGTCGACGGGGCGCGCAAGGCCGAGCGTGGCCCGCTGCACGGCGTACCGGTCGCGGTCAAGGAGGAGCTCGACGTCGCCGGGTGCCTCACGACCTTCGGTGGCGAGGCCAACGCCACGCCGGTTGCCGCGGACAGCGAGGTGGTCCGGCGGCTGCGGGCCGCGGGCGCGGTGATCGTCGGCAAGACGACGATGCCGGAGTTCGGGGCCTTCCCCTACACCGAGTCGGCCTCGCGCGGTGTCACCCGCAACCCGTGGGACCCGACCCGCACCCCCGGCGGATCCAGCGGAGGTACGGCGGCCGCGGTTGCCTCCGGCATGGTGCCGGTCGGGATGGGCGGTGACGGCGGCGGGTCGATCCGGATCCCGGCGACGTGCTGCGGTCTGTTCGGACTCAAGCCCCAGCGCGGACGGGTGACCACGGCGCCGCACGAGGACCTGTGGCTGGCGCTCGGCACGGTCGGTCCACTCAGCCGCACGGTGCTCGACAGCGCCCTGGTCTACGACGTGATCCGGGGCAACCTGCCGGGAGACCGGTTCACGGCGGGCGAGTCCGGATCGTTCGCGGAGGCCGCTCGCCGGACGCCCGGCCGGCTGCGGATCGGCTGGTCCGCGACGCCCGTGGGCAAGGGTGTGAGGCCGGACCCGATCCACGTCCGGGCGCTGGAGGACACCGCCCGCCTGCTCTCCGAGCTCGGCCACGACGTCCGGCCGGTGGAGCCGCGCTACCCCGACCCGACGTCGACGTTCATGCCGCAGTTCTTCGCGGGCATCCGGGCCGAGGCGGACGCGGTCGAGCACTTCGACCGGCTCGAGCGGCGGACTCGCGAGACCTACCGGCTCGGGTCGTGGGTGACGCCGCGGGTGGCCGAGTGGTCGGTCCGGGCCAGCGAGAAGCTGTCGACCCGGGTCAACCGGGCCTTCGACCACATCGACGTGCTGCTCACTCCTACGATCGCGCACCGGCCGCCGCGGGTCGGCGTGCTCGACGGTCGGGGCACGGTCATGTCGCTGGTGAAGTCGTTGCCCGCGGTCGCGTACACCGCCATCTGGAACGTCGCCGGCAACCCCGCCGCCTCGGTGCCCTGCGGCATCGCCGACGACGGGCTGCCCGTGGGCGTCCAGCTGGTCGGGCGCACGGACGAGGAAACCACCCTGCTCAGCCTCAGTGCGCAGATCGAGCAGGCGCGTCCCTGGCCGTTGACCGTGGGAGAGATCTAGATGCCGTCTCTCTGGATGACCCCGCAGGCCCGGCTGCGCCGCCTCGTGGGCCGCAGCGGCCCGAGCCCGCTGTCCGGCCGCGTGGTGCTGGTGACCGGCGCGTCGTCGGGCATCGGCGAGGCGACGGCGGTCTCGGTCGGCCGCCTGGGCGCGACGGTCCTGCTGGTCGCGCGCCGGGCCGACGACCTCGAGCAGGTCCGGACGCAGATCGCCGACGAGGGCGGGCTGGCGACGGCGTACCCGTGCGACCTGACCGACGCCGAGGCGATCGACGGGCTGGTCAAGCAGGTGCTCGCCGACCACGGTGCGGTCGACTACCTGGTCAACAACGCCGGCCGCTCGATCCGGCGGTCGCTGCACCTCAGCTACGACCGCCCGCACGACTTCGAGCGCACGATGGCGATCAACTACTTCGGGCCGGTGCGGCTCACCCTGGGCCTGCTCCCGGCCATGCGCGCGCAGCGCTTCGGTCACGTGGTCAACATCCTCAGCTGGGGCGTGCAGATGAAGGCGCCGAAGTTCTCGGCCTACCTCGCCTCGAAGTCCGCCCTCGACACCTGGTCGCGGATCGCCGGCCGGGAGACGTGGTCGGACAACGTCACCTTCACCAACATGCGGTTCGGCCTGGTGCGCACCGACATGGTGGTGCCGACCGACTCGTTCGAGGACCGGCGGGCGCTGACCGCCGAGCAGGCCGCCGCCAAGGTGGTGCGCGCCCTCGAGGACCGGCCGGTGGTGGTCGGCAGCGCCATGGGCTACGTCGGCGAGGTGCTCAACCTCGTCGCCCCTCGCCTCAGCGACGCGCTGATGGCCCGCTACGACCGGATGGCGCCCGACTCGAAGGCCGCGCGCGGCGAGGACTGAGGTCGGGCGACCGCGGTGCGGCGGTGAGTGAGTTACCGAACTGGGTCGCATTCGGTAACCAGGTCACCGCGGGCCCGGGGCAACCTTGCTCAGATCATCGTCACGAAGGCGATGACCCCGGCGAGGACCACTCCCGAACGGAGCAGGGCGGCCGGCAGCACTCGGCCGATGCGCGAGCCGACGTAGCCGCCGACAACCGACCCGCCGGCGAGCAGCCCGACCGCGGCCCAGTCGAGGTCGGCGATCGCCACGAAGATCAGGGTGGCGACGACGTTGGCCGCCATCACGGCGAGGGTCTTCAGGGCGTTGACGATGCGGAACTCAAGGTCCGTACCGAGTCCGAGGACGGCCATCATCATCACCCCGGAGCCGGCGCCGAAGTAGCCGCCGTAGACGCCGGTGACCGTGGCGAAGAACGTGGTCACAGGCGTCATCAGGTGCCGCTGCTCGGCGTCCGCCTCGTCGTGGCGCCGCAGCCACCGGTTGAGTGGAGGGGAGACGCCCACGAGCAGGCAGGTGAAGAGGATCAGCCACGGCACGACCGCCTCGAACACGCCGGGCGAGAGGGCCAGCAGCAGCGTGGCGCCCCCCACCGAGCCCAGTGCGCAGGTGGCGATCACGGCCGCGGTCACCCGCGGGTGCTCGCGCAGCTCGCGCCGGTAGCCGAACGACCCACTCAGGCCCGCCGGCGTCATGCCCACCGTGTTGGAGGCGTTGGCCACCACCGGCGGCAGGCCGACGGCGACGAGCACCGGGAAGCTCAGCAACGAAGCCACGCCCACCGTGGAGGTGAGCATGCCGGCACCCAGCCCGGCCGCGAGCACGGCCAGCTGCTCGAGTCCCGTCACTCGGGCTGCTGCGGCTTCTGCTCACCGCGCAGCAGCGCGACGTCGCTGACCATCTCGACGTGCGCGTGCATGGCCGCGGCGGCCGCGTCGGGGTCGCCGGCGCGGATCGCCTCGGCGATCGCGCGGTGCCCGGCCAGGGAGTTCTTCGGTCGGTCCGGCTGCGAGAGCGACTCGATCCGGGTTTCGCGGATGAGGTCGCCGATCTCGTCCATCAGGCGAGCGAGCAGCAATGAGTGCGCTGCTGCCGTGACCGCTCCGTGGAACCGCTCGTCACCTTCGAACCCGCGGCCCCCGACCTCCACGTCGGCCTCCATCGCGGTCAGGGCGTCCTCGATGCGGGCCAGGTCGTCGTCGGTACGACGCACCGCAGCCAGCGCGGCGATCTTGGTCTCCAGTGCGTCGCGGGTCTCGATCACCTCAGGCAGCCGGTCGGCGTGGGCCCGGATCGCGTCGACGATCCGGGTCTGGCTGGGCGATCCGGTCAGCACCGTGCCGTCGCCGTGGCGTACGGCGACCACGCCGATCACCTCGAGCGCCACCAGCGCCTGGCTGAGCGTGGCCCGGCTGACCCCGAGCCGCGAGGCGAGCTCGCGCTCCGGCGGCAACCGGTCGCCCGCGGCCAGGCCGTTGTCGGCGATCCAGGCGGTGATCTGCTCGGCAACCTGCTCGTAGAGCCGGGTGCGGAGCAGCCGCTGTGGAAAGGAGGTCATGGACCCCATGCTATTGACTTTCGGTTCATTGACCTATTGGCTAGGCCACTGAGCCAAGCACGTGACCGGGGTCACCCAGGACCACCCGTGCGCTGGCCTCGGGAAGGAAATGCCATGGGACCCGAATGGGTTGCGATCCTCGCCCTGGTGGCGCTGTTCGTCGTCGGGACGCTGCTGCCGATCAACATGGGCGCACTGGCCTACGTGGCCGCCTGGCTGGTCGGGATGTACTCCCTCGACCTCGACGAGAAGGAGATCCTGGCCGGCGTCTCGGGTGATCTCGTCCTCACCCTGATCGGCGTCACCTACCTCTTCGCGATCGCGAGGAACAACGGCACGGTGGACCTGATCGTGCGCACGGCCGTGAGAGCAGTCGGCGGCCGGGTCGCGCTGATCCCGTGGGTGATGTTCGGGGTGACCGCGGTCCTCACGGCGATCGGCGCGGTGAGCCCCGCCGCCTGCGCGATCATCGGCCCGATCGCCCTCGGCTTCGCCGGGCGCTACGGCATCAGCCCGCTGATGATGGGCATGATGGTCGTGCACGGAGCCCAGGCCGGCGGCTTCTCGCCGATCAGCATCTACGGCACGATCACCAACTCGGTGATGGACGACGCCGGGCTGCCGTCCAGCGAGATCACCGTGTTCGTCGCCAGCCTGGTGATCAACACGATCCTGGCCGCGATCCTGTTCGTACTGCTGGGCGGGCGAAAGCTGTTGTCCGAGCGGATCGACCCGGACGAGCCGGACACGCTCGACGAAGACCTGCACCGGGGCGGAGCGACCGTGCCCGCTCGCGGCATGGGCGCCTCGGCTCCCACGACCACCCAGGCGCTCGGCGTACGCCGCGACCAGGTGCTCACCCTTCTCGCGTTCGTGGGCGTGGCCGTGGTCGCGCTGGCCTTCGACAAGAACATCGGCTTCGTCGCGATCACCGCGGCGGTGCTCCTGGCCATGCTCTCGCCCGAGCAGCACAAGGACGAGGTCAAGCAGATCGCCTGGCCGACCGTGCTGTTGGTCGCCGGCGTCAGCACCTACGCGACGATCCTCACCACCGCCGGCTCCCCGGAGTTCGTCGGCAACTGGGCCGCCGGTCTCGGCGTCGCGGCCGTGGGTGCGCTGGTGCTCTGCTACGTCGGCGGGGTGGTGTCGGCGTTCGCCTCCTCGACCGCGCTGCTCCCGGTGATCATCCCGATCGCGGTGCCGCTGATCGCCGACGGCGGTATCAGCGCTGCCCTGTTCGTGGCCGCCCTGGCGGTGAGCTCGACCATCGTGGACGTGAGCCCGTTCTCGACCAACGGGGCACTGATGCTGGCGAACAAGCCCGACTCGATCGAGGAACCTGTCTACTACAAGCAGATCCTGACCTACAGCGTGATCGTCGTCCTCGCCGGTCCGCTGCTCGTATGGGCGGCCCTCGTGCTGCCGGGATGGTGAGTACCCCTTGACCGGACCCATGACCGGACCACTGCAGGACGTGCTCGTCGTCGACCTCTCGCGGGCGCTGGCCGGCCCGCACGCCACGATGATGCTGGGCGACCTCGGCGCCCGGGTGGTCAAGGTGGAGGTGCCGGGCACCGGCGACGACACCCGGGGGTGGGGTCCGCCCTTCGTCGGCGAGCCCGGGGCTCGGGAGTCGACGTACTTCCTCGCGGCCAACCGCAACAAGGAGTCGATCGCGCTCGACCTGAAGTCCGATGACGACCGCGAGGTGCTGCTGCGGCTGGTCGAGCGAGCCGACGTGCTGGTCGAGAACTTCCGCACCGGCGTCCTCGAGCGCCTCGGCCTCGGCATCGCCTCGCTGCAGGAGCGCAACCCGCGGCTGGTGGTGCTCTCGATCACCGGGTTCGGGCACGACGGTCCCGAGGGCGGCCGGGCCGGCTACGACCAGATCGCCCAGGGCGAGGGCGGCCTGATGTCGCTGACCGGCTCGGGCCCCGACGACCCGCAGCGGGTCGGGGTGCCGATCGCCGACCTGCTCTCCGGCATGTACGGCGCCTACGGCGTGCTGGCCGCGCTGCACGAGCGCGACCGCACCGGCCGGGGAACGGTGGTGCGGACCTCGTTGCTGGCCGGCGTCGTCGGTGTGCACGCGTTCCAGGGCACCCGGTGGACCGTGGCCGGCGAGGTTCCGCGGGCGCAGGGCAACCACCACCCCTCGATCGTTCCCTACGGGCTGTTCCACTGCCGGGACGGCGCGGTGCAGATCGCGCTCGGCAGCGAGAGCCTGTGGCAGAGGTTCTGCGACGCGTTTGCCCTCGACCCGTCTGCCGACGGCCTGGCCACCAACGAGCAGCGGGTGGCCGCGCGGGAGCGGGTGATCGGGGTGGTCGAGGCGGCGTTCGCCGACTGGGACGCCGAGCCGTTGCTGGCCCGGTTGGCCGAGGTCGGCGTGCCGGCCGGGAAGGTGCGCACACTCGACGAGGTCTACGCGTGGGACCAGACGTTGAGCCAAGGGCTGCTGCTCGACGTCGACCACCCCACGCTCGGGGCGCTGCGGCTGCCGGGTCCACCGCTGCGCTTCTTCGACGCCGACGGCGCGGAGGTGAGCCGCCGCGCCCACACCCCGCCGCCGCTCCTCGACGAGCACGCCACCGACATCCGGACCTGGCTGGACCAGGAGTCATGACCCGGCGCTGGTCGGCCGTCGACCTGCTCGACCTCGCGCTCGACCCCGGCTCGTTCGAGTCCTGGGACCGGCCTGTCGACGTCTCGGCCCACCCCGAGGACTACCAGGCCGTGCTGCGGGCGGCCGCTGAGAAGGCCGGCACCGACGAGTCCGTGCTCACCGGGCGGGGCCTGGTGCGCGGTCGGCCGGTCGCCGTCGTCGCCAACGAGTTCGCCTTCCTGGCCGGCTCGATCGGCCGGGCCGCGGCGGCCCGGATCTCGTCGGCCGTACGCCGCGCCACCGCGGAGAGCCTGCCCGTGCTGGCCTCGACGGCCTCGGGCGGCACCCGGATGCAGGAGGGCACGCCGGCGTTCGTCGGCATGGTGGAGATCTCGCGCGCGCTGATGGACCACCGGGCCGCGGGCCTGCCCTACCTCGTCCACCTCCGGCACCCGACCACCGGTGGCGTCTACGCGTCGTGGGGCTCGCTCGGCCACATCACGGTCGCGGAGCCGGGGGCGCTGATCGGCTTCCTCGGGCCGAAGGTCTACGAGGGACTGACCGGCGAGCAGTTCCCCGAGGGCGTGCAGACGGCCGAGAACCTCGCGGCCAAGGGGGTGATCGACGCCGTCGTGCCGGCCGAGGACCTGCCGGAGCTGGTCGACCGGGCCCTGGCGGTGCTGGTGGACGCGCCGTCGCGCGGCACCCTGCCGCGCCGGCCCGCGGAGGCGCGGGCGACGCCGACCCCGGCGTGGACGTCGATCGAGCGGTCCCAGGAGCCCGGACGGGCCGGCGTGCGCCACCTGCTGCGGCACGGCGGCTCCGCGACGGTCCGGCTGCGTGGCACCGACGAGGGGGAGCGCGACGAGACCGTGATCATCGCGCTGACCCGGTTGGACGGCCAGCCGTGCGTGGTGGTCGGGCAGGACCGCAGCAGGCAGAGCCCCACGCACCAGATGGGTCCGGCGGCGCTGCGCGAGGCGCGGCGGGGGATGGCGCTCGCCGAGGAGCTCGGGCTTCCGCTGGTGACCGTCATCGACACCCCCGGAGCCGAGCTCTCGCCGCGCGCGGAGGAGGGCGCGATCGCCGGCGAGATCGCCCGCTGCATCGCGACGCTCAGCACGATGTCGGTGCCGACCGTTGCGGTCATCCTCGGCCAGGGCTGCGGCGGCGGAGCGCTGGCCCTGCTGCCCGCCGAGACAGTGCTGGCGACCGAGCACGCCTGGCTCTCCCCTCTGCCGCCCGAGGGCGCGAGCCTGATCATGCACGGCGACACCTTCCACGCCGCCGAGCTCGCGGAGGCCCAGCGGGTGCGCGCCGCCGACCTGCACGCCGACGGCGTCGTGCACCGAGTGGTCCCGGAGGTCGACGGGGAGACCGCCCGCGACCTTGCCGTAGCTGTGGCCGCGGAGGTCGGCGTCGCGCTCCGCCAGGCGGCCCGCAAGAGGGCGCTATGACTCCCGGTGGGGACCCATCACCTTGAACGGGATGCCGGCCGGGTCGGCGACCGTCGCCAGCCGACCGTAGGGAGTGTCCTCGGCCTCCTGCTGGACGACGCCGCCCAGCTCGACGGCGCAGGACAGGGTGGCGTCGGTGTCGTCGACCTGCACGTAGAAGGTCCAGTACGACGGCCCCGCGCTGTCGAAGACCGAGTCGTCCATGATCCCGGCCAGCGCGTCCTCCTCGACGCCCAGCGTCGTGTAGCGGAACTCGGGCGACTCGGCCGCGGTGTGGGTGACCCAGCCGAAGGCGTTCTCGTAGAAGGGGATGACGTCCTCGTAGCCGACCGTGTGCAGCTCGAACCAGGTTGGTGCACCGACGACGCCGCGGACGCCGAAACCCTTGTGCTCCAAGGGCTGCCAGATGCCGACGGCCGCTCCGCTGGGGTCGGTGCAGAACGCCATGTGCCCCATCTCGCCGACCTGCATGGGCTCGACGTGCACCTGCCCGCCGTTGGCCTTCACCATCTCGGCGGTGTCAGCGGCGTCGTTGCTCTCGAGGTAGACCGACCAGGTCGGCGGGGCGCCCGACGAGCCGTCGTCCTGCATGCAGCCGGCGACGGGCCGGTCGTCGAGCCGGAACACGATGTAACCGCCGTACTCGGCGGTGCTCTCCTCGGCGGTCCAGCCGAACAGCCCGGTGTAGAACGCCGTTGCGCCCGCGGTGTCACCGGTGAAGAGCTCTACCCAGCACGGCGCGCCGGGAACGTGGGAGGTGGTCATCGCGATCTCCTCGAGGGTGGTGGCTGGGGTGTGTGTGTCGGTTCGACTCCGGGCGCTGCCGGAACTCATCGGTGCTCGTGGCGGGCGTAGGCGTTCACTTGCGCGCCCAGGCACCGTTCCACGCGTGAAGCGGGTACTCAGCGCACAACTGGACTGAAGCGATCACCCCAGGCGACACCACTCCTCGCTGGGCCCAAGGTCAGCTGGCCTTCTTCGCCGCGGTCTTGCGCGTCGTGCTCTTCTTGGCGGTCTTCTTCGCGGCGGACTTCTTGGCCGGTGCCTTCTTGGCTGCGGCCTTCTTCGCCGGAGACTTCTTGGCGGGCTTCGCGTCCTCGCCCTCGCCGCGGGCGGTCTTCGCCGCGTCGACCGAGCGCTGGAGCGCGGCCAGCAGGTCGACCACCTCGCCGGAGGACTTGGTGGAGGTCGGGGTGCGCTTGATCTCGCCGCCCTCGATCTTGGTCTTGACCAGCGTCTCGACCGCCTCGGCGTAGTCGTCCTCGAACTCGCTGGGGTCGAAGTCGCCGGCCAGGGTCTCGACCAGCATGGTGGCCATCTTCACCTCGGCGTCCTTGACCTTGCCGGCCTCGACGTCGAAGTCGGGCTGGCGGATCTCGTCGGGCCACATCATCGTCTGCATCACGATCACGTCGTCGCGCACCCGGAGCACCGCTGTGGTGGTGCGCTGACGCAGGGCGACGGTGACCACGGCCATCCGGTCGGCGTCGAGCAGCGCCTGACGCAGCAGCGCGTAGGGCTTGGCGCCGGACTTCTCGGGCTCGAGGTAGTAGGACTTCTCGAACAGCATCGGGTCGATCTGGTCCGACGGCACGAACTTCTCGACCGCGATCTCGCGCGACGAGGTGGTGGGCAGCTCGGCCATGTCGTCGTCGGTGAGGATGACCATCTCGCCGTCCTCGGTCTCGTAGCCCTTGGCGATGTCGGCGTACGGGACCTCCTCGCCGTCGATCGAGCAGACCCGCTGGTACTTGATGCGTCCGCCGTCCTTGGCATGCACCTGACGGAACGAGACGTCGTGGCTCTCGGTGGCGGAGTAGAGCTTGACCGGCACGCTGACCAGCCCGAACGACACCGCGCCCTTCCAGATTGCACGCATCCCGACAGGGTAGCCGTCGGATGGGCGCTTCCGGAGTACGGAAGACTGCACGCATGCGTCCGATGCTGGCCACCCACGGCAGCCACGTGCCGGGCGGCGACGACTGGATGCACGAGGTCAAGTGGGACGGCATCCGCATCCTCGCCGACTGCCACGACGGCCGGATCCGGCTGACCAGCCGCAACGACAACGACGTGACCGCCGGGTGGCCCGATGTCGCCATCTCGCCGCTGGCCGACCGCGACCTCCTCGTCGACGGCGAGATCATCGCGCTCAACGACGCCGGCCTGCCGGACTTCCGCGTGCTGCAGGAGCGGATGCACGTGCGCAAGGCGACCTCGGTCGCGCGGCTCGTCCAGACGGTGCCGGTGACGTTCATGGTGTTCGACCTGCTGCGTCTCGACGGCCGGGACCTGACGAGCGAGCCGCTGGAGCGCCGACGGGCCCTGCTGACCGAGACGTTGGACGGCGGTGCCTGGCAGGTGCCCCCGTCGTACGACGACGGGCAGATGCTGTTCGACGCGACGCTCGAGCGGGGCCTCGAGGGCATCGTCAGCAAGCGCCGCTCGTCGCGCTACGCCTTCGGGGTGCGGAGCCCGCACTGGCTGAAGTTCGCGCACCGGCACCGGCTCTCCTACGTGGTCGGCGGCTGGCGGCCCCAGGAGGGCACGACCGACCGGCTGGCGGCCGTGCTGGTGGGGGAGCCGACGCCGCAGGGGCTGCTCTTCCGGGGACGGGTCGGCAGCGGCATCGGCGCCAAGCAGAGCAGGCTGCTGACCGAGACGCTCGCGGGGCGCGAGGTGGACGCGAGCCCGTTCGCCGACGAGGTGCCCCGGGTCGACGCGCGTGGCACCCACTGGGTCGAGCCCTTCCTGGTCGTCGACGTCGACACCCACGGCCGCGGGCACCAGCGGCTCCGCCAGCCGTCCTACCGCGGCGTCCGGACCGACCTGACACCGGAGGAGCTGCTGCCATGAGCCCGAAGAAGGAGGCCTACGACAAGGAAGAGGTCTTCGTCGACGTCGAGGGTCGGACGCTGAAGATCAGCAGCCTGAGCAAGGTGCTCTACCCGCGCACCGGCACCACCAAGGCCGAGGTGCTCAACTACTACGCGCAGGTCGCACCGGTGATGCTGCCCCACCTGAAGGACCGGGCGGTGACCCGGATCCGCTGGCCGCACGGCGTCGAGGACATGAGCTTCTTCGAGAAGAACGCTCCGGCCGGCACCCCGTCGTGGGTGCGCACCGCGACCGTGCCGACGACCGGCAGCCGCTCGGGCAAGGGTGACGGCGAGATCACCTTCCCGGTCGTCGACGACCTGGCCACCCTGACCTGGATGGTCAACCTGGCCGCCCTCGAGCTGCACGTGCACCAGTGGACGGTCGGTCGCAACGGACGGCCGCGCCACGCCGACCGGTTGGTCATCGACCTCGACCCCGGCGAGCCGGCCGGGCTGCACGAGTGCTGCGGCGTCGCGCTGCTGGTGCGCGACAAGCTCGCCGAGCGCGACCTCGACGCCAAGCCGGTGCTGAGCGGCAGCAAGGGCCTGCACATGTACGCCGACCTGCCCCGCCGGATGCCGTCCGACGAGTCCACCGCGCTGGCCAAGGCGGTGGCCGAGGAGCTGCAGAAGGAGCACGCTGGCCTGGTGACCGCCACCATGACCAAGTCGAAGCGGGGGGGCAAGGTGTTCCTCGACTGGTCGCAGAACGCCGGCTCCAAGACCACGATCTCGCCGTACTCCCTGCGCGGGAAGGAGCGCCCGTTCGTGGCGGCGCCGGTCTCGTGGGCCGAGGTCGAGGCCGGTGCCGACGACCCGCTGGGCCTGGAGCAGCTGCGCTTCGACGAGGTGCTCGAGAGGGTCGCAGACCTGGGAGACCTCTTCGCATGAGCGACCCGAGCACGCTGGAGGAGGCGACCCGCAAGACCTACCGCTACCTCCGGGTCGCCATCGTCGGCATGGTGGCGCTGCTCGCGGTCTCGGTGGTGATCGAGCTGGTCTGGGGCGACGTCGGTCAGCTGGGGTCGATCAGCGCCTACTACTACACGCCGGTGCGGGCGATCTTCGTCGGAGCGCTGATGGCGGTCGGCCTCAGCCTGATCGCGATCCGCGGCCGCGACGGCGCCGAGGACACGCTTCTCAACCTGGCCGGCATGCTGGCGCCGGTCGTGGCACTGGTGCCGACGCCACTCTCCCGGACGAACGCCGAGGGCGGGGCCGAGCGCTACCTTCCCGACGAGTTCCTGCCCAGCGTCGAGAACAACCTGAGCGCGCTCCTGGTGCTCGGAGCGCTCGGGCTGGGCTTCGCCGCGTGGACGGCGCACCGCAACCAGCGTGGACGACGTGCGGCCATGGTCGGGGTCCTGGTCGGCGGCGCGGGCTTCGTCGGCTTCGCGGTGTGGTTCGCTGCGGGCCGCGACTCCTTCGTCGTCGGCGCACACTACGTCGCCGCGGTCCCGCTGTTCCTGTGCATCTCCGCGGTCGCGTTGATCAACGCGCGGGCGGCGAAGGCCATGGAGGATGACCGGCCCGCTGTGCAGATGCTGCCCGCGGAGCGCCGCGCGGTGCTCTACCAGCTGATCGCCTACGCGATGGTGGCCACGTTGGTCGTCGCCGGCATCCTGTTCGCGCTCCAGGCGGCGGAGTCGACGCCCGTCGACCACTGGCTGTTCTACGTCGAGACGGTGCTGCTCGCCCTGTTCGTGACGTTCTGGCTGCTGCAGACCGCGGAGTACTGGGAGGAGGGGATCCCCGAGGAGGTGGCCGCTGCCGGGTGAGCGTCGGGGAGGATGGGCGCGTGACCGAGACGCGACCCGTGGAGACCTGGCTGACCGACATGGACGGCGTCCTGGTCCACGAGGAGGACCCGATCCCCGGCGGCAAGGAGTTCATCGAGGGGCTGAGAGCGGCCGGCACCCCGTTCCTGGTGCTGACCAACAACTCGATCTACACCCCGCGTGACCTGCGGGTGCGGCTCCTGCGCAGCGGCATCGACGTGCCCGAGGAGGCGATCTGGACCTCGGCCCTGGCGACCGCGCAGTTCCTCGACGACCAGCGGCCCGGCGGGTCGGCGTACGTCGTGGGGGAGGCGGGGCTGACCACGGCACTGCACGACATCGGCTACGTGATGACCGAGCGCGACCCGGACTACGTAGTGCTGGGGGAGACCCGCACCTACTCCTTCGAGTCGATCACCCGCGCCATCCGGCTGATCGACGCCGGCGCCCGCT
>JALZCZ010000255.1 GCA_030862825.1 Actinomycetota bacterium | reverse complement strand
GTCTCAGGCACACGACCCCCACCAGGGTCGGCTGCCGCGATGACATCCACGACCTTGCCGCCACTGCTGAGCGCCACCCGGCGCCCAGCCTCGGCGGTGACCAGCTCCTCGTTGCCGACCACCGCGATCCGCAGCCCGCCGCCGGCGCTGGAGCACGCCAGCACCTCCGCGTCGACCGCGCGCGGGTCGGCGGCGACGAGCCCGGCCAGGCAGGCGTCGTACCCGTCGAGGACGTCGGTGTCGAGCGTGGTCCGGTGCTCGGCCGCGGCCACGACCGTGCCCGCGGTCAGGTCGACCAGCAGGGCCTTGGTGAAGGTGGAGCCGAAGTCGACGCAGACCGACAGTTCCGAGGCTCGCTC
The DNA here is from genome assembly GCA_030862825.1 of Actinomycetota bacterium. Taxonomy (GTDB): domain Bacteria; phylum Actinomycetota; class Actinomycetes; order Propionibacteriales; family Nocardioidaceae; genus Nocardioides. The sequence continues at coordinate 18,863 of JALZCZ010000255.1, read as the reverse complement.
GCACGCGGTTCCTGAGGAGGGCGACGACGGAGCCCGTCTCGAAGGGCCCATCTCAACCACCGAGGTGGCTCGCTGCGCTCGCGTCAGCCACCGGCGAGAGCGCGGTCGAGGTCGACGAGCAGGTCGTCGACGGTCTCGATGCCGACGCTGAGCCGCACCAGGTCGCCGGGCACCTCCAGGTCGGTGCCGGCGACGCTGGCGTGAGTCATCCGGCCGGGGTGCTCGATCAGGCTCTCGATCCCGCCCAGCGACTCGGCGAGGGTGAACACCTCGGTGCGCTCGCAGACCGACAGCGCCTGCGCCTCGCCGCCGGCGACCCGGAACGACACCATCCCGCCGAAGCGCTTCATCTGCCGGGCCGCGACCTCGTGCCCGGGGTGGTCGGGCAGCCCGGGGTAGAACACATGGGTCACCGCCGGGTGACCGAGCAGGAAGTCGACGACCTTCTCGGCGTTGTCGCAGTGCCGGTCCATCCGGATGGCCAGGGTCTTCAGGCCGCGCAGCGTCAGCCACGCGTCGAACGGCCCCGCCACCGCGCCCATGGCGTTGTGGTGGAACGCGATCTTCTCGGCGAGCCCATGATCGCGCACCACGACAGCCCCGCCGACGACGTCTGAGTGACCGCCGCAGTACTTGGTCGTGGAGTGCACCACGATGTCTGCGCCCAGGGTCAGCGGCCGCTGGAGGTATGGCGAGGCGAACGTGTTGTCGACCACCAGCAGCGCGCCCGCCTCGCGGGCGACCCCGGCGAGGGCCTCGATATCGGCGATGCCGAGCAGCGGGTTGGTCGGCGTCTCGACCCAGACCATCCTGGTCTCCGGACGGATCGCGGCCCTGACGGCCTCGACCGCGTGGCCCACCGGGGTGTAGTCGATGCCCCACAGCTGCTCGACCTTGTCGAAGAGGCGGAAGGTGCCGCCGTATGCGTCGTTGGGGAACACCACGTGGTCACCGGGCGCGAGCACCGAACGGACGATGGTGTCCTCGGCGGCCAGGCCGGAAGCGAACGCGAACCCGCGCTCCCCCTCCTCCAGGGCCGCGATGTTGCCCTCGAGCGCGGTCCGGGTCGGGTTGCCGGAGCGGCTGTACTCGTAGCCCCCGCGCAACCCGCCGACGCCGTCCTGCTTGTACGTCGACGTGGCGTAGATCGGGGGGATCACCGCGCCGGTGGTCGGGTCGGGTTCGTAGCCCGCGTGAATCGCCCGCGTCTCGAAACCGGACTTGCTCCTGTGTTCCTGTTCGCTCACTCACGTGAGGCTAGCCGTAGACGTACTGCCCCAGCCCGAGCAGGTTGCCCTCGCTGTCGCGGAACCAGATCGCGCGCTCGCCGGAGGCACCGGTCGAAGGGTAGTGCCCCTGCACGTCGACGACGTCGCCCTCGAACTCGACGCCGCGGTCGCGCAGCCCTTGGACGGCCAGGTCGAGGTCCGGGACCGAGAAGCTCACCTGGGTGTGGGTGCCCGAAGCGGCGCCCGTCGAGGCGAAGACCACGAACTCGGTGCCGCCGCAGAGGAAGCGCAGCCCGCCCCCGCGCTCCTCGACCGGCTCCAGGCCGAGCTTCTCGGCGTACCACGCGCGCGCCCGGTCGAGGTCCTGCGCGGGAAGTCGCACGCCGACCGCGGCGTGCGCGAGCGGACCTGCGCTGTCACCCGCGCGGATCAGCTTCTGCCGCCAGTACTCCGGCGTGGTCTGGATCAGCTGCACGTAGTTGCCGTCGGGGTCCTCCACCGTCGCGAACCACAGCCCGGCGTCGCGGTACTCGACGCCCGCGACCCAGGTCTCGCCGCGGTCGTCCAGGTGCTGCGCAACGCGTTTGATGTCGGTGAGGTGGTAGTTGAGGATCACCCGGCCGGGCTCCGCGGTGTGGGGGTCGACGTCGTCGCGGCCGTCGACGAGGACGCCGACGTGGCCGAAACGCAGGAAGCCGTCGGCGTCGGACTCGACGCCGAGCGCGTCGACGTACCACTTGTGCAGGCGGTCGGGGTCGGCACTGCCGAGCAGCACGCTGTCAATGGAGGTCATGCGGGTAGAGACCCGTCCCGGGCCCCGGATCCATCGCTCCGCCCGCTCGTGACCGCCGTCACGGTTACCCGTATGGGTCGTTGAGCCCTCCATGAGCCTGCGCGCCTTCCTCGGGACCCTGACTCTGACGCTCGCCATCGCCGCCCCCGCTCCGGCGGTCGCCGACCCCGTCATCGGGCCCGGGCCGCTCGACCCCGTGATCGAGCTCCTGCCACCGATGCCGGTGCCGTATGCGCCCTACACGGGCACGATCTGCCGTAGCGGCTCCGACACCTGCATCGCCAAGGTGGTCACGGAGTTGAAGCGCCGGCTGCACCGGGTGGCGTCGACCTGCCAGCACGACGCGATCTTCTCCCTCGCCTACCTCCGGGTCACCGAGAACGTCCAGGCCGCCCAACGCCAGGGCTACTTCTCCGACCGGAAGTGGCTCAACCGGGTCGACGCGGTCTTCGCCGACCTCTACTTCGACGTGAGGGACGACTGGCATGCGGGTCGGGTGGGCAGGGTGCCGCGGGCCTGGCGGATCGCGCTGAAGGCCGAGGACGACAGGTCGATGACCGGGCTCGGCAACTTCATGCTGGCGATGAACGCCCACATCAACCGCGACTTTCCGCGCGCGCTCGCGACGGTGGGGCTGACCGCGCGCAACGGGAGGAGCCACAAGTCGGACCACAACCGCTACAACAAGCGCCTCGACAGCCTCTACGGTCCGGTCTTCCGCGAGGAGGCCCGCCGCTTCGACCCGACCTTCGACGACATCGACGTCGGCCCGCTGGAGGAGACCGCCGCCGGCGTGATCATGCGCGGGTGGCGCGAGGGCGTCTGGCGGAACGCCGAGGCGCTCGCCCTGAGCCGCACCCCGGCCCAGCGCAGGTTGGTCGAGCAGGAGATCGAGGCGTACGCCGCCACCCAGGCGCTGCTGATGCGCACGACGTTCGCGTCGGGAAGCTCGCGCGAGCGAGACGAATGGTGTGAGCGACGGCGCGCCGAGACCAGAGCAGGGTCTGACTAGGCGAGCACTACCTCCACGCCGCGGGCCTCGAACCCGGCGACCAGCTCGGGGTCGGCGTCGCGGTCGGTGATCAGGCGGTTGACAGCGGCCGTGTCGCAGATCCGGGCGAAGGACCGCCGGCCGAGCTTGGTCGCGTCCGCGACGACTGTGACCTCCTCGGACCGCTGGACCATGAGTGCGTTGATGCTCGCCTCCCCCTCGTGGGAGCAGCTGGCACCACCCTCCGCCGAGACGCCGCTGGCGCCGAGGAACAGATGGTTGAGCCACAGCTCCTGCAGCACCTGCTGGGCCAGCGGCCCCACCACCTCGTAGGACTGCGGCCGGGCGACGCCGCCGACGGAAACGGTGCGGATGTGCGGACGCAGCACCATCTCGGTGGCGATGTTGAGGGCGTTGGTGACCACGGTCAGCGCCGGCTGCGGCCCGGTCGTGACGAGGTCCTGGCGGGCGGCCAGCTGCCGGGCGGTGCCGGACGTCGTCGTACCGCCGTTGAAGCCGACCACCTGGCCGACCTGCACGAGCGCGGCAGCGGCCGCGGCGATCCGGTCCTTCGCGTCACCGCCACTGCTGCGGTAGCGGAACGGCAGGTCGTAGGCGACCGACGAGGCCACCACCCCGCCGTGGGTGCGCGTCACCAGCTGTTGCTGGGCAAGCGCCGTGAAGTCGCGGCGTACCGTCGCCTCGGAGACCCCGAGCGCGGCAGTGGCGTCGTTGACCGAGAGCCGCCCGTGCTCGGCCAACAGATCCAGCAGGGTCCGCATCCGCCAGGCCTTGTCGGACCTCAGGCCCTCTCCGACCTCCTCGGCCGACGAGTCGTTCACTTCACACCGCCTGCCGTGAGTCCGGCCACGAGCCGGCGTTCGATGATCGCGAAAAGGACGACCACAGGGACGATACCGACGATGGACACGCCGAACACGTACTGCCACGACGTGGAGTACTGGCCGACGAACTTGGTGAGGGCGACCGAGAGCGGCTGGTTCTCGGCAGTGGTCAGGATGACCAACGAGGCGGCGAACTCGTTCCAGCACGCGACGAACGTGAAGATCACCGCCGTGACGATGCCCGGCCACACGAGCGGCAGGGTCACCGTGCGCAGGATGCGGAGCTTGCCCGCGCCGTCGAGGGCTGCCGCCTCCTCGATCTCCTGGGGGACCGAAGCGAAGAAGGAGTGCATCATCCACAGCGCGAACGACAGGTTGAACGCCGAGTTGACCAGGATCATGGCGAACCAGGTGTCGTTGATGCCGAAGGTCAGGAACTCACGGAAGAGCCCGGTGGCCAGCACCGTGGGCTGCAGCATCTGCGTGATCAGCACCAGCAGCATGAACGCCGCCCGGCCCGGAAACCGGTGCCGCGCGGTGTAGTAGGCCGCCGGCAGCGCGACGACGAGCACGACGAGCGTGGCCGACAGGGAGATGACCACGGTGCTCACGAGGTTGTAGGGCAGCGGGGTCTCCGGCGTGCTCCACAGGTTGAGGTAGTTCTCGGGGTGCCACTCGCGCGGGAGGTACGTCGGCGGCACCTTGAGGATCTCGGAGCGGCTCTTGAACGACCCGATGAGCATGATCAGGTAGGGCAGCAGGAACACCGTGCCGACCACGAGGCCGGCGAACGTGAGCAGCCACCGCGAGCGACCCCTCCTGCGCGAGCGCGGCCTGCCGGCCGGCCGGCGCGGCACCCGGACGGCGGGGGCCGGGTCGGCGAGTGCTCCGGTGTCGGTGGTCACGTCTCAGTCCTCCCTCATCGGTCGGACGACACGCAGGTAGACCAGGATCACGAGCAGCACGATCAGGAAGTTGACGACCGACAGGGCACTCGCGGTGTCGACCTGGCGGTCGGCCTGGATCAGCTTGAAGATCCGGGTCGTGGTCGTGTCGGCGTCGTAGCCAGGGATGCTGCCGGTCATCGTGCGCAGGATCGGCAGGGAGTTGAAGACGTTGATGATGTTGATGATCGTGGCGACCGCCAGTGCCGGGCGCAGGTTGGGCAGGACCACCGAGAAGTAGCGGCGGACCGGGCTGGCGCCATCGACCTCGGCCGCCTCCAGCACCTCCTCGGGGATGCCCTGCAGCCCGGCCAGGAAGACGTACGTGGTGAAGGGCAGCGACACGAACACCGCCGTGCCCATCGACACCGCGAAGGCTGAGACGGGGTTGGCCGTGAAGCCGTAGGGCTCGTCGAGGACACGGATGTCGACGAGGAACTCGTTGATGATCCCGTAGTAGGGATCGAACCCGTAGTAGAGGACCACCGAGGTCATCACCACGCTGGACGCCCACGGCACGATCACCGCGAGCCGGACCAGGCGCCGGCCGGGGAAGGCCTGGTTGAGCAGCTGGGCCAGCGCCAGCGACACGATGATCGTGATGGCGACCACGCCGAGGACCCAGACGAACGTGTTGAGCAGGATCCGCCCGATGCTGTCGAGGTCGAGCAGGTTGGTGTAGTTGTCCCACCCGGCCGACCCACGGTCGACGCCGAACTCCGAGAGATCCCGGGTCGACGTCCAGACCATGTAGCCGGCCGGGAAGAGGACGACGGCGCCGATCAACAGCAGCGTCGGTGACGTCCACGGCAGCGCGGCGAGCAGCTGTCGCCTCTTAGCTGTCGGCACGATAGGTCCCTCGTCGGTCGCGGGTGGCCGATGGTCGCGCTGGGCGTCCGGTCAGGACGCCTCGTCCGCCTTCTCCTGGATCTGGGCCAGCACCTCGGCCGGTTCCTTGCCCTGCCCGATCTGGCCGATCAGCGTCTGGAACGCGCCCTGCGCGGCCGACCACGCCGGGTTGGTGCTCGGGTAGAACCTCGCATCGGGCAGCGCGTCCAGGAAGACCTGGAGGCTCTCGTCCCTGAACGCCTCGGCGCCCGACTCGGTCACCGGCAGGAACTTCTCCGTGGTCACGAAGTTGTTGTAGACATCGGTCGAGTAGAAGTAGTCCAGGAACGCCTGGATCGACTCCTGCTTGTCACCGTCGTTCTTGAACGCCATCAGGTGGTCGGCAACGCCGAGGGTGACCGCCGAGCCGTCCTTGGTCGGGATCGGTGCCAGCTCGTAGGGGAGATCCGGGTTCTCCTCCGCGATCTGACCGACGGTCGGCGGTAGCGCCTCGATGAACCCGATCTTGCCCTGGACGAAGACGTTGATGAGCGGCGTCCGGTCGCTCGAGCCGGGGTTCTTCTGGGTCGCGCCCTCGTCGATCATCCGCTTCATGAACGCGACGGCCTCGTTGGCCTCGGGTGTGTCGATCGTGAGCTCGTCACTGTCGCCCCAGCTGCCGCCGGCGCCGAACGTCCAGATCGAGGTCTCGGCCTGGGCCTCCTCGTTGCCGAGGGGCATGCCGTAACCGCTGACGCCGCCGCCCAGGTCGCTGATCGCCTTGCTGGCGGCCAGCAGCTCCTCCCAGGTCGCGGGGACCTCCTCGACGCCTGCCTGCGCCATCAGGTCGGTGTTGACGAAGAGCGTGCGGGCCGACGCGATCAGCGGCAGACCGTACTGGGTGCCGTCGATCGAGGCGTTCTCCTTGAAGGCGTCCTGCATGTCGTCGAGCGTCTCGTCGGAGACGACCTCGTCGGCCGGGTAGAGCAGGTCGTCGGCCACGAAACCGGCGAAGGCGTCGATGTTGAGGATGTCGGGGGCCTCGTCGGACTGCAGCTTCGTGCGCACCACGTCGTTGATGTTGTCCCACGACTGGACCTCGAGGTTGACCTTGATGTCGGAGTTCTCCGCCTCGAAGTCCTCGATGATGCCCTCCCAGAGGGCCTGGGTGCCGTCGCTGTACGACGGCACCAACAGGTTGATCGTGCTGGCGTCGTCGCTGTCGCCGCCGTCGTCGCCGAAGCCGCAGCCGGCCGCGGCCAGGCTGAGGACGACCAGCGCCGCCCCCAGAGATGTCCTGGTGCCCTTCATTGCCCCGCCTCTCCCGGCGCTGCAGTCGCGACCGAGTCCGTGATCAGGTGTGCGTAATTGGAAGTGGGTTCGCGCACAATTTGTCATCCGTTCCGGCAGATGCTCACGGCCGCCGGAAGCGGTGTCAAGGGTTGCGGCGCCAGAATTTGATCGTTTCTGCGCGGTTGGGCATGAAAGTTGACACACTCGGGCACCCGCTCGGATGATCGACCCACCCGCCCAGAAAGGCCCGTCCATGTCCGACACGCACATCGAGTCCGAGGTCGCCACCCAGCCGCAGAACTGGCTCGATGCCCGCGACGCGGCCGCGCAGCACCGCGCCCACCTCCCCCAGCCGGGCGAGCACGTCGCCGTGGTCGGCTGCGGCACGTCGTACTTCATGGCCCAGGCGTACGCCGCCCTCCGGGAGTCGCGCGGCCTCGGCATCACCGACGCGTGGACGCCCACCGAGGCCCGGCTGGACCGTGGCTACGACCGGATCGTGGCGATCACCCGGTCCGGCACCACCACCGAGGTGGTCGACCTCCTGACGGCCGTCGAGGGGCGCATCCCCGCCTCCGTGATCTGCTCGTCGGCCGGCACACCGGTCCTCGGCCTGGCGACGCCGATCCTGACCCCCGAGGTCGACGAGCAGTCGGTGGTGCAGACCAGGTTCGCGACCACCACGCTGGCCATGCTGCGCTGGCACCTCGGGGAGGACATGACCGACGTCGCGGCCCAGGCACAGGCCGTGCTCGACGCTCCCGAGAGCTCCCTGGGGGCCGCCGTCACCGCCGACCAGCTGACCTTCGTCGGCCGGGGCTGGACCACGGCGATCGCACAGGAGGCGGGCCTGAAGCTGCGGGAGTCCGCGCAGCTGTGGACCGAGGCCTACCCGATGATGGAGTACCGCCACGGGCCGGTCAGCATCAGCGCTCCCGGCCGCGTGGTCTGGGCCTTCGGCGAGCTGGTGCCCGGCTTCACCGACGACGTCGTGGTGACGGGGGCGGAGCTGATCCACGCCCCGATCGACGCCATGGCCGACCTGCTGCGCGTGCACCGACTCTGCTGGGTGCGGGCACGCGCGGCCGGGCTCGACCCCGACCAGCCGCGCAACCTGACCCGGTCCATCATCCTCGACCACGCCTGACCTCTGGCAGGCTCCGGTCCATGCCTTCCACACCTCGGCCACCGGTGGTGCTCGCCTTCGACGTGGGCGGCACCTCGGTCAAGGCGGCGGCCCTGGACAGCGCGTTCACGGTCCTCGCCGAGAGCCGGCTGCCCAGCACGACCGGGCCGGCCATCCTGGACGTCATCGAGACGGCGGCCCGCGACCTGCTCGCAGCGCTCCCTCCCGGGCGGAGGGCTGACGTCGTCGGTGCGGGCATCGCCATGCCCGGCCTGGTCGACAACGCCAGGGGCATCTGCCTCAGGTCGGTCAACCTCGACATCACCGACCTCGAGGTGGCCGGCTCGATGAGCGAGCGGTTGGGTCTCCCGGTCCGTGTCGACCACGACGTCGCAGTCGCTGGCGAGGCCGTGCACCGCGCGGTGCCCGTGGCCGAGGACCCGTTCGTGGTGATCGTCGGCACCGGCGTCGCAGCGGTCACGTTCGTCCACGGCCGAGCGGTCCGCGGGATCTCCGGACAGGCCGGGGAGTTCGGGCACATCGTGGTCCGTCCCGGCGGACCGGAGTGCCGGTGCGGGCAGCGGGGCTGCCTGGAGACGATGGCCGGCGCCGGCGCGATCGTGCGCGCCTACGAGGCACGCACGGGAGAGCGGGTCGATGGTGCGCGCGTCGTGCACGAGAGGGTGCCCAGCGACCCCGTCGCCGCCGAGGTCTGGGGCGAGGCCGTCTCCGCCCTCGCTGACGGCCTGGTCACAGTGTGCGCCCTGCTGGCACCCGGGGCCGTGCTGCTCGGAGGTGGCCTGAGCGAGGCCGGCGACGCGCTGACGACCGAGGTCGAGGTCCTGATGCGCGAACGATCGGTCGTGTCGGCCGTGCCGCCGATCCTGGTGACCGAGCTCGGCAGCCGGGCCGGCCTGGTGGGCGCCGCCCACCGCGCCCTCGACGCGGCCGCGGAGGCCGGCGCGTGACGTCCACCGACGGCGTCGTCCGCGGCCGGGTGATCACACCGGACGACGACCTGGCCGACGCCGTGGTGGAGATCGCCGGAGAACGGATCACCGGCGTGCGTGCCCCGGCCGAGGTGGATCCACCCGACGCCGGCCGGATCATCCTGCCCGGGCTCGTCGACCTGCACTGCCACGGTGGCGGCGGCGGGTCGTTCACCACCGCAGACCCGGACCAGGTGGCGACCGCCGCGGCGCACCACCTCGGCCAGGGCACCACGACGCTCGTCGGCAGCGCGGTCACCGACTCCGCCGACCGCTTGCTGACCGCGGTCGGTGCGCTGGCGGACGCCGTGGCCGACGGGATCCTGGCTGCGATCCACCTCGAGGGCCCCTTCCTCTCCGCGGCACGGTGCGGCGCCCAGGACCCGGCCCACCTGCGCGCCCCCGACCTCGCACTGGCCGCGGAGCTGGTCGCGGCCGGACGCGGCCACGTCCGGATGATGACGGTGGCACCCGAGCTGCCGGGGGCCGGCGAGCTGGCCGAGCTGCTGACCGAGCACGGCGTCACGGTGGCCGTGGGCCACACCGACGCCGATGCGGCAACGGTGGAACGGTTCCTCCACACGACCTCTCCCTCGGTCGTCACCCACCTCTTCAACGGCATGGCCCCGATCCACCACCGCGACCCGGGCGCCGTGCTCGGCGCCCTCGCCGCCGCCGCTGCCGGCGACGCCGTCGTCGAGCTCATCGCCGACGGCGTCCACCTGGCCGACGAGACGGTGGCAGTGGTCCGGGCGCTGGTCGGAAGCCAGGTGGTGCTGGTCACCGACGCCATGGCAGCCGCCGGGATGGCCGACGGCGACTACGACCTGGGCCCGCAGGCCGTCCGCGTGCGCGACGGGGTCGCCCGGTTGGCCGCTCGCGACACGGTTGCCGGCGGCACCTCCCGCCTGCTCGACGTCGTGCGCCGCCAGGTGGGTGCCGGCCTGGACCCGGTCTGGGTCGTGGCGGCGGCCAGCAGCCGGCCGGCCGCCGTGCTCGGCATCGACGACGTGGGCCTGGCTTCGGGCAACCGGGCCGATCTCGTGATCGTCGACAGCGAGTGGCAGCCGGTGCAGGTCATGCGGGCAGGTGCGTGGGTGTGACGCTCGTCCGGATGCAGGACCTCCTCGCCGCGGCCACCGAGGCCCGCGGGGCCGTGGTCGCCATGAACGTCATCCTGCTGGAGCACGCCGAGGCGATCGTCGGCGGTGCCGAACGCGCCGGCCGACCGGTGGTCCTCCAGGTCTCGGAGAACACCGCCGCCTACCACGGGGCACTCGCCCCGGTGCTGGGGGCGTCGCTGGCGGTGGCCGACGCCGCCGGCGTCGACGTGTGTGTCCATCTCGACCACGCGACCCGGGTCGACCTCATCCACGAAGCGGTCGAGCTCGGCGTGCGGTCGGTGATGTACGACGGGTCAGCGCTCGACCACCCGGTTAACCTGTCGACCACCGCGGACGTGACCGGCTGGTGCCATGAGCGAGGTGTCAGCGTCGAGGCCGAGCTGGGCGAGGTCGGCGGGAAGGACGGCGTGCACGCACCGGGAGCGCGCACCCAGCCGTCCGAGGCGGCGGACTTCGTCGCGGCGACAGGAGTGGACGCGCTCGCCGTGGCCGTCGGGTCCTCACACGCCATGACCACCCGCGACGCCGAGCTCGACGAGGGCCTGATCGCCACGATCGCCGCGGCGGTGCCGGTGCCGCTGGTGCTGCACGGCTCCTCCGGCGTGCCGGATGCCGGCCTGGTGGCAGCCGTTGCCGCAGGGATGAGGAAGATCAACATCGCGACCCACCTCAACCACACCTTCACCACTGCCGTGCGTGCGGCGCTGCGCGACGAGACGATGGTCGACCCCCGCACGTACCTCGGTCCGGGCCGGTCCGCCATGGCTGCGGAAGTCGAGCGGCTGCTCACCATGCTCTCGTAAGACCTCGACCCTGGTTCCGCCTTGCCGCGCCTGGGAGGATAGGGGCATGTTCTCCCGCCACAAGACCGAGCTGATCGACGCCGAGCAGGCACTGCCGGGCCGTCCGGAACGTGACTTCGCGATCTCCGAGCGACACAAGATCCTGGACGCCCCCGTGGTCACCGACGAGGTGCCCGAGGGCCTCCAGGTCGCCATCTTCGGTCTCGGCTGCTTCTGGGGAGCCGAGGAGATCTACTGGCAGATCCCCGGTGTGTGGTCGACCTCGGTCGGCTACGCCGGCGGGCACACCCCGAACCCGTCGTACGAGGAGGTGTGCACGGGGCGCACCGGCCACACCGAGGCGGTGCGGATCGTCTTCGACCCTGCCGTGGTCGCCTACGCCGACCTGGTGAAGAGGTTCTTCGAGATCCACGACCCGACCCAGGGCATGCGCCAAGGCAACGACATCGGCACCCAGTACCGGTCCGCGATCTACTTCACCACCCCCGAGCAGGAGCAGACCGCCCGCGAGCTGACCAAGGTCTACGGCGACGAGCTGGCCCGCCGCCGCCTCGGCGACATCACCACCGAGATCGCCCCTGCGCCGCCGTACTACTACGCCGAGGACCAGCACCAGCAGTACCTGGCAAAGCACGTCAATGGGTATCGCTGCCACGCCAACACGGGCGTCAAGTTCCCCGCCACCGCCTGACCAGTGCCTCACCCGGCCGTTTCGGGGGCGGTCTTCGCCGTTGTGTCCGTCGACCCGCCCGCGACTGTCGGACTCATCGACGCGGGGTACGTCCTCCTCGCTGATCTGCCTTAGGACCCGGACGAGCTGCTGGCTCTGCACGGTGTCGGTCCGAAGGCGGTGCGGGCTACTACGAGAGACGCGGAGGCGCTGACCGCGCTTCCGCGCGCGGAACGCGGCAGTTCCGGATGGCCGCAGCGCACGCTGTCCGCGGCAGTTCCGTGCCCTGGCGTCCGGGCAGGCGCTGGCTCAGGCGGAGCAGGCGCCGGACAATGGGAGGCACCTCGAGAAGGAGCCCGTTCGGTGCAGGAGCCCACCAGCAGTCACGCCGCGAGTCCGGGCTTTGCTCTTGCCTTCTGGGTCACGATTGTCTCCGGACTCACGATTGCGGCGGACTTCGCCGTCGACGTCCCTGTGGCGATGGCACCAGCTGCAGTCGCCGGGTTCTTCGTGGGCTGCGGCGTGGCCGGCTGGCTCGCGCTGCGTGATGCGCGTGACGAGGGAACGACGTTCGGCCGCGCGCTTGGACAGGGGATCCGGGCGGCCTGTCGCTGGCTCATCGCGTTCTTGCCTTGAGTCCGTCCGAGCGACGACCGCAACCCGGGAGAGTCGATCGCCGGCACCACGATGACGGCGTCGACCGGACCGCCCCGACCCGCGGCTGACCGCCTGAACGCGGAGGCGGATGCGGACGTTGAGCGAGCTCGAGGGCACGGCCTTCCTGTCCCGGAACCTGACCATGTCGTGCGGCATGGTCGGGCGCTTCGTCCGGACGGTTCGAGTCCGTGCTGCTGCGAGGTAGTCAGCGTCCGGTCCCGACGACGTCGCCCTCGGTGATCGCTGCGATCCGCCAGACGTCCCTGTCGTCCCTGCGCAGCATCACCACCTCGGCGTCTCGGTAGTCGACGAACGAACCGTCGGGCGGGACCACGCGGTACAGCGCGCTCTGCGCCACGACCTCGTAGCTCGCGTACTCCGGACCGGGCGACACCGAGGGCTCGGTCAGCGACCCGGCCTTGACGTCGAGCCGCCCGTTGACCTCGACCAGCGTCGGGTCGGTCACCAGCCGGCGGGCCTCGTCGAGGCGACCTTCGTTGAGCAGGTCGACCCAGAGGTTGAGGATCTCGCCGGGCCGCATCGAGGGCGACGGCTCCGGCAGGGCGGGACCAGGATGCGACGTGACCAGAGCGTCGACGATTTCCTGGGCCCGGGGGCCGAGGCGGCGCGGGCGGGCGCCGTCGACGTAGAACGCGCCACAGTCGCCGGAGGTGTGACTGATGTCGCCCCAAGCGCTCGTCCCGACCAGGTCCAGCTGGAGAGTCGCAGTGAGGCAGTCCTGCTCGGAGACCTCGGCGTCGCGTGCGGGGTCGGCCAGGTCGGCCAGGATGGAGCGCAGGTCGTCCTCGCTGATGGGGGCGGACGCCCAGCCGGACTCTGACTCGATGTCGGTGCGTCGCCAGCACAGCAGCGCATGGGTCGCGTCGGCGGTGCGGGCCATCGGGGAGGTGACGCCGAATCCGTTTCCTGGGCACGACAGGGTGGGTGGCGGGGTCCTGGGCGGCGTCGTGGTCTGGCGCTGGGCACGCAGGGCGCCGAGGTAGGCCCGCCACACGATGCTGGCGTCGGTGCGTTGCGGGCCCGCGCCGTCGAGCCACTCGCAGCCGACGAGCGACCCGTGGACCACCCGCTGAGGCCCGTCGGGGTAGCCCAGCACCATCAGGTACGAAAGCCCGCCCTCGGCCGTGCACACGCGATCGCCCGCGGCGCGCTCGTCCTCGGGCAGTGCGTTGATCGTCGCGATCAGCGCGTCGACGCCGGTGACCAAGGCGTCCGCCGGTGCCTGGAAGCCGCCGTAGGAGGGCACCGCGATCGGACACAGCCGCGCCACGGTCGCCCCCTCGGGCAGCGGCCGGGGGTCGTCGTAGTCGGGGTAGGGGTCGCCGCGACGTAGGGGCTCCGGGCACGCGGGGTCGGTGGCCGTGACCGACTCGGCGGTCGATGGGGTAGCGGTCGGGGTGGGCACGGCGGGCTCGGGGCGCGGTGACCCGGACCCGAGGACAGCGACGACCACGCTCACTGCCGCGACGGCTGCTGTCGCGCCAAGGGCGACGGCCGTTGTGCGACGACGGCGTCGCCGATGGGCCCGGCCGAGCGAGGCCGCGGCCCGGTCGGGTACAGCCGGCGGGTCCGGCACCAACTGGCGCAGGGCGGCCCTGAGGTCGTCGGCGGGCTGGTCGGTCACTGGTCCTCCCGGGCCTGGTCGAGGTCGTCGCGCGGGTCGGGGCTCAGTGCGGGTGAGCGGCGTAGCGCCGTCAGGGCACGCGCCGTCTGGCTCTTGACGGTGCCGGCGCTGACGCCGAGCAGGTCGGCGGTCTCGCGCTCGCTGCGGTCCTCGAAGTAGCGCAGCACGACGACGGCGCGCTGCCCACGCGGCAGTGCGGCGAGGGCTGTGATCAAGTCGCGTCGCAGATCGGGATCCGGCGCGGGTGCGGGCCGCTCGGGCAGCTGGAAGGTCGGACGCTCGCCGTTCCAGCGGCGTCGCCACCACGTGGCGTAGGTGGTGAACAACACCCGCCGCACATAGGCCTCGAACCCGCCCGGGTCGCCGATGCGCGACCAGGCAGGCCAGCTCTTGGCCAGGGCGGTCTGTACGAGGTCCTCGGCTCGGCCTACGTCACCGGTCAGCAGCCAGGCGCTGCGCCACAGCGCGTCGCCGCGGGCGGAGACGAACGACTCGAACGACTCAGGTGCCTCGGCAGCCCGCGCCGGGTCGTCTTGCTGCACGCTCACCTCGCTCACCGTGCCCTTCACCAGTGCCACGCCACCGGTCACCCCTCATAAGCGGGTGGCTTCTGGCCGAGGTTGTCACGTCGTGGCGAGCTTCTCCGGAGCTGAGCCCAGCCGGGACGGCTCGGCGGAGGAGATCGATCCGTCCTGGACCCGCGTGCACCACTTGCGGCGATTCATCTTTGTCGGATCCGGGCATCGCCCGACGCGAAAGCACATCGGCATGACCGATCGCAACGCGGCATAGGGCGCGTCGATCGTGGGTCAGGGGTTGGACGTCAATCCGGACGGGCCCCGGAACCGATGACGAACTCCAACTCGGCCTCGAAAGCATCGGGGGTCTCGAACTGCAAGAGGTTGTCACGCACATCGGCCCACGCGGCGGCACGGTCGGCCTCAGCCAGGTGTGCCACCACGGCCCGGTACGCGCCAGCGGCCTCCTGGAACATGAGCAGCGCGTCATCGGCGCTCGGCAGCCGGAACGGCGCCCGCACCGTGGACGTGGTGACGTTGGTCAGCCCACTCTCGGACAGCAGCCCCTCCAGAACACCCTCGCCGCCGAGGGCGAACAACCCCGGTGTGCCCGGGCCGGCAGGTTGGGCACCGGCGTGCTGCAGCAAGATCGTCATGGGCTCGGCCATGAACGGGTTGTTTGGCGGCGTGGTGAACACGAGCGCGGCGAGTCGGGCGCCCGGCTTCAACGCGGCGTACACCGCCGACAGGGCGTTTGCCGGCGAGGCGAACAGCATCAGGCCGAGTCGGCAGATCGCCGCATCGAAACTGGCGGGCGGCAGCTGCAGTTCCTCAGCCGCACCCACGACGGTGCTGACATTGGCCAAGCCTGCATCGGCTGCGGTGGTACGGAGGTACTCGAGCATGGTCGAAGAGATGTCGCTGGCCAGCACCCGTCCCGAGACGCCCACCCGGCGAGCCGCGCGCAGCGTCTGAGTGCCGGCCCCGCATGCAACGTCGAGCACGTTCATGCCGGGTTCGACGCCAGCGGCGTCGATCATCGCGTCAGTGGCGTCGGTAAGGGCCCACGAAGGCTCCCACTTGGCCCAGCCCGGCGCTGCCGCCTCCCAGGTCCGGCGCAGCTGTGCCTTAGACGGGGCGTCGCCCATAGACACGGAACCTATCGGGCCACGAGCGGATCCGCACGACTTGCGGCACGACCGTGCTGACCGCAGGCATGTCCGGGCGGCACGCCTTGACCGCTACACAGCTGGGGCCAGTCCTGCCAGCACTGGTCGCATCCCGGTGCTTGGCAGCGCAGTCAGCCGCCACAGATCGCGTCCGGCGGCCAAACGGTGTGCTCTCCGATCGGGTGCGGACACTGATCGCACGTGGTGGGCGGTAACCACTCTGACGACGCGCCGACCACGCGGTCACGCTCTCTACGACCGGGCTCGAACCGCGCACTGACCGCGGCATAGGAGAGTGCGAATCGTTGCGGCAGGTCGCGTGGTCGCCGACCGTGATCGGCCCGCCGTCGTGCGGATCGCCGCATCCCTGCCCTTGGACATCATCTACCTGGGGCGGCGACGGGCTCCGGGCCTCGCCGCATGTGACCCCTGGGACTGCTGGGCGACTCGGGCACCCGCTCTCCTCCCAGGTCACAGCGCCGCGCGGAAGCGGTCCCCGATGTCGCTGAGGCGGTCCACCGGTTCCGTCGCGTACACCAGCCGGATGTACCGGGGAGCGACCTCCTGGCCCCAGGCCGTCATCGGAGTGGCGGCGATACGGCCGTGTGTCAGCAGCCGCTGCGACAGCTCCGGTGCCGGTATCGCCAACGCGGGTGCATCGACCAACAACGACCAGCCGCCTTCCGGCACCACCACCGGCAACCCGTCGAGCTCCTGGACGATCAGGTCCCGTCGACCCTGCAGGTCCCGCACAGCCTGTGGGATGCCGTCCTCCGGGCTGGTCAGCGCGGCCTGCGCGCCAATCTGGCCGAACCCGCTGGTGACGGTCGTGTTGTAGATCGCGGCAAGTGCGACATCACCCATGACCTCCGCTGGCCCCACCGCCCAGCCGACTCGCCAGCCGATCATCCTGTAGTTCTTCGACACGCCCCCAAGGGTGATGGTGCGTTCGGTCAGGCGGTCGATCGATGCGGGATGCCGTTCCTCGAGGCCGTCGAACAGGATCTGGTCCATCGCCGCGTCGTAGAGCAGCCAGCAGTCTGCCCGCTCGCACCCATCAGCCACGGCGGCCCACTCCTCGTCGGTGAAGACATGACCAGAGGGCATCGACGGACTCATCAGCACGGCGGCCCGGGTCTTCGACGACACGGCGCGGGCGAAGCCGTCGAGATCCAGCCTCCAACGGCCGTCGATGACAACGAGCGGCACGAACACCGGCTGTGCCCCCGCGAGCCGTATCCGGTTGATGAAACCCGCGTAGGTCGGGTCGGTCACGATCACCTCGTCGCCATGGTCGACCGTTGCCAGCAAGGCACTCAGGAGGCCAGCAAGCGCGCCACCGGTGATGACAACTTCCCTGAGCGGGTCGTAGGCGCGTCCGGTCTGCATCTGTAGTCGCTCCGCGACAGCCTGACGTAACGAAGGTAGTCCGGTGAACGGCAGCCAGCTGTTCGCCTCCCGGGCCCCCACGGCGTCCCTTGTCGCCGCGATCGCGGCAGCCGGCGGTGAGATGTCGGTGTCGAGGTTCTCCATCCGCAAGACATCAGGCGCCTCGCCCACCGCGGCTGCCACCTTGTCGATGCCGAACGGCTGGATGTCGCCGAACCGATCCGTTCGTCCGCGCGCCATGCCTGAGAGTCCCGCCGACCCAACGCACGTGTCAATCGGGTCCAGCCCGATGGATGTCGGTGGCGCAGAACAGAAACGCCGATCCTCATTGCCACCGAGCGCTCGCTCATCGGCTGGATCCGCGCAGTCGGCGTGTCGAAGGCAGTGCGCAGCCGGCCCCGGGCTCCTACGTGAATCACCACGAGCAGTACCTGGCCACGAACCCGTTCGGCTACCACCGCTACGACGCCAACACGGGCGTCAGGCTCCCACTGGCGACCAATTCTCGACGAACTGTCGAATGGGGCTGCCGCCGTTCGTGGAGAAGGTGAAGGCTGACCACCAGTGTCCGCACGAGCAGAAGGAGCAGCGATGCCCGAGTACCTGATCTACTTCAACCAGCAGTGGGTGGGCGACCACACCGAGGATTGGTTCCGCGGGCGCATCCCGCGCGCAATGGGAGTGGTGGCGGAGATGAAGGCTGCGGGCGTCTACGTGTTCGCCGGAGGGCTGGAGGAGGACGGTCCGGTCTACAGCGCCGACACCACCAGTGGCACCGTGATGATCATCGACGGACCGTACGTCGAGAGCAAGGAGTACCTGGGCGGGTTCGCACTGGTGGACGTGGCCGATGACGAGGCCGCCAAGATGTGGGCGGGCAAGATCGCGGAGGCATGCGGCTGGCCCCAGGAGGTTCGCCGCTTCAAGCCGCGGCCCCAGGCCTAGAGGATCGGCCCCACCAGCTACCTCGAGCTCCGCGATCGGGTCACACGTAGTAGAGGCGGCCTCCTCGCGAAGACCCCCACTCGGCTGCGTCGGCGATCTCTCCGACCTCGTCCGGATCGACCGCGTAGCCACGCTCGAACTCGGCGTTGACCGGCACGGCCAGGTCACACCCGGTCACCAGGGCCGAGATCCGCACGCTGGTCCGCGTGGGGAGCTAGATGCCCTCGGTCATCACCACGTCGAGGTTCCTGAACGTCGGCGGCGCATCCGAGAGCTCCTCCATCTTGGCGGCGAACTCGGCGGTGCGGGGGTCGGCGGAGTTCTGCATCGCCACCTCGTAGCTCTCGAAGTGCACGATCGCGACGTACTTCCCGGGGTTGTCGCGGTCTACCGCGACGATGGACCAGTCGAGCAGCCGGTCGGGATTGCGCTCCCGCCACTCCTCGTTGAACTTCTGAATCTCGTCGATGCGCGAGGTGGTCATCTCCACCAGCTGGACGAACGCGGTCATGGGACTCCTCCGAAGAACGGCGACGGGCATGGCTCCGAGACTGCGCACGACGCTACGCCGACCGGGCCGGACCGGCCATCGTGCTATCACGGTGGCCCACCGGGGCTGCCCACACCTTCCCGGCCCCGCAACCTGGCTGCCAGCCCGACCGGATGACCCTCGACCCGGCTGTGACCAACCCCCGGCACTACAGGATCGTGCTCGAGAACGCCGCGTCCGCATGCTCGAGTACACGGACCAGCCTGGCGATGAACCGGCCCAACCCCTTGTCCAGCGCCGACCGGCGGGCCAAGGTGGGAGGTGGCGATCCGGTGCGAGCAGGAGGTTGAAGATGCGCGCGAACGTCGGTGACCGGTTGGTGGTCGAGGGGCGCACGGTGGACGCGCCGCGGCGC
>JALZCZ010000404.1 GCA_030862825.1 Actinomycetota bacterium | reverse complement strand
GGCAGGTGCGGCCGGTCGATCGCCTGCTGGGACTGCGACCGCTCCGCGGGCAACGGGCCGGTCGGCATCTTCGTGCGAGCCCCGCGGCGTGCCGCGGGCGGCGGCTCGGGGTCGGCCATCCCGACCTGTAGCGCGTCGGCGATCACCTTGCGGGCGGCATCATTCTCGAGCCGGAGCCGGGCCGCCCTGGCTTCCGGGGTCTCCACGAGCGCGAACGGGTCCTCGACGACCGGCCCCTCCGGCCCCTCCGGCTCTACCGCGTCTGCCGGCTCGGCCGCCCGCACATCGAGAGGCTCGGGCGCGGCGTCGAGATCGTCGAAGGACACGGCAGGCCGGTCGAGCCGGGCCGAACGGCGGATGAAGTCCTGAGCGGCTGATGCGTCCAGCTCGCCCAGGTCCTCGCCCTCGCGGCGCCGGCGCCAGCGGGCGCGCCGGCCCTCCGCATGGGGTGGCTCGGAGCGCCGACCACCGTCAGGGGTCGAGTCGTCCTCGTCGTCCGAGCTCATGGCGACGAATGCTACTCACGCGGGACCCGCCTGTGGGAGAAGGTGAGACGCTCAGCGCCGGTACTGCACGTGCGTGTCCTCGGGCGCGTGGTCGAACCCCAGCCCCGAGTAGACGTGGATCGCGGGGGAGTTGTCCGACTCGACGTAGAGCAGGACCTCGTCGACGCCCCCTGCGACCAGGTGGTGGAGTCCCGCTAGCGTCAACAGCCGTCCGAGCCCACGCCCCTGCGCGGTGGGGGCGATGCCGACGACGTAGACCTCTCCCAGCCGGTCGTCCTGCCTCTTGGTCCAGTGGAAGCCGAGCACCGACCCGTCCGCATCCTCGGCGATCAGGAGTCCGTCGGGGTCGAACCACGGCTCCGCCATCCGCTCGGCCAGGTTGGCGGCGTCCATCTCGCCCTGCTCGGGGTGTGCAGCGAACGCGGCGGCGTTCACCGAGATCACCGCCGCCGCGTCCGCATCGCGATAGCCGCGGATCGTCACGCCCGGTGGCAGTACCAGCTCGGGCAGTGGCGCCGAGCTCGGCCTCCGCATCACCCAGAGCTCGCGGATGCGCGCCAGTCCGTGCCGCTCGGCCAGCCGGGCCGCCGCCGGATGATCGCCGTGCGACCAGGCCGTGACCGAGGTGACCGTGGCAAGGGCCTGTTCCGCGAGCCGCCCGCCGATCCCCCGTGCGCGCGAGCCGGGTGCCACCGCCAGGTCGAGCTGTCCGTCCCGGATGAGGGCGAACCCGTCGGTGTCCGCGACCCAGTGGGCGGTGCCGGACAGCCCGCGGTGCTTGAGTCGCAAGGTGGCGGCCTCGTCGAGGGGGTCGTTGCCGTCGGCCTCCCGGCAGGACTGTCGTACGGACGCGATCACGTCGAGCGGGTCGGTCACGTCGAAAAGGCTATGGGGTGGCGGAGCTACTGCGCGTCTTGCGTCGCCTGCTCGGACTCGGCCATTCGCGAGGCGTCGGCCTGTGACTCGCGCTCCTTGGCCGGCAGCACGAAGCGGTAGCCCACGTTGCGGACGGTGCCGATCAGGGTCTCGTTCTCCGGCCCCAGCTTGGCCCGCAGCCGGCGCACGTGGACGTCGACCGTGCGGGTGCCGCCGAAGTAGTCGTAGCCCCACACTTCCTGCAGCAGCTGCTGTCGGCTGAAGACGCGGCCCGGGTGCTGGGCCAGGAACTTGAGGAGCTCGAACTCCTTGAAGGTCAGGTCGAGAGGGCGGCCACCGATCTTGGCGGTGTACGTCGCGTCGTCGACGACCACCTCGCCGGAGCGGATCACGTGGGCCTCGGGGTCGGCTGCCTCCCGGGTGGCTGCCAGCCGGCCGATCGCCAGCTTGATCCTGGCCTCGAGCTCGGCGGGACCGGACGTGTGGAGGATGACGTCGTCCATGCCCCAGTCGTGGGTGACGACGGCCAGCCCGCCCTCGGTGACCACGAGCAGCACCGGCACGTCGGTGCCGGTGGTGCGAATCAGCCGGCACAGGTCGCGGGCGCCTGCGAGGTCCTGGCGACCGTCGACCAGCAGCAGATCGGCCTCGGGTGCCTCGAGCAGGGCACTTCCCTCGGCAGGCAGGATCTTCACATGGTGACCGAGCAGCGCGAGGCCGGGCAGGACCTCGGCGGACGGCTGGAGAGCGCTGGTCAACAGCAGCAGCGTGCTCATCTGGTCTCCTCCCGATCGGGCGGGACCGAAACGCGACGATGGGCTCCGGTGGTCGAACGTTGGAGAGAGAATACCGAAACGTGGGCGACACGAGGACGGATCCGCGCGTGAATGAGACACAGGTCATCCAGGTCCGTTACTGGGCGGCGGCCCGAACGGCGGCCGGCTGTGACACGGAGGAAATCCCCGTGGCCGGCCCGATGTCGCTCTCCGACGTGCTCGCCGAGGCGGTACGCCGCCATCCCGGCACCCGGCTCGCTGACGTGCTCGGGGTCTGCTCGGTGCTCCTGGGCGATCGTCCGGTGGCCACCGAGGACCCGGACCAGCTGCTCGTGCCGCCGGGCGCCACCCTCGAGTTCCTTCCGCCGTTCGCGGGCGGCTGAGCACTCACCCTCCTAGACTCCACGTCCCGAGGGCCGGCACGAGAGCGAGGAACGACCAGGTGCTGTTGGAGACCATCAAGGCCGACCTCCGCGCGCAGGTCCACACCAACTACGGCAACGGCTTCGCGTTCTGGATCCGGGTCATCGGCAAGTCGATCGCCTCGCCGGCCGTGCACGTCACGGTGCTGGTCCGCCTCTCCCAGTCGCTCTACCGGTCGCCCGCCACGCGGCCCCTGTCCTTCGTGCTCCGTGGGCTGGCCGTGGTCTGGGGCGGCACGGAGATCCATCCCGACACCCAGATCGGGCCGGGGCTCTGCATCGTGCACTCGCAGAAGGTGATCATCGGTCCCGGTGTCACCATCGGCAGGAACTTCAGGATCGGGCAGGGCGTCACGATTGCGGGCGACAAGGGTCCGGTCATGCCGGGCTCGCGACAGGGGTTCCCGGTGATCGGCGACGACGTCACCGTCTCCATCGACGCGATCGTGCTGGGCCCGGTGCAGGTCGGCGACGGCGCCTTCGTCGGCGCCCAGTCGCTGGTGCTCCGCGACGTGCCCGCGCGCACCATGGTCCGGGGCTCGCCCGCGACGGTGGCGAGGCGCCTCGACGAGCGGGGCATACCGATCCCGGGCGAGGCCCCCAGCAACGGCGACGTGCAGGAACCCGCCTGATCCCAGGCAGTCGGGCGTGACGCCGTAGCTGGCCGGTCGTTGTGCCTCCGTCAGCGCCAACTGACGACTACGCTGCCGTGGTCGACGGATGATCTCGTCGCCGGACCAGTGAGGAATCTCGTGCCAACCAGAACCCTGCGGCGGTCCGGCCGCGCCTCGGTTCAGGGTGCTGCCGGGCGGCTCGCCACGCTCCAGGTCTACGGTGCCGCTGCGCTGCTCGCTGCGTTCCTGGTCTGGGTGAGCACCTTCGGCTTCATCGTCATGCTCGCCGCCATCGTCGTGGCGGTCCTGGTCCTGTTGCTGGCGGTGCTGGGTTCGGAGCGGATGGGTTACCTCCTGCTCCTCGGAGCGTTCTTCACCGCCCCGAGCTACAAGGGGTTCGCGCCGAGCGAGGGCTCCCCCGTCACCGGCACCGACCTCCTGTTCGTGGCGGCCTTCGGGCTGCTGCTGCCGACCCTCCTGCAGGGTCGGGTGCGGCTGCCGACCCTCTACTTCGCCGGCGTCGGCCTGGTGTTCAGCACCGGCCTGATCTCCTCGGCCCTCTCCGCGGCCCCTTTGATCAGCCTGATCTCGCTGATGTTCTGGATGATCGTGATGATCGGGCTGCCCGTGGCGATGTCGCTGCTGGCGCCGAGCGGGAAGCTGGTCGACCTGATGGCCGCGGCATTCGTCGCCGGACAGCTGTTCAGCCTGACCTACGGCGTCGCCCGCGGCTATGTGGCGCAGGGCCGCCACGCGGGCTTCTCGACGCATCCCAACTACTTCGCCCAGGCCGGGATGCTCGGTCTGGCGCTGTGCATCTACCTCGCCTACCGCCACCGCAACCGGCTCCTGTTCCTGATCGCCCCCGCCGCGGCCGCCTGCGGCATCTCCGTCATCCTCAGCGGCAGCCGCGCCGCCACCGTGGTGGTCGCCGTGCTCATCCTGATGGTGCCGGTGGTGGAGCGCTCCGCGCTGACGGGCTTCCTGTTCGCGGCCCTCGGCGCCCTCACCTTCCTCCTGCTCCCGTTCATCGCGGGCTACGCCGGGGAGGGATCGTCGATCGCCCGGCTGGCCGAGGGCGACACCAGTGCGCGCTACTCGAACACCGCGCGGAGCCTCGGCATCGCGGAGGGCGTCGCCCGGTTCTTCGACCATCCGTTGCGGGGCACCGGCCTGATCGAGCTCTACGAGATCCACAACAACTTCCTCGAGGTCGCGGTCGCGATCGGGATCTTCGGCCTGGTCGGGTACCTCATGGTCCTCTACACGTTCGCCCGTCCACTCTTCTCGCTCGGCGAGTACCGCCGCCTGTGCTACTGCGTCTGGGGCTACATGGGCTTCGGCGCCACCGTGCCCAGCCTCTACGACCGCAGCATCTGGGCCGTCATGGCGCTCAGCGTGGTGGCCATGATCGAGTACGAACGCCGCCGGCTGGATCGCGCTCCGGACGGCCGGGGTGGCCCCGGCGGCCCGGGGCACCTGACCGGCCCGGCCAGGCGGGTCGGTCCGGGTCCCGGTGTTCGGCGTCGCCCGCCCGTCGCTCCTGACAGACTTGTCCCTACCCCCTCGAGCACAGATCCGGAGAGCACACGATGAAGACCACGCGGGGCACCGCCCACGTCGTCAAGAGGGCCCGGCAGACGCCGGCCCTGTTCCGCAACTTCCCGGGCGTCTTCCGGGCCCTGGCGTTGTCAGACACCCGCTGGGCCAGCAAGGAGATCACCTTCCGGCTGCGCAACGGCTACACCGTGGTCACTCCGAACGCCGACGGCGCCCGGTTTCCGCTCTACGAGGTCTTCGGCGACGACGGCTACCGGCTCGGTGAGCTCACCTCCGGAGTGGACGCGGACGCGACGGTCCTCGACGTCGGCGGCCAGATCGGCAGCTTCTCGCTGGCCATGGCCGAGGCGATGCCGCAGGTGAGGATCCACGTCTACGAAGCGTCACCGACGAGCGCTGGCTACGTCTCGCGCAACATCAACGCCAACGGGCTCCAGGACCGGGTCACGGTCAACGCCAAGGCCATGTCGGGGGAGGTCGGCGAGTTCACCTTCGTCGACAGCGGCGATGCCAGCGGCCACAACGGCCTCACCGCGCCCGAGGGGCTGGGCAGCGAGGTGACGGTGCCGAGCGAGACCTTCGACAACGCGGTGAAGGCGGCCGGCGGCAACGTGCAGATCGTGAAGATGGACGTCGAGGGCGCCGAGTACGACATCGTGCTGCGCAGCGACCCCGCATCGTGGGCGGAGGTTCGCAAGGTCGTCATGGAGTACCACCCCGTCGCCGGCCACACGCTCGACGAGCTCGTGCAGTTCTTCGCCTCCGTCGGCCTCGAGCCCACCCGCCACGACCGTGGGCTGCGGGAGGGCCTGGGCCTCATGTGGCTCGCCCGGACCGCGGCGTGACCCGACTGCCACCAGCAGTCCAACCTCTCTGGCCCCTCGTCAAGAAGGCGCACCGCTTCGGGGCACGAGCGGTCGGTGCGGTCTCCCGGCGTACGTCGCCGAGCCCGGTGCTCCCGCGCACCGCCACAGCGTCGTCCAGGGAGAGCGCGAGCCTCGAGCCGGAGTCCGTTCGCCACCACGTGGCACGCGAGGCGGCGAAGATCACCCGGCCACTGCCCCGCGGCTGGCCGCCGGACCACTGGTACTTCGGGACGATCCTCGAGCACGAGGTGCCCGAGACGTTCGTGCTCGATATCGACCGCGGCGCCGTGGTCGGCCCGCACGTCGCCGTCGTCACCCCGGGCGGCCGGCTCGACGCCGAGACCAGCCACTACTTCGGGCTGCACGACTGGCGCGAGCACCCCGTCTTCCTCAACCCGGCGCCGCGGGCGCCCGAGGAGGTCGACGGCACCCTGCTGGCGCTCGCGGCGCGGGCGACGGTGGGCAACTACTACCACTTCCTGATGGACGCGCTGCCCCGGCTGGGCATTCTCGAGGAGGCGATGCCCGGGATGCGACCCGACGCCTACCTTGTCGATACCACCACCCGTTACCACCGCGAGGTGGTCGGCCTGCTGGGCCTCGACTCCTCGCGACTGATCTCCCCGGCGCGCGGACGCTCGCTGCGTCCCGAGCGGCTGCTGGTGCCATCGCTGCCCAACTCGAGCACGCTCGCGGCGCCGGCCACGACGGCCTGGCTCAACCAGCACCTTCCGCCGCGCGAAACCCGCGACAAGCCGGAGCTGCTCTACATCACCCGCGGCAGCACCAGGAACACCCGCCGGGTGGTGCGCGAGGACGAGATCGTCCGGCGCCTGACCAAGCGAGGGTTCGTCTGCCTCGACCCCGGCGCCGTCTCGGTGCAGGAGCAGATCGACCACTTCGCTGCGGCCCGAGTGATCGTGGCCCCGCACGGTGCGGCGCTGACCAACCTCAACTTCTGCCGTCCCGGCGTACGCCTTCTGGAGATGTTCGCCCCGGGCTACATCAACCCCGGCTACTGGTCCATCGTGGGCAACATCGAGGGCTCGCGCTACCGCTACCTCGTGGCCTCGACGGCACGCCGGCCCCGCCCCGGCGCGAAGCTGCTCGGCGTCATGCACGACATCGACGTCGACCCGAGCGCCGTGGACGACGCGCTCGACGACCTGCTCGCCGACGACAAGGAGTCAGACCGCCCATGACCACTCAGGAGAGCGGCGCGGTCCCCACGGACCAGACCGTGGGCAACCGGCTGCGCGAGCGCGCGAAGCTCGTCATCCGCGGTGTGCTCCAGCGGGCCGACCTCGACGTCTCGCGGGGCACCTACACCAACCGTCTGGTCCGAACCCTCGGCTCCCGGGACATCGACTGCGTGCTCGACATCGGCGCCAACGTCGGCCAGTTCGCCACGCTGACGAGGCGGTCGGGTTTCGCCGGCCGGATCATCAGCTGCGAGCCGCTCACCGGCGCGTTCGGAGAGCTGCGCGACCGGGCCGCCCGCGACGGGCAGTGGCTCCCCCTGCACACCGCCGTCGGTCGCGAGCCCGGTACGACGACCATCAACGTCTCGGCGAACTCCTTCTCGTCCTCGGTGCTGGACATGACCGACGCCCACCGTGAGAGCGCCCCCGGCTCGGGCTACATCTCCAGCGAGACGGTGCCGATGACGACGGTGCGTGCCCTGGCCTCCCAGCACTCGGTGGTCCCGGCGCAGACGCTGCTCAAGATCGACACCCAGGGCTACGAGGAAGAGGTGCTCGCCGGGGCCGGCGACCTGGTCGGGGAGTTCGCGGCGATCCAGCTCGAGCTGTCGTTCGTGGAGCTCTACACCGGACAGCAGCTCTTCGACGACCTGTACTCCAGGATGCGCGGGCACGGCTACCGGCTGCAGATCATCGAGTCCGGCTTCTCCGACGCGACCGGCCGGATGCTGCAGTGCGACGGGCTCTTCGTCCGCGCCGCGGACGACGTGTGATCAGCGCGCGTCGTCGAGGATGCGCTCGAAGCGGTCCGCGGATTCGCTGAGCGCGAACTCGCGCTCGGCCAGGTCGCGGGCGGCGATGCCCAGCTCTTCCCAACGGTCGTGGTCGGCGAGCACCGACGTCACCCACGCGGCCGCCGCGGGCAGCGAGCCCTCGTCGGGGGGCAGCACGCAGCCGCCGACCTCGGAGACCAGGCCGGCGGCGAGGTTCTCGCTCGGCATCAGCCCGACCACCGGCCGGCCCGCACACAGGTACGAGAGGGTCTTGGAGGGCACGGAGAACGCTCCCGCGTCCTGCTCCAGCAGCACCATCAGGATGTCGCCCGAGCCGAGGACCTCCGGCAGCTGCTCGTAGGGCTGGAACGGCAGCAGGGTCAGGGGTACGTCGAGGCGCTCAGCCTCGTCGCGCAGCAGGTCCTCTGCCGGGCCCTCGTTGACGACCACGAGTCGCACGTCCTGGCCGTTGTCGATGACCTGGCGGGCCAGCCCGACGAGGAGGGCCGGGTTGTGCTTGAGGCCGAGGGTGCCGGAGTAGAGCAGCGTCTTCGTGTCGTCGAGGCCCCGGTCGACCGCCCAGTTGTTCTTGCGCTCCACGGGGAAGATCTCGTGGAGCGGTGCCCAGTTGGGGATCACCGAGACCTTGTCGGCCGTGCCCCATTTCTCGTGTACGCCGACGAACGAGTCGGCGATCACGACGACCGCGGCTGCCTGGCGGGTGCACCAGCGCTCCCCGACCTCGATCCCGGCCGCCACCGCGCGGAACGCCGGCGACAGCTTGCCACCGGCGAACGAGCGGATCGCCACCGCCTGGATGTCCTGGTGCCACAGCACCCACGGGTTGCGCAGCGCGAGCATCGCCAGGGTGAACACCACGAGGGTCGGGACCGGGGTGTTGCCCACGAGGGTGACGTCGGGCCGCGTGCGGCGTACCTGACGGACCAGCTCGATTCCGAGCCGGAGCTCCTGCACCAGGCGTCGGCCGAAGCGCATCTTGTCGATCACGATGCCCCGGCCGATGGACTCGAAGCGGATTCGCTCGGTCGGCGCGGAGAACAGGTGACCCTTGCCCGAGACGTACGCCTCGCAGAACGAGTGCGTGACGTCGTGGCCGCGCTGCGCGAGCTCGCGGCTCAGCTCCACCTGGAAGGGGTGGCCACTGTAGTCGTGGACCAGGATCCGCATGGGGTTGCTCAGTCCTGGGAGCGCTTGACCTGGTCGTAGACCCACGCGTAGGTCTTGGCGAGACCGTCGGCGAGCGAGATCGACGGCTCCCAGCCGTAGGTCTCCATGATCTGGGTGTTGTCGGAGTTGCGCCCGCGCACACCTTGGGGTGCGTCCAGCTTGTAGTTGCGCTCGCACCGGATGCCGGCGATGCCCTCGACGATGTCGACCAGCTGGTTGATCGAGACCAGCTCGGAGCTGCCCAGGTTGACCGGCTCGTCGCTCTCTCCGGCGAGGATCATCTGCGAGCCCTGCACGCAGTCGTCGATGTACATGAAGCTGCGGGTCTGCTCGCCGTCGCCCCAGATCTCGATCTCGTGCTTGCCGGTGATCGAGGCCTCGGCGACCTTGCGGCACACGGCGGCCGGGGCCTTCTCGCGGCCACCGGTCCACGTGCCCTCGGGGCCGTAGACGTTGTGGTAGCGGGCGACCCGGGTGGTCATGCCGAAGTCCTCGGCGAAGTGGCGGCACATCCGCTCGGTGAAGAGCTTCTCCCAGCCGTAGCCGTCCTCGGGCATCGCCGGGTAGGCGTCGGCCTCCTTGAGTGCGGTGATGTCGGGGTCGGTCTGCTTGTCCGCGGCGTAGACGCACGCCGAGGAGGAGTAGAAGTAGCGCTCGACGTCGTGCTCGCGCGCGGCCTGGAGCATGTGGGTGCTGGTCAGCACCGTCAGCATGCAGAGCGCCTTGTTGTTCTCGATGAAGCCCATGCCGCCCATGTCGGCGGCGAGCATGAACACCTCGCCGGCACCGGCGGTCGCGGACATGGCGCGGTCGAGCAGCGAGAGGTCGGCCACGATGTTCTCGGCGTCGCCGTGGACCTGGTACCACTCCGAGTGGGGCTTCACGTCGACCGAGCGGACACTCTTGCCCTGGGCCAGGAGGTCGGCCACCAGGTGGCCGCCGATGAAACCGCCGCCGCCTGCCACCAACACGTCTACATCTCGAGCCGCCACGGTCTCGCCCTTCTTCTGTTGCACGTCTTCAGTTGCACGTCCGCACTGTCGGATTTCCCAACGAGCCGGGTAGGAGAACGTCACGCTGCCCGCAGGGGTTCGGGAAAGGTGACATAGGCTCGGTCGGATGAAGCGAGCGTTTGTCACCGGCATCACCGGCCAGGACGGCTCGTACCTGGCCGAGCTGCTGCTCGACAAGGGATACGAGGTGCACGGCCTCGTCCGCCGCTCCTCGCTCCTCAACCGCGGCCGGATCGACCACCTCCACGACAACCCGCGGCTGCAGCTCCACTACGGCGATCTCACCGACGGAGTCAGCCTGGTCAACCTCGTCCGGATGATCGAGCCGCACGAGGTCTACAACCTGGGGGCGATGAGCCACGTCAAGGTGTCGTTCGAGATGCCGGACTACACCGCCTCGACCAACGCGATCGGCACGCTGCGGCTGCTGGAGGCGATCCACGCCGCCGGCCTGGACTGCCGCTTCTACCAGGCCTCGACGTCGGAGATGTTCGGCTCGACGCCGCCTCCACAGAACGAGGACTCCAAGTTCCACCCGCGGTCGCCGTACGGCTCGTCGAAGCTGCAGGCGCACTGGGTGACCATCAACTACCGCGAGGCCTATGGTCTGTTTGCGGTCTCCGGCATCCTGTTCAACCACGAGTCGCCCCGTCGCGGCGAGAACTTCGTGACCCGCAAGATCACCAAGGCGGTGGCCTCGATCTCGGCCGGCATCCAGGACCACGTCGAGCTCGGCAACCTCGACGCCGTGCGCGACTGGGGCTACGCGCCGGAGTACGTCGAGGGCATGTGGCGGATGCTGCAGGCCGACGAGCCGACGGACTACGTGCTGGCCACCGGTGTCGGCCACAGCGTCCGCGACTTCTGCGCTGCCGCCTTCTCCCACGCGGGTCTCCGGTGGGAGGACCACGTCAAGCACAACGACAGCTTCGAGCGGCCGGCGGAGGTGGACGCCCTGATCGGCGACGCCGCCAAGGCGCGGGACGAGCTCGGCTGGGTCGCGAAGACCCACGCGTCGGAGCTCGCGCGCCTGATGGTGGACGCCGACCGCGAGGACGTCGCCCGCCTGCTGGGCGGCTAGGAGCTCTCAGTCCGCGGCCGGATCCCGGAGGAACATGGCGGCGACGTCGACGACCTCGGTGCCGATGTGGTCGACCCGCGGCATTCAGCTGTCGCTCGGCGGGCGGCGGGGCCGGCGTGCGACGCACCTCGGCAGGCCGGCTGCGCGATGGCTGTCCGTATGATCCGGTCGGCCACGGTGGGGTGTTCCGCGTCCGAGCGGTCCCGGTGAGTCCGGCGCAGGGTTAATGTGTCCTGCCCGACGTCGACCAGGCAAAGGAAACCAGCACGTGCGCATCGTCCTCCTCGTCAACGGGATGACTGGTTATCTCCACGCGGAGTTCGAGGCACTGCACCGGCTCGGCCACGAGCTTCTCCTGGTGACCCCAGGCTCGCCTGACGTATCGGTCGGGGCCATGGTCGACACCGCGTTCGCCGACCTCGGCACCGAGCGGTTCGCGAAGGTGATCGCCTGGGACCGCGAGCTGGATCCGGCCTCACTGGTGGCGACGGTCCGCGACTTCGATCCCGATGCCGTGCTGATGACGTCGTGGAACTTCGCCCAGGCCTACCGGGCGGTGATGAAGGCGGTGCCGGCGCGGGTGGTACGCGTGCTGATCATGGACAACCTATGGAGGGCCGCGCCGCGCCAGTGGCTGGGCCGGGCGACACATCGCTGGTACGTCGACAACGTGGCCGACGCCGTGCTGGTGCCCAGCGACCGCAGCGAGTTCTACGCCAGGCGGTTGGGCTTCGGCCCCGCGGACATCATCCGGGGCTCGATCAGCGCGGACACCCGGCTCTTCCACTCTCCGCCGCGGACCGCCGAGGAGCTCGCCGAACGCCGCACCTTCCTCTACGTCGGCCGCCTGGTCGACCACAAGGGAGCTGATGTCCTCGCCCAGGCCTACCGCCGCTATCGCGAGTTGGTCGACGACCCCTGGGACCTGGAGGTCGCCGGGATCGGGCCGCTGCAGCCGATGCTGGAGGTGCTGCCGGGTGTCACCCTGCACGGCTTCGTCCAGCCGCCCGGCATCGCGGAGCTGATGGTGCAGGTGTCGTGCTTCGTGCTCACCTCCCACATCGAGCCGTACGGAGTGGTGGTGCACGAGGCGGCGGCGAGTGGCCTGCCGATCCTGTGCTCGGACTTCACGGGCGCCGCCCCGGGATTCATCCAGGACGGATACAACGGCTGGATGGTCCCGGCCGGGGAGGTCGAGCACTGGGCGCAGGCCATGCGGCGCATGAGCAGCCTGCCCGCCAGCCGCCTGGCCGAGATGTCGGACGTCAGCAGGGCGCTCTCGACTCGGCTCAGTCCCGAGGGCTGGGCGCGCAACCTGGAGGAGCAGCTCGACCGAAGGTCGCGTGCCGGCGGTGGACGGCTGAGCTGAGAGGTGACCTCTGCCCGGCTCGGGGACCGCGATCCGCGAGCTGGAGCACCATGGCGACCGCTACCCCCGTCGAACCCGACCTCCTCGGCCACCGTTCCAGGCCGTGGCCCAGCGCGCGACGGGTTGATGCGGCACGAGGAATCGCGCGGTGGTGCCGCTGCGCTCTCGGGTTGTCGGAGGTCGAGCACCCGCACGTTCTCGATGCGTGTGAAGCATGAGTCCTGCAGACCCAGGCCCGGGCCGCTAGGTATCCCACCGCTACCCGAGCAGTTCGTTGGCGAACTCCGGCTCTCCCGACAAGGAGGCCGGAGCTGGAGATCCCGCCCGCGCTGCACGGAGTAGTGCCTGGGTCAGTTGCGCAGGTTCAAGGCGACACCATTCAGCCGCGTCGGGCGCCGCGTCACAGTCCTGGCGCAGCACCGAGGATCCGGCCGCAACGATCCGAGTCCCTGCTGCCATGGCCTTTCCGAGGGTGCCGCTGGGGCCGTGGTGGCCGTAGGCGAGAACGAGACAGTCGACAGCGGTGAGTGCCGCATCGAGCTCGACGTCGTGGAGCACCCTGTTGACGATGCGGGTCTCAACGCCGGCTCGGTCGAGCTGCATGCGGAGCTGGGGAAGGTCTGCCTCCACCTCCTCCGACATCTTTCCCGCCACGAGCAGGGCAACCCGGTCCTGCTGAGCGACCCGACATACAGCGGCCACGACCATCGGGAGGTTCTTGTTGGGCGTCAGCGCCCCGAGCACACCAAACCAGTAGTGATCTCCGTGCAGGGTCCAGTCTGAGCGCAGCTTCTCGACCTCCTCCGGCGTCGACGTGAGCCCGACCGGGTCGTAGGCAGGTCCCCACACGGACCGACCGCGCCACAGCGGGCTTCGCAAGACGCGGAACCGAACCCGGGGCAGCAGGGCGATCAAGCTCATGATGACGACCTTGAGCGCGTTGCGAAGGGCCCACCGGACCAGGCCGCCCGCGCGCGGAACCTGCGCACGCATGATCAACAGGCTGAGCCCACCGGGGCCGCGCCAACCGCGACGGCGGAGCAAGGCCGCCAGATAGCCGTCGGCCTCCGGAACCACGGTGGTCGTGGCCCCGACTGCATCTGCGGTGCGCTCGACGTTCGACCAGGTGGGGTCGACGACCTCCTGCAGCTCGACCGATTCCAGCAGGTGACCGAGATGCACCAGGAGGTGCTCCCGTGTTTCGGGGTGGTCCTTCGTGAGCAGGGTGACCGAGTCACCGCGGGCGAGAGCTGCTTCGACGACCACCCGCACCAAGTAGAAGCGATGCCCTCTCCCGTCCAGCTCCACGACCAGAGTTCGTCGTCGGGGCATCGCGTCTGACATGCGCGAAACCCTAACGCCCGCCGGACCGCAACCCTGGCGGTCGGCCTGCTATCGTCTCGCTGCCGAGGGAGATGAACGAGGTGAAAAGCGGTGCGCTTGTCGACGTCGAACTCGCATCGCGACCCGACGATCCGCGTCTGCGACAGCCAGCGATGAACCGGATGCGTTCGCTCGGCATCCGGCTCGCGGCGGAGCGGCTGGCCAGCAGTGGCTTCGAGGTACGACGGCACCATGCGACTCGCCGGCAGGCGGTCCTCGCTCGGCACCGGGTCGACCTCGTGCTCGACGTGGGTGGGGCCGACGGCGGGTATGGCCGGGAGCTGAGACGGTTCGGCTACGCCGGGCGGATCGTCTCTTTCGAGCCACTCGCGACGGCGTACGGCCGGTTGGCGGAGGTCCTCGCCGCGGACCCGCTGTGGAGCGCTCACAATGTGGCCCTCGGGTCGGAGCGGGGGGAGACGACGATCAACGTCGCGTCCAACAGCAACAGCAGCTCCCTGCTCCCGATGCTGGACACCCACATCGAAGCCGAGCCGTCGGTGCAGTACGTCTCCGCGGAGGCCATCTCCGTGGAGCGGCTCGACGACGTTGCTGCAGACGTTGTCGGGTCGGCTGATCGCCCGTTCCTCAAGATCGACACGCAGGGATTCGAGCGGGAGGTGCTCGCCGGTGGTCCCATCACGGTCGAGCACTGCGTCGGCCTGCAGCTGGAGCTGTCGTTCGTGCCCCTCTACGAGGGGGGAATGACCGCCGACGAGGCCATCGGCTGGGCTTACGGCCACGGCTTCCACCTGGTCGGCATGGAGCAGGGGTACGCCGCACCGACCGGCGAGATCCTACAGATGGACGGCGTGTTCATGAGAACCTCGTTGAGGCCGTGAGCGCTTCGTCTAGTCTTCGGTCGGTGTCCCCCGGTGAGACCTCGAATGGTCTGAGCTTCAGCGAGCTTGTCTTCTCCGACTTCGCACGCTTCTACCCAGGCAGCACGGCCAGCTGGCCACGGGTCCTGGTGCGGGTGCCGTCGGTGCCCGGGCTGCTCGCCTCGATCCTCCTGCGCGCCCAGCAATGCCTGTTCCGCGCGGGGAGGGTCAGGACCGCCGGGTCGCTTCGCACCCTGGGGAACACCCTGATCGGCGCCGACTTCGGCCCCGGGATGCAGATCGGCACCGGCTTCATGGTGGTGCACCCGGTCGGGGTCACGATCGGGTTCGGTCTCCGCGTCGGTGACAACGTCACCTTCGCCGGGGGAGTCACAGCCGCCGCTCGCCACTACGACGCGGTCGAGGGGCGCGAGCAGGAGTTCGCCGTCATCTGCGACAGTGCCGTGCTCGGCGCCAACTCGGTCCTGGTCGGCGGGGTCCGGATCGGGGCCAACGCGATGGTCGGCGCCAACTCCGTGGTGCTCTCCGACGTGCCCGACAACGCGGTCGTGATGGGGTCGCCGGCGCGGCAGGTGGGCGTGCGGGAGGTGCCGGCATGAACGAGGGTCTGGTCGACTACGACCCCGCCGAGCACTACGACCGGGTCACCGAGGCGTGGGCGCTGCTGCTGGGTGACGAGCTGCACTACGGCGTCTTCGACGACGGCGACGAGCCGCTGACCGTTGCCACTGCGGCACTGACGGGCCGGATGATCGAGGCTGCTGACCTGCGGCCGGCCGACGGGACCCGACTGCGGGTGCTCGACGTCGGCTGCGGTTCGGGCGCCCCTGCGTGCGAGCTCGCCCAGGGCTTCGGCGTCGAGGTCGTCGGCATCACGACCAGTGCCGTCGGTGTCGACACCGCCCGCCGCCGGGCGGCCGGGCTCGGACTCGACGGCGTCACCTTCGAGGAGCGCGACGGCACCGACAACCGATTCCCGGACGGGACGTTCGACAGGGTCTGGGTCCTGGAGTCCTCCCACCTCATGCGTGACCGAGAGGCACTGATCGCGGAGTGCGCCCGGGTGCTGCGACCGGGCGGCCGGCTCGTGCTCTGCGACCTGATCCGTCGCCGCGAGATCCGGTTTCTGGAGGTCCGGGAGCGCCGCGTCGACTTCGCCACCCTGCGCACCGCGTTCGGCGACGCGCACATGGAATCTCTCGAGTTCTACGCCGGTGCCGCCCGGGTCTGCGGACTCCATGTGGACCGCGTCGACGACCTCACCAACGCCACCCTGCCGACGTTCGACCGGTGGCGGGCCAACGCCGTGCAGCACCGCTCAGAGGTGACCGCGATGATCGGCGACGACGGCCTGGCGGCCTTCGTGCGGTCCTGCGACATCCTCGAGGGGTTCTGGCGCGACGGCACCTTCGGCTACGGGCTCCTCTCGGCCGTCAAGCCCGTCTGACGAAACAGTCCGTGGCCTCCCTCGCCGACCCGTACCCTTTCCGGTGACCCCTCAAGGAGCAGCAACCGCACATGAGCACAGCACCCGCAGCCATCGAGCAGACCGTCATCGCCTTCCTGACCCGCGTCAAGAAGATGCGTGACGACTTCCACGCCAACATGCAGCTGTATGCCGACGGCGTCGGCCTGGACTCCTTGGAGACCGCCGAGCTGTCCGCGACCCTTGAGGACGAACACGGCACGGACCCGTTCAGTTCTGGCACGATGCCGCAGACGCTCGGCGACATCCTGTCCTTCTACGGCGCGGTTCCGACCGAGGCCTGATCGCTTGATCGAGCTGCTCCGCCGGGTGGCGGCCGCGGATCCTGCACGTACGGCGATCCTCACCCACGACGCCTCCACCACCTACACCGAGCTCGTCGCTGCGGCCGACAGCGTCGCCGCCGCCCTGCAGCGTGAGGACGTTCGGCGGTTCGCCGTGGCCGACCACGACGCCGCCACCGTCGTGGCCCTGCTCGCCGGTGCTTCAGCAGCGGGAGCCGAAGCGTGTGTCCACCCGCCGGTCGAGCCCGACGAGATCGGCGACCTCGTGGCCCGCTTCGACCACCAGGTCGTGGTGACGGCGCGCGACGACCTCCAGGTGCTGGGTTCCCGGATCGTCCCCCCAGGTCTGTGGGCGGGTGAGGGCGAGCCGACATCGGCGCCGTTCCCGAGAACCGCGGATGCGGCCCGACCGCACTTGGTGCTGACGACGGGCACAACCGGCGCCCCGCGGGGCGTGCGTCATGACTGGGCGCGGTTGCTGCGCGCCACCGCGCGGGTCAGGCCGGCTGCAGACGAGCGTTGGCTGCTGGCCTACGGCCTGCACCAGTTCGCTGGCCTCCAGATCCTGCTCCATGTGTTCGGGGCGGGTGCCACCCTGGTCGCGCCCGCTCCGCGCCGCCCGCGCGAGGGCCTTGCGGCCATCCGGGCGCTGGGGGTCACCCACGCCAGTGCGACACCTACGTACTGGAGGTTCTTGCTCGCCGAGCTCCGTTCCGACGGGGGCCCGCCGCCCGGGTTGCGCCAGGTGACGTTGGGCGGCGAGGCGATCCCGGGCCCGCTGCTCGGGGAACTGCGGCGCACCTTCCCGGACGCCGGAATCTCGCAGGTCTATGCCGCCTCGGAGTTCGGCTCGACCGGCTCGATGCGCGACGGCCGCCCAGGGCTCTCGACGGATGTCCTCGGGCGTGGCGAGGATGCCGACGTCGCGATGAAGGTCGTCGACGGCGAGCTCTGGATCCGCTCGCGCACCGGGATGCTCGGCTACTACGGCGAGCCGGCGGTCGACGCCGACGGCTGGCGGCCCACGGGCGACCTGGTCGAGGTCGATGGTGACCGGATCCTGTTCCGCGGCCGCACGTCGGAGATCATCAACGTCGGCGGGGTGAAGGTGCACCCGCTGCCGATCGAGGAGCGGGTGAGCTCCGTCCCCGGGGTCGACATGGCCCGCGTCTACGGTCGGCCGAACCCGATGACCGGAGCCATCGTGGCCCTCGAGGTGGTCGCCGCCCCGGGCGCCGACAGGGATGCCGTCGACGCCGCTATACGGCAGGCCTGCGAGGATCTGCCGGGCGCGGCCCGACCGCGCAACATCCGCTTCGTTGACAGCGTCGCCACTGCTGGCAGCAAGATCGTGAGGAGATCACCCGGTGAGCAATGAGCCTCGAGTCGTCATCATCACCGGTGGGAGCCGTGGCCTCGGCGCCGGTCTGGTGCAGTCCTACCTCGACTCCGGAGACCTCGTGGCGACCTGTTCTCGTAGCAGCACGGCCGAAGTGGAAGCCTGGCAGCAGGACCCGGCTGTCTCGGACCGGTTCCTGTTCGTGCCCGCTGACCTCTCCCAGTCGCAGGACGCCGAGATCTTCGTGAAGGCCGTTGTGGCGCAGTGGGACCGCATCGACGTCCTGATCAACAACGCCGGCGTAGCGCGCGACGGCGTCCTCGGCCTCACGTCGGACGACGACATCGACACCGTCGTCGACCTCAACCTCAAGGGCACCCTTTACATGAGCAGGCTGGTCAGTCGCCGGATGCTGACCCGGGGGAGCGGCTCGATCGTCAACATCGGTTCCATCGTGGGCCGGTCCGGCTACCGCGGGCTCGCCGTCTACAGCGCCACCAAGGCCGCGCAGGAGGGGCTCACCCGAGCATTGGCCCGTGAGCTCGGCTCCCGCGGCATCACGGTCAACGCGATCGCCCCCGGCTACCTGCGCACGGAGATGAGCCATGGCCTCGACGAGGAGCAGCTGCAGCAGATCGTCCGGCGCACGCCGTCCGGACGGCTGGGTGAGCCGGCCGACATCGCCCGCGCCTGCCAGTTCCTCACCGACCCGCGCAACGACTACCTGACCGGCCAGGTGCTGGTGGTCGACGGCGGCCTCACCGGCTGACCGCCGCGGAACACGGCCAGGCCCAACGCCCCGACGCTGAGCAGGCCCACGGCAACCATGGTGATACCGATGCCCGGCAGGCTGTCGTAGATGGAGGCCACCACCACGCCGAGCACCATGCCGGGGGTCACGGCCAGCTCGATCCAGGACGCGACGCCGCCGCGGCCCTGGCCTTGCAGGACCGCGATCAGCACCTTGCGGAAGCCGAGCAGGCCGTCGGCGAGCACCAGCCATCGGGCCGCCTCGATGGCGCCGGTGAACTCCTCACCGAAGGCGAGTCGGATGGCGGGGCCCACCACCAGCTCGAGCCCGACCACCACCGCCGTGATCATGCCCGCCGACAAAACGACCCAGCGGCGGATCAAGGCGCGCTGCTCCTCCGGGTCGGCATTGGTCATGGCCACCCGGGGCAGCACGATCACGGAGACGGCGTTGCCGACGACCCGGCACAGATTCGAGACTGCGGTCGCGGCCGCGTAGAGACCGAGCTGGACGGTGCCCAGCAGGCCGCCCACCAGCAGACGGTCCAGCCCGATGCCGTCGACCGGACCGATGCTGCTGATGTACGTCGCGCGGGTCACCGACCACAGCTCGGCCTCGTCGAGCTCGTCCTCGGGGCGGTGGGTCGGGCGGGCCAACGCCAGATAGCCCACGACCAGGGCGACCGCCGAGGCCACGAAGAACGACAGCAGCACGTCGATCGCGCTCCAGTCCCAGCCGGCGGCGAATGCGGTCGTGAGCGCGACCGTGAACAGTGCCTGCGGCAGCAGGCCGACCCCTGCCATCCGCACCAGGTGCCCGACCTCGCCCTGCAGGGCGCCTACCAGGATCCGGAAGCTGATCGTCTGGAAGGACATCACGAACACCGCGACCGCCAGCGCGTACTTGTCGCTGCTCCCTTCCTGATGCTGCAGGAACAGCATGAAGGCGCCGGACGCCAGGCACGGGACCGCGAGCGCCGCGGCCCGGCGGCGGGCAAAGGCGCGGAGTCCGTCTCGCGCAGCCAGCCCGCGCTCGGCGAGGTTCTTCGCGATCGCGTTGGGGAGGCTGCCGCCGAAGGTCAGCTGGGAAGCCATCAGGCCGAGGGCGAAGACCAGCGCGACCTGGCCGCGGCCCTCGACGCCCAGCAGCCGGGCGCTGATGATGCCAGTGACCATCGTCAGGCCCTGCAGCCCGAAGGTTCCCGCCACGATCACGAGCAAGGTGGACCGGTCGCGGATCTGGCGTGGCCGGGGTCTGGAAACGCTGCCCGGCTTGGTCACGCGCAGAGCATACTGTCGGGACTTGTCACGCGATCTCGCCTCACAGAACGACGGGAGTCTTTCCATGCCCTCGCCGCTACCGCTTCCCATCCGCATCCTCGTCAAGGGGGCGTCGACGGTCAACTGGGTGTCCTGGATGGGAGGTCCACGGACCGACTTCACCTTCCCTCGGGTCGTCGAGGCGCAGCTGGCTGCCGAGGGGCGGCCCTCTCAGGTGACGACGATGACGATGACCTCGGAGCAGACCCGCACGATCCTCAGCACCTGGCAGCGGGAGGTGCTCGGCTTCTCCCCCGACGTGATCGTGCTGGTCTACGGCCACTTCGAGACCGTGCACCTGTTCCTTCCGCGGTGGCTCGAGCGGCACGCGAACAGCCTGAAGGCAAAGCCCCGCCGGCTGTCGACGTATTACCGCACGCACGTGTTGCGACCGGTCTGGATGACCCTGGCCAAGCTACAGGCCAAGCTGGACACCATCCTCGACCCCACGATCCGCCGCGGGCGACCCCGACGGGTCGCTGCTGACCTCGAGCGCTACATCACCCACGTCCAGGGGGTCGGCAGTCCGCTGGTCCTGCTCCTGGAACTGCTCCCACCCGCGGATCGTTACCAGACGTGGTTCCCGGGGATGGCGGCGCGCATCGCTGTGATGAATGAGGCGATCTCCGACATGGTGCGACGCATCGACCTGCCCAACGTCCGCTACGTGCCCATCGCGGAGCTCGTGGACAAGTACGCCGAAGGCAACCAGGACATCGCGACGCCGGACGGCTTCCATTTCTCACCAGTCATGCACCGGGAGATCGGCATCGCACTGGCGCAGCAGATCGAGGAGTGGGCCGACACCCAGCCGCACCTGGCCCTCGAGTCCAGCAGGCACCGGCGTTGAGGACCCCCGACGTCAGTAGGCTCCCCGCCATGGTGAGCCCCGACGTCATTGCCAAGCAGCCGCCCAGCGCCAAGCAGCGCGCGGCGCGCTTCCTACCTGCCTCCCTCGTGGAGTGGCTGGACCGACGGGTCTTCTCCGCACGACGGGCGAGGGTCCGCGTCGTACACCGGATCTTCGGAGCGCTGGGCTACAACGTCGTGAAGCGAGCCGACTACTACTCGACGCTGCCAGTTCTGAGCGAGATAGAGCAGACCCGTCAGCGTTGGGAACGCCCCAGCAGCCTGACCGGCCTCGACATCGACGTACCCACCATGCAGAAGCGGCTCGGCACGCTCGCCGACGAGTGGGAGGAGGAGTTCACCAAGGAGGGCGGCGACTACCTCGCCAACACCCGTCGCGGCTTCGGCCCCGGCTACCCCCAGTTCGACGCGCGGACGCTCTACTACATGCTGCGCGAGCACAGACCGGCTCGCTACCTCGAGGTCGGCTCCGGGCTCTCCACCTACTACGCATCCCTCGCTGCCCAGCGCAACGCCGACGAGGGCTCGCCCCTGCAGATCACCTGCATCGAGCCGTACCCGTTCGAGGCGCTGAAGTCGCTTCCCGACTTCGAGCTGATCGAGGGGTTCGTCCAGGACGTGCCGCTGGACGTCTTCGAGTCGCTCGAGGCCGGCGACGTCCTCTTCATCGACTCCTCCCACGCGCTCAAGATCGACAGCGACGTGGCCTTCCTCTTCCTCGAGGTGCTACCCCGGGTGGCGCCAGGGGTCCTGGTCCACATCCACGACGTGCACTTCCCGTACAACGGCCCGTTCCCTGCGGACACCTGGCTGTTCGGCGAGCGGTGGCCGGTCTACTGGAACGAGGCGATGGTCGTCCAGACGTTCCTGGCCTACAACTCGGCGTTCGAGGTGCTGCTCTCGGTGCCGATGATTCGCCACCACGATGAGGGGTCGCTGCGCGAACGGTTCCCGACGTACACGCCGCTGGCCGAGGACCCGAACCCGCCGTCGTCCCTGTGGCTG
Source organism: Actinomycetota bacterium (assembly GCA_030862825.1). Lineage (GTDB taxonomy): Bacteria > Actinomycetota > Actinomycetes > Propionibacteriales > Nocardioidaceae > Nocardioides. The sequence goes on along the minus strand of JALZCZ010000404.1, from coordinate 10,044 downwards.
CAGCGCACCAGATGAACCTCAGCTAGGTCAGGACTTGCGACGCCCCTGGGCGTCGTTCTCCTCGTAGTAGTAGTAGTAATAGCTGTTGGTCGCGCGTCGCGGGATCATGTTGACCACGACACCGAACAGGCGACCGCCGACCTGGTTCAGCCGGGCGATGGCCTCGGCCAGCTGGTCGCGGGTCGTCTTGCCGTGCTTGACGACCAGGATGGTGCCGTCGGCCAGGGTTGCCAGCACCGACGCGTCGGCCACGGGCAGCAGCGGCGGCGCGTCGATGATCACCATGTCGTACTCGTCGCGCAGCTGCTTGATCAGGTCGTGGGTGACCCGCGACTGCAGGATCTCGGTCGGGTTAGGGGGCTTCGCGCCGCTCGCCAGGAAATGCAGGCCGCTCGGCTCGTGCACCTGGATCGCGTCCTGGACCTCGGTCTTGCCGACCAGGATGGTGGTGAGGCCGACGGCAGCGTCGAGGCCGAGCAGGCCGGCGACCCGCGGCCGGCGCAGGTCGGCATCGATGACGAGCGTCCGGCGGCCGGTCTGGGCGAGCGCGACGGCCAGGTTGGTCGAGGTCATCGTCTTGCCCTCGCCCGGCACAGCGCTGCTGATCACCAGGCAGCGCGGCTGGTCGTCGAGATCGAGGAACTGCAGGTTGGTCCGCAGCAGTCGGAAGGCCTCGGTGCGCGGCGCGAAGGAGCCGAGGTTGGTCAACAACGGGCTGGAGCTGATCTCCTTGTCGAACCCCACGCTGGCCAGGACCGGGGCGGCCGTGACCTCCTTGATGTGCTCCTGTGCGCTGACCGTGCGGTCCAGGATCTCGCGGACCAGTGCCGTGGCGACCCCGATCAGGAGCCCGATCAGGCCCGCCACCGCGAGGTAGAGCCCCGTGCGGGGTACGACGGGGTTGGGGCTGTAAGAGGCACTGTCGGTCACCGATGCCAGGATCTGTGCCTCGGCGGCCCCCTCCGGTGTCTCGACCGACGTGAGGTACTCGGCGTACCGGTCCGCCAGCCACGACGTGGTGCGCTGCGCCTGGCGCGCATCCGGGTCGCGGACGGTCAGCGAGATAAGCGTCGTGTCCGGCACCACTGTGGCGCTGACCTGGTCGGCGAGCTGCTCCGGCGACTGTGGCAGGTCGAGATCGTCGATCACGCCTTCCATCAGGTCGGTGCTGGTCGCGAGGTCCGCATAGGTCGTGACCCGGCCGGTGAGGAAGAACCCGGTGGCCGCAGCATCGGTGGTGTCGCGTGCGTTGACGGAGATGAACACCCGCGCCGTCGACTCGTACTGAGGCGTCGTACGCCAGGAAAGGAAACCGCTGATGGCGATGGCGATGACGACGAGTGCCACCACGCTCAGCCAACGTCTGCGGATCACCTTGAAGAACTGCTTGAAGTCCACTTGGAGCCTTTTGATCGGTCGTGCCGGCGGGGGCGTCTGAACCAGAGGATCGTATGTCACCGGAACGGGCGAAAAGCGCACAACTCTGGTCCTGAGTGGGGACTAACGTTTCGGACTCGGGATCGTTATTCGGATTGCCCGGCTGTCGAGGTCGCGTGTTGCTAGTGTCAGTCCGCACTCATGGGGGTGCGCAGACAGGAGTAAAGGGTCATGAAGTTTCGGATCGGCTTGGTCGTCGGTGCTGTGGCCCTCGGGCTTTCCCTGGTGAACCCGTCCACGGCCACTGCGTCTGCCAGCGCATCGGGTGCCGGAGCTGCTGCCGACCCCTATCCGCGCACACTGAAGACGGTCTGTGACGCGCGGCGGCTCAAGAACCCCTACCGGGCGGGCAAGAAAGAGCGCTTCCGGATGATCATCATCGAGAACGCCACGGACATGCCGCGGGTCCGGCTGACCTACGTCAAGCAGCGCAAGATGGCCAACGGCAAGTTCAAGACCGTGCGGAAGTACCGCGGCAAGCGCTACTACCACGGCAAGCCGGTCAACCTGCCGTTCCAGTCGACCCGCAACGGCAAGTACCGCATCGTCGTCCGCACCAACTTCGGACCGAAGTCGCAGTTCCGCAACTGCCGGGACAGCATCACCTTCCGGGTCGCCGGTGGGAAGAGCCCGCAGCCGGCCGGCAACGGCGGCAACGGCAACGGCGGCAATGGCAACGGCGGCAACGGTGCCGGTGGCAACGGTGCCGGTGGCAACGGCTCGGGCGAGCTTCCCTCGACCGGGGCCAGGCAGGACTGATCCCGACCGGGGTCCTGGCGCAGGATCACGTGCCCGTGGATGAGTCTCTCTAGATCCGCGGACGACGATGAGCAGGGAGCCTCGTGCCTGAGCGACGACGACGGCGGCGCGGAGCGCGCCGTCGCCGCAGGCTCCTGATCGCTGCAGGAGTCGCAGCGTGCGTGGTCGTGCTCGCCATCGCTTGGTTTGCCTGGGTAGCGCAGCAGGTCTACTCCGACCTGAGCGACGTACAGACCGACGCGCGGGCTCTGGCCGAGGCCATCGGCGAGGGTGACGTCGAACGTGCCCATGCACTTCTGGAGGACTTCCAGGAGAGCAGCAACGGTGCCGCGGACAGCACCGACTCGATCACCTGGAGCATCATCGAACGAGTGCCGTTCTACGGCGACGACGCGCGCGCCCTCGCGACGGTGTCCGACGTGCTGTCGGGCCTCGGCGAGGAGGGCGTGAGGCCGCTGGTCGACTCGGCCGAGAAGGTGTCGGCCGGCGCCTACGCCCCGCAGGCCGGCCAGTTCCCGCTCGCCGGCATCGCCGCCCTCGAGGCGCCGGCCACCCAGAGCCACGAGGCGTTCCGCCGGGCCGCCGACGAGCTGGCGGAGCACGACTCCGGGAACTTCGTCGATGCCGTGGCGCAGCCCTTCGACGGACTCCGGGCCCAGGTCGACGCCGCGGGGGCCGCGCTGGAGACCGCGGCGCGGGCGTCGCGCCTGATGCCGGCGTTCCTGGGGGCCGACGGCGACCGCAACTACCTCTACGTCTTCCAGAACAACGCCGAGGTGCGCTCGACCGGGGGTCTGCCGGGCAACATCTCGCTGGTCAACGCCAGCGACGGCCGGGTGCGGATCGCTCGCCAGGCGAGCGGCGCCCAGCTCGGCGAGTACCCGCGGCCGGTGCTCCCGCTGACCGACGACGAGGTCTCGGTCTACGGCCGGCAGCTGGGCACCTACTTCCTGGACGCGAACTTCACCCCCGACTTCCCTCGGGCCTCGGACCTGTGGCGGGCCCGGTGGCAGGCCGAGTTCGACGAGGACATCGACGGCGTGTTCTCCGTCGACCCGGTGACGCTCTCCTATCTGCTTGCCGCGACGGGGCCGGTGACGGTCGACGGCGTCGAGCTGGACACCACGAACGTCGTCCGTGTGGTCGAGAACCTCGTCTACATCAACGTCCCCGACCCGCTGAAGCAGGACGAGTTCCTCAACGCCGTGGCGAAGAAGGTCTTCGACACCTTCGCCAGCGGTGCCGGCGACCCGGTGCAGATCATCCAGGCGCTCTACCGCGGGGTGGCCGAGGGGAGGGTCCGGATCCACTCGTTCACCGAGGCCGACCAAGAGCAGATCACCGGCACCGAGATCGCCGGCGAGCTTCCGGTGGAGGGCGACCGTCGGCCGCACATCGGCGTCTACCTGAACGACGCCACCGGATCGAAGATGTCCTACTACCTGCAGTATGCCGTCGACGTCGCCTCGGTCTCCTGCACCGACGACGGCCAGCAGGAGCTGCTGGGCCGGCTGGAGATCGCGTCGAAGACCCCACCCGACCCGGAGCTGCTGCCCGAGTCGGTGACCGGCTTCGACGCGGTGCGCGACCCGTTCATCCAGCACGGCCAGCAGTTCGTCGTGGGCGACATCTTCATGCCGATCGACGGCGAGGTGACCAGCGTCCACGTCGACGGCGAGGCCTTGGACCCGCCGGTCATCGACCGGCTGCACGGTCGCGAGATGGTCTCCGTCGCCTTCCTGCTCGAACCGCGGGAGACCCATGTGGTGACCTGGGAGATGACCTCCGGCCCGAACCAGGACGGCGACACCGTCGTCTCGGTGACGCCGGGGGTGCTGCCACGTACCGAGTCGTCGATGGCGACCTCCGCCTGTTGAGACCACATCGTGGACTGCGCGTCCACAATGCGAGACGCCGAGATGCCCGCAGGGTTCCGCCTCCCTAGGGTGGGGCCATGCTCTCGACCTGGCTGACCAAGCGACGCGCGGTGGACCACTGCCGCGTGCGCTCGTCCCTGTGTCGAATGTCCTGACGCTGTCATCCCCTTTGTCTACTGACTGAGTAGACCGAAGCCTGGGTGACGCATGCGCGTCACGCGCCAGCCCGCAAGGACATCCCAGGAGCCGTCATGACCCAGCAGATCGACCCGCGAGGGCCGCAGTTCACCGCCGCGGTGACCGCCGTGGTGCTCGCCGTAGTCCTGGTGACCGCGCCGAGCGCGCTCGCCACGGCGCTGCTTGCCGCCCAGGCGGTGTTGTTCGGCATCGGCGCTCTGCTCGGCGTGCAGCGGACACCGCACGCGTGGGTGTTCCGGAAGCTGGTCCGGCCGCGCCTCGCCGCGACCGCGGAGTGGGAGGACCCGGCGCCCCCGCGGTTCGCCCAGGCCGTGGGTCTCGGCTTCGCCGTGGTCGGCCTGGTCGGCTTCGGGGCCGACGTGGCGGCTCTCGGCCTGGTCGCCACCGGCTTCGCGCTGGTTGCGGCACTGCTCAACGCGGTCTTCCGGTTCTGCCTCGGCTGCGAGATGTACCTGATCATCCGCCGGTTGTCCCCGACCGGCCCCTCACGACGCACTCCCATCACTACGAACTGAGCACCACCCAACCGAAAGGCATCACATGACCCGCGAGAACTCTCTCGTCACCGCCCAGTGGGTCGAGGACAACCTCGACACCCCGAACGTCGTCCTGATCGAGGTCGACGAGGACACCACCGCCTACGACAAGGGCCACATCAGGGGCGCGATCAAGCTCGACTGGACGACCGACCTGCAGGACCAGGTGCGTCGCGACTTCGTGAACAAGGAGCAGTTCGAGGCGCTCCTCTCCAGCCGCGGAGTCTCCAACGACGACACCGTCGTCCTCTACGGCGGCAACAACAACTGGTTCGCGGCGTACGCCTACTGGTACTTCAAGCTCTACGGTCACCAGGACGTGAAGCTGCTCGACGGCGGCCGCAAGAAGTGGGAGCTCGACTCCCGCGAGCTGACCGACGAGGCCCCGACCCGCGAGGCCTCGTCGTACACCGCGCAGGAGCAGGACCACTCGATCCGCGCCTTCCGTGACGAGACCGTCGCCGCGATCGGCGTCAAGAACCTCGTCGACGTGCGCAGCCCCGACGAGTACGCCGGCCGGCTGCTCGCCCCCGCCCACCTCCCGCAGGAGCAGGCGCAGCGCGCCGGTCACGTCCCCACGTCGATCAACGTGCCGTGGAGCAAGGCGGCCAACGATGACGGCACCTTCAAGTCCGACGACGACCTCCGCGAGATCTACGGAGAGGCCGGTCTCGACGACGGCAAGGACACGATCGCGCTGTGCCGGATCGGTGAGCGCTCGTCGCACACCTGGTTCGTCCTCAAGGAGCTGCTCGGCCACCAGAACGTCAAGAACTACGACGGTTCCTGGACCGAGTACGGCTCGCTGGTCGGCGTTCCGGTGGCCCTCGGCGACGAGCCGGGTGAAGCCTGATGTGCGGCGCGACCGAGGGCGGTCTGTCGCTCGACGGCATCGACGTCGCCAAGGAGGCGATCATCCAGGGCCAGGTGATGCGCGCGGGTGAACCGGTCGGCAACGCCTACGTGCGGCTGCTGGACCGCGGTGGCGAGTTCACGGCCGAGGTGCCGACGTCGGCGTCTGGTCACTTCCGGTTCTTCGCCGGTGAGGGCGACTGGACCCTGCGCACCCTCGCCCCCCAGGCCGAGCCGGTGGACAACAAGGTGCATGCCTCGATCGGCAGCATCGCCGAGGTGACGGTCAGCATCTGAGTCTCGATACGCCGCCCCGTTCCGCGGCGGCCGATCGACCACCGGAAGACAGCGGCGTCGACCCCTCAGCCCTTCGAGACGGCTCGTCCCTCGCCACCGCAGGGACCGGAAGGGGGACGGGTCGACGCTGATCTCGGGGTCGAGGGCGGTCTAGACAGTCCGGCCCTGCTACGTCGACTGCGTGCCGCGGTCGCCTGATCAGGGCAGACTCTGGCGAGGGAGACCGGGGAGCATGTCGACGCGGAGGACGTGGGCATTGGCTAGGCGACGACGCTACTCGATGGATCCGGTCGCGGCTCGGCAGCGCAAGGTCTTCGTCCAGAGCGTCGGGCTCACGCTGCTCGTCGGACTGGCGGCCTCCATGGTCTTCCTCGCGATCACCGCGCGCTGATCCACCGCGACCACACGCACCCGAGCCTTAGCGTCATGCCATGACCGAGGAGGCTGCGCCGTGTGCCTGGGCGCGTCCTCTCCTGGCCGGGTACGCCGTCGTGCTCGCCTTGGTCCTTCTCAACGGGCCACGTAGTCACGGAGCACGGCGTCGTGACCGATGGTGCTGTTCAGGTTGACATGGACGTGTCGACCGATCCTGACGTTGTTGGTGATCCTTGCTCCAGCGCAGACGACGGTGCCGGGCCCGACAGTGACAGCGCGGGCGACGGTGGCGGAAGGATGCACAAGGACTGGACTGTCGCGAACATCCGAGAATCGCTGGTCGATGGCCCGGCGAGCATGAGGAGAGCCGATGCCGATCGTGTAGATGACGTCGGGAGGAAAGTCCTCCAGAGATGAGATCGCGCCCAGGTGGCGTAGTCCGTAGGGCTGCATCACTTTCATGTTCGGTTCGCCGTCGTCGACGAAACCCAGCACCTCATAGTGCTGCACTCGCTTCGAGAGAGGCTGCGCGTTCACGGCGTCGACGACGTCCATCGCCTCGCGAGCAAAGCCGCCTCCACCGACGATCACGAGTTCGCTCCGTCATGTCGGCCACCGTACGCGACCTCTAATGCTCGAGGATCAGAGTGAACGGGCCATCATTCACCGACTCGACCCGCATGTCGGCGCCGAAGACCCCGCGCTCCACGTGGGCGCCGATCCGTTCGAGCTCGGCACACACGGCGTCGTACACCGGTTCGCTGACCGGTCCGGGCGCGGCCGCCTCCCAGGTGGGGCGCCGGCCCTTGCGGGCGTCGCCGTACAGCGTGAACTGGCTGACCACGAGCACCGGGGCGCCCACGTCGGAGGCCGACCGCTCCTCGCGCAGGACGCGCAGACCCCAGACCTTGCGGGCCATCCACGCGATGTCGTCAGGGCCGTCGGAGGGGGTGATGCCGAGGTAGACGAGGAGCCCGGCGTCGATGGACCCCACCACCTCACCGGCCACGATCACCGACGCCCGCTCGACCCGCTGCACCACCGCCCGCACGGGTGGATTCTGTCAGGGGTCTGACACCATGCCTTCCATGCCCGACGTACCTCCCGAGGCCCTGCTGGTCACCGTCGCCCCGACCGGCGCCGAGACGAGCAAGGCCGACTGCCCGCAGCTGCCCACCACCCTTGAGGAGCTGGTGGCCACCGCTCGCGAGTGCGAGGCCGCGGGCGCCGCGATGATCCACGTCCACATCCGGGACGACGACCACCGTCCCTCCCTCGACCTCGGCCGGCTCAGCGACACCGTGACCGCTCTGCGGGAGAGCACCGACCTGGTGGTCCAGCTCTCCACCGGTGGCTCCGTGCACGACCCGCTCGAGCAACGGCTGAAGGTGCTCGACGCGGCTCCGGACTCCTGCAGCCTGACCATGGGCACCACCAACTTCGGCGACGACGTCTTCTCGAACCCCTGGCCGTTCGTGTGCGAGCTCTACCAGCTGAGCCAGGAGCGCCGGGTGGTGCCGGAGTTCGAGCTGTTCGACCTGGGTCAGGTGGCCGCGCTGCGGCGGCTGCTGGACCGCTTCGGGCTGCCCCACGGCGGCAAGGTGCACTGCGACTTCGTGATGGGCGTGCCGGGCGGGATGCCGGGTACGACGGAGGCGCTGGTGGCCGGCGTGGCGGCGCTGCCGCCCGAGGTGACGTCGTGGTCGGCCACCGGCATCGGTCGCACCACCCTCGCGGTCGGCCTCACCTCGCTCGCCAAGGGCGGACACCTGCGGGTGGGCATGGAGGACGTGCTGACGATCCGCCGCGGAGTCCCCGTGGAGAGCAACCGGCAGCTCGTGGAGCGGGCCGTCGAGATGGGCGCTCTGGCCCAGCGCCGGCCGATGACCACCGCGGAGGCCCGGCTGCTGCTCGGCGTGTGAAGTTCGGGCGACCTGGTACAGGCGGGCGACCTCGATCCGTGCCTCTTCAGGGTCCCACCGGGGACGGCGTCGCGGTGCGGTGAGTCAGGGTGGCGAAAGAGGAAGTTGTTGACGTACGAGGCGGCATTCCCAGGTGTCAACCGCTGATCATCGTCGCGATAGCGCAGCTGATGCGACTCCACGTTGAACTCAGCCCAGGGAAGCAGGCGCTCCCCCTCGATCGCGGCACACTCGTAACCGATGGCCAGCAGGTCACCCGCAACATCGGCGACGGTCCCAGACTCCAGGTGGCGCTGCTCGATCTCGACCACCAGTGCAGACAGGTTCTTGACGATCGTTCGGCGCGCTCCAGCGATGACCGCCCGTTCATGCCCTCGACGTCGATCTTGACAAGAGAGACGTCCTGTCCGGACGCCAGGTCGTCGACACGGACTGTCGTGATGGGAACGCGAGCGTGTCCATTTCTGGCGTGCACCATCGAGCCCAACGGAGCGACTTCTGAGCCCGAACGGTTCAGTGGAACGAAGAGAGTTGAGCTACCCGCCTGATCCGATGCCGCTGCGCAGATCGGCTCGACATGACTTGCCCACGTGCTGTGCTTCAGCTCTGGAAGACGGTCGGATTGGGCTCCAGCGCGATGACTCGGCCTCGGCTTCCAACGGACTTCTTCATCGCCAACGCGTAGTTGTCCACGCTTGCGCCTACGTCGATGGCCGTGGTGCCCGGACCGGCCTACTCCATGCAGAGCCGAAGCTCGTGCTGACCGGCCGCGCGTCGGAGCGTCGCCACCCGGTATGCCGTCAGAGGCGCGCAGATGGTGGAAAGCGTCGCAGAGCTCGGCCGGCCCACACCGCTTCCCGTCGCACGGAACCTCAGCTGGCGCTGTTGATCATCCCGGCCCCGACGGTGATGCCGGTCGCCTCGTCGATCAGGATGAACGAGCCGGTGGTCCGGTTCTTGGAGTAGGGGTCGCACAGCAGCGGCACGGTGGTGCGCAGCTGGATCCGGCCGATCTCGTTGAGGCCGAGTTCCTTGGTGTCCTGGTCGCGGTGCAGGGTGTTGACGTCGAGGCGGTACTGGATGTCCTTGACCAGCGCCCGCGCGGTGCGCGTCGTGTGCTTGATGGCCAGCTTCTGCCGCGGCTTGAGCGGGGCGTTGGTCATCCAGCAGATCATCGCGTCGATGTCCTGGCTGGGCTGTGGCGCGTTCTTGACGCGGGCGATCATGTCGCCGCGGGAGACGTCGACGTCGTCCTCGAGGCGCACGGTCACCGACATCGGCGGGAACGCCTCGGAGATCTCCTTGTCGAACAGGTCGATGCCGGCGATCGTCGAGGTCATGCCGCTGGGCAGCACGACCACCTCGTCACCCGGCTTGAGCACGCCGCCGGCCACCATCCCGCCGTAGCCGCGGTAGTCGTGGTGCTCGTCCGACTTCGGGCGGACGACGTACTGGACCGGGAAGCGGACGTCGACCAGGTCGCGGTCGGAGGCCACGTGCACGTGCTCGAGGTGGTGCATGAGGGTGGGACCGGAGTACCAGCTCATGTGCTCGGAGCGGTTGACCACGTTGTCGCCGTTGAGCGCGGAGATCGGGAAGACCGACAGGTCCGGGATGTTGAGCTTGGTCGCGAACTGCGTGAACTCCGCGTGGATCTTGGCGTAGATCTCCTCGGAGTAGTCGACGAGGTCCATCTTGTTGACCGCGAGTACCAGGTGCGGCACCCGCAGCAGCGACAAGATCACCGCGTGTCGGCGCGACTGCTCGGTGAGGCCCTGGCGGGCGTCGACC
>JALZCZ010000178.1 GCA_030862825.1 Actinomycetota bacterium | reverse complement strand
GGCGAGGGGCTGGCGCGGGCGCTCGGCTCGGTCGAGGTGTCCACGGGCGGGCGCCGACCCGAGATCCTCCACGTCGAGGGCGACGACGCGGCGCGGTGGGCGGTCACCGACGTCCCGGACCTCGCCGAGGCCCTCGCCGCCCTGCCGGGCACCGACGCCGAGCTGCTCCGCCTGTGGGCGTGGGAGCAGCTGTCCCCCTCCGAGATCGCGGAGGTCCTGGAGATCACAGCCAACGCGGCGAGCGTGCGCCTGCACCGGGCCAAGGAGAAGCTGCGGGCCCAGCTCGATGACCGGCTCGGTAAGAAGGACGTCCCTGCCGGACATGAGGAGTCGAGAGAGGGGAGGCAGTGATGACAGATGACGGAGTCGATGACGACCAGGACCTGCGCAAGCAGCTGCGCGCGCTCGACCCTGCCGCCTCCCTGCGGCCCGCCGACCCGACCGGGGTGGCCCGACTGGTGGAGGACATCGTGAGCGACCATCTCGAGACCGACCTTCCGGAGACCCGCGAGACGGGTGTGCACGAGCGCAGCCCGTTCACCTGGTTGGTCGCCGCTGCCGCGGTCCTGCTCATCGCCGGGGTCGGTGCGTTCTTCCTCATCGACCGTGGCACCGACGACGTACCTGTCACCGACCCGGGAGAGGGCGCCGGCGAGGCGCCGACGGTGACCACGCTGAGCGCGCCGGCGGGTGTGGGCGTCGGCAGGTGTGCCGTCCCGTCCGCCGAGATCCTCGCCCGGCAGCCGCTCGCCTTCGACGGCGTGGTCGGCGGGATCACCGACGGCGTGGTCACCCTGACGCCCACCATGTTCTACGCCGGCGAGCCCACCGACCTGGTGCGGGTCGCTGCGCCCCCCGAGGTGCTGCAGGAGCTGATCCTGTCGGTGAAGTTCGAAGTCGGTCAGCGCTACCTCGTCTCGGCGGCCGCCGGCCAGGTCTCCGTGTGCGGGTACAGCGGGCCATGGTCGCCCGACCTGGAACAGCTCTACGTCGAGGCCTTCGCCCGGTGAGCAGGTGACCATCACGGGGCTGCTCCTCGCCGCAGGGGCAGGCTCCCGGATGGGCATGCCGAAGGCGCTGGTGCGCGACCCCGACGGCACCTCGTGGCTGCGGCGGTCGGTGGCCGCGCTGGCCGACGGCGGCTGCGACGTGGTGACCGTGGTGCTGGGCGCGCGGGCCGACGAGGCGCGAGCCCTGGTGCCGGACAGCGTGGACGTGGTCGTGGCCGACGACTGGGCTGACGGCATGTCCGCCTCGTTGCGCGCGGGACTGGGCGCCATGGGCGACGCGGACGCGGTCGTGCTCAGCCTGGTCGACCTGCCCGACGTCACCGCCGAGGTGGTGAGCCGGGTCGTTGCCGGGGGCGCGGGCCGGACCACCCTCAGCCGCGCGGCGTACGGCGGCCGGCCCGGCCACCCGGTAGTGATCGGCCGCGACCACTGGGCCGGTGTCGTGGCGTCGGCGACCGGCGACCAGGGGGCCAGGCCCTACCTCGCCGCCCACGACGTCGCGCTCGTCGAGTGCGGTGACCTGGCGACCGGCCAGGACCGGGACACCGGTCGGCCAACCTCCCGCCAACACCCCGCTGAGTAGCCTGAACGGCATGGAGTCGACACCGGCGCTGGCCGACTGGACCGAGGTGGCGACCCGGCTCGGCACGACCGGCTACCTGTGCGACGACGACCTGGCGACGGTCACCTTCCTGGCGCTGCGGATGGAGCGCCCGCTCCTGCTGGAGGGTGAGCCCGGCACCGGGAAGACCGCCCTCGCCGAGGCGCTCGCGCAGGCCCTGGACCTTCCCCTGATCCGGCTCCAGTGCTACGAGGGCATCGATGCCACGCAGGCGCTCTACGACTGGGACTTCCCGCGGCAGATCCTGCACCTTCGGGCGCTCGAGGCCGCAGGGGGCTCGGGCTCCGGGGCGATCGACGCCAACGAGGCCGAGAAGAGCCTCTACGACGAGCGCTTCCTGCTGGCCCGCCCCGTGCTGGCCGCGCTGCAGCAGAGCCCGGCGGTGCTGCTCGTCGACGAGGTGGACCGCGCGGACGACGAGTTCGAGGCGTTCCTGCTCGAGGTGCTGTCGACGTACCAGGTGACCATCCCGGAGTACGGCACCATCGTGGCCGCCACCCCACCGGTCGTGGTGCTCACCTCCAACCGCACCCGGGAGCTGCACGACGCGCTCAAGCGGCGCTGCCTCTACCACTGGATCGACCACCCCGGGCTGGAGCGCGAGGTCGCGATCGTGCGGACGCGGGCCCCCGAGGTGTCGGAGGCGCTGGCCCGGCAGATCGTCACGGTCGTCCAGCAGCTGCGCGACCGCGCCGACCTCGAGAAGCCGCCCGGGGTCGCCGAGACCCTCGACTGGGCGCGGGCGCTGCACCACCTCGGCACGACCGAGCTCGACCTCGAGTCGTCGGCGCGGACCCTGGGCGCGCTGGTGAAGTACCGCGAGGACTCCGACCGCGTCCAGCAGGCCCTCGACCAGATGCTGAGGGCATGAACTCCGAGAAGCTGAACGCCGACACCGTGCTGCTGGGCTTCGCCCGGGCGCTGCGGGCTGCGGGCGTGCCGGTCACCCAGGACCGGGCCCAGACCTTCCTCGCCGCTGCCGCGGTGGTCGGCCTCGACGACCGGCGCGCCACCTACACCGCCGGCCGGGCCACCCTCTGCTGCTCGCCCGACGACCTGGCCCGCTACGACCAAGTGTTCGAGGCCTACTTCAACGCCCGCGAGGGTCTTCCGCGGCCCCGGCCGGCGTCGCCGAGCAGCGCGACGTACTCGAGCCTGCCGCTGAGCGAGGGTGGTGCCGGCGAGATGGCCGAGGAGTCCGACGACGTGGCCCGGGCGATGGCCAGTGACACCGAGGTGCTGCGGCATCGCGACCTGGCCTCCCTCAGCGCGGCGGAGAAGCATCGGCTCGCCGCGATGTTCGCGACCCTGCGGCCCCGACCGCCCGGGCGGCGTACGTCGCGACACCAGCGGTGGCACCGCGGCGACGTCGATGCCTCGCGGACGCTGCGCGCGAGCCTGCGACGGATGGGCGAGCCGGCCGTGATCGAGTGGCGCCGCCGCCGCACCAAGCCCCGGCGGGTGGTGCTGCTGCTCGATGTGTCCGGCTCGATGAGCGGCTACGCCGACGCGCTGCTGCGCCTCGCCCACCGGATGGTGGTGGCGAGCCCGCGCGGCTCGGTCGAGGTGTTCACCGTCGGCACCCGCCTCACCCACCTGACCCGCGCCCTGCGCAGCCGCGACGCCGGGCGCGCCCTGGTCGCGGCTGGCGAGACCGTGCCGGACTGGTCGGGAGGCACCCGCCTCGGAGAGACCTTGCGGGTCTTCCTGGACCGCTGGGGTCGGCGCGGGCTGGCGCGGGGCTCGGTGGTCGTGGTCTTCAGCGACGGCTGGGAGAGGGGCGACGCCTCCCTGCTGGGCGAGCAGATGACGAGGCTGGGCCGGGTCGCGCACCGGGTCGTGTGGGTCAACCCGCACCGCGGCAAGTCCGGCTACGAGCCGCTGCAGCAGGGGGTACTGGCCGCCCTGCCGCACTGCGACGAGTTCCTGGCCGGCCACTCGCTGGCGACGTTCGAGGAGCTGGTGGAGGTGGTCGCCCGTGCGTGACGTGCTGCCCGAGCTGATGAAGTGGTGGGAGGCCGGCGAGACCGTCGGCGTCGGCACCGTCGTGGCGACGTTCCGGTCGGCACCGCGCCCGCCGGGAGCCTCGATGCTGGTCGGCCCGGACGAGACTGCGGTGGGCTCGGTGTCCGGCGGCTGCGTGGAGGGCGCCGTCTACGAGCTGGCCCAGTCGGTGGTCGAGTCGGGCACCCCGGTGCTCGAGCGCTACGGCGTCTCCGACGACGACGCGTTCGCGGTCGGCCTGACCTGCGGCGGCATCCTCGACGTGTACGTCGAGAAGATCTCCCGCGACACCTTCCCCGAGCTCGGCGACCTCGCCGCCGACATCGAGGCCGGGCGCCCGGTCGCCCTGGCCACGGTCATCGAGCACCCCGACCCCACCCGGCTCGGCCGGCGCCTGATCGTCCGCCCCTCCGGGGTAGTCCCTGACGAAATCGCTGCGGCAAGCGGTGATCGACCGCGATCTCGTCCGGGACTATCGGGCACCTTGGGTTCGGAGCGGGCGGACGACGCGGTGCATGACGACGCCCTGGGCCTGCTGGCGGCCGGGCACAACGCGACGCTGACCTACGGTCCCGACGGCGAGCGCAGGGGCGAGGGCATGCGGGTGTTCGTGTGGGCGTTCGCGCCCAAGCCCCGGATGCTGGTCTTCGGGGCGATCGACTTCGCGGCCGCGGTGGCACGGGTCGGCGGCTTCCTCGGCTACGAGGTCACCGTCTGCGACGCGCGACCCGTCTTCGCCACCGCCAGCCGCTTCCCGGAGGCCGACGAGGTGGTCGTGGACTGGCCGCACCGCTACCTCGCCGCCGAGCAGGAGGCCGGCAGGATCGACCGCCGCACGGTGATCACCGTGCTCACCCACGACCCGAAGTTCGACGTACCCCTGCTCGAGGTGGCGCTGCGCCTGCCCGAGGTCGCGTACGTCGGGGCGATGGGTTCGCGGCGTACGCACGAGGACCGGCTCGACCGGCTCCGCGAGGCCGGGCTCACCGACGAGGAGCTCGACCGACTGTCCAGCCCGATCGGCCTCGACCTCGGGGCCCGGACCCCGGAGGAGACCGCGGTCAGCATCGCGGCCGAGATCATCGCCGGCCGGTGGGGCGGCAGCGGCGAACGGCTCGCCTCGACCTCGGGCCGGATCCATCGCGACACCGATGCCCTGCCGTGACGCGGCTCCCGGGCTGGGTCGCCCTGTCGCTCCTGCTGCCGCTGGTCGCGTGCAGCGCCGAGAAGGAGGAGCCGGAGGCCGCGCCCTCCTCGACGGCGTTCTCGACAGAACCCTCCGATCCCACGAGGCCACCCCCGACCCAGGGGAGCACGCCGCCGGCCGACCCCGAGGAGGCCCTCCCGAGGGTCACCCATCGGCTCTCGCTCCCGGCGCTGATGCGCGAGGAGTGGCGGCCGAGCCGGATCCGCCAGATCGGGGTGGAAGGTGAGACCGACGCCTACACGCGCTCGCGGGTGACCTACCGGAGCGGCGACCTCACCATCTCCGGCGTGCTCCTGCGACCGCACGGGCGGGGGCCGTTCCCGGGCATCGTGCTCAACCACGGCTACATCGAGCCCGGGATCTACGACACCGGGCAGGGCATGGCCCGCGAGCAGGACTGGTTGGCCCGGCAGGGCTTCGCGGTGCTGCACACCGACTACCGCGGCCACTGGACCTCCGACCCGCCGGTCGGCCCGTTCGACCGCGAGACGCGGCTCGGCTACACCCGCGACGCGATCAACGCCGTGCTCGCGCTCGAACGGGAGCCGTACGTCGACCCCGACCGGATGGCGATGCTCGGCCGGTCGATGGGCGGCGGGATCACCCTCAACGCCCTGGTCGCCTACCCCGACCTGGTCGAGGCGGCGGTCATCTATGCCTCGGTGAGCTCGAGCTTCCCCGAGAACCTCGCGCACTTCACCGAGCCCAACCGCCCCGAGGAGCTGCGGCTGTTCTACGCCAGGTTCGGCACCCCGGAGGACAACCCCCGCTTCTACCGGGGCCTCTCCTCCCGCACCTACTTCGACCGAGTCAGCGACCCGCTCCTGATCCACCACGGCACCGCCGACGAGACCTGCCCCTTCCCCTGGGCCCGCGCCACCCAGCGCCTGCTCGAGCGCGCCGGTGCCGACAGCACCCTCGCGGTCTACGACGGCGAGCACCACTCCTTCGTCCCGAGGTGGCAGGACTCCATCGAGCGGACCGTCCAGTTCCTCCGGAGGCGGCTCGGCTGAGGGCGATCGCCGCCCGATCGCGGTGCTACGTTGACCAGACCACGACGAGGAGCCGGGTATGGGGCGGAGTGAGCTGCACACGCGCAAGCTGGAGGCGATGCGCGCCTGGACCTCGTTCGTCGAGCAGGGTGACCGGGCCGAGGCCGTGGTCCGGCCGGAGATCCTCAGCAGCTGGACCCGCTCGGAGGCGGCGATCTCCCCCGACGTGGCCGAGGCGCCGCTGGCCGACGAGGGCGAGATCGCGTCGATCTGGCGCGACTCCCCGCTCCAGACCGCGGTCGAGAACGTCGAGTCCGAGCTCCGGCGTACCGCCGAGGACGGTGACCTGGTGCTCGCGGTGACCGACGCCGAGACCCGGATCCTGTGGACGTACGGCGGCCGCGTGATGCGGCGCAAGGCGGAGACCGTCAACTTCGTGGCCGGCGGCCGCTGGGACGACGAGTCGGTCGGCACCAACGCGCTCGACCTGGCCAACCGCCTGGCCGAGCCGTCCATGGTGTTCTCGGCCGAGCACTACGCGCCGATCGTGCACAACTGGGTGTGCTGGGCGGCGCCCGTGCTCGACCCGGTGACCGGGCACAAGCTCGGCGTGATCGACCTGTCGACCACTTGGGACCGCACCCACCCGATCGGGTTGGCCACCGCGCGGGTGATGGCCCGGCTGATCGAGTCGGCGCTGCCGCGCTCGACCTACCACCCCTCGGCGCTGCTCGACGAGACCGGCGACCCGGGACTGG
>JALZCZ010000160.1 GCA_030862825.1 Actinomycetota bacterium | reverse complement strand
CCCGCCTCGGTCACGCCGAGGTGCAGCGGCCAGTCGCCGGCCTCGGCGAGCAGCTCGTAGGCGCGGACCATGACCACGGGGTCGTTGTGCTTGACAGAGATCTTGAAGTCGTGGAAGTCGTGCTCCTCGAAGAGGCCGGCCTCCCACACCGCGCTCTCGACGAGCGCCTCCGGCGTGGCCTTGCCGTACTTCTCGAGCAGCCGCTTGTCGAGCGAGCCCGCGTTGACGCCGATCCGGATCGAGGTGCCCCGGTCCTTGGCGGCCTTGGCAATCTCCTTGACCTGGTCGTCGAACTTGCGGATGTTGCCGGGGTTGACCCGGACCGCCGCACAGCCGGCGTCGATCGCGGCGAAGACGTACTTCGGCTGGAAGTGGATGTCGGCGATCACCGGGATCTGGGAGTGCTGGGCGATCTCTGCCAGCGCCTCCGCGTCATCCTGGCTCGGGCACGCGACCCGAACGATGTCGCAACCGGTGGCGGTCAGCTCGGCGATCTGCTGGAGCGTGGCGTTGACGTCGGAGGTGAGGGTCGTCGTCATCGACTGCACCGAGACCGGGTGATCGCTGCCGACCCCGACCTTGCCCACCTGGATCTGGCGGGTCTTGCGTCGGGGAGCGAGCACCGGCGGCGGGGCCTCCGGCATGCCCAGGCTGATCGCGGTCATGTGGCCAGATTACGGGGGTGCCGGATCACGACGTCAGGTGCAGGGGTACGACGAGGTCGCCGACGATCAGCACGACGCCCATGACCAGCAGGCAGGAGGCGACGACGTACGCGACCGGGAGCAGCTTGGCGGCGTCGACATAGCCGGGGTCGGGGCGGCCGCGCAGCCGGGCGAACCCGCGCCGCACCGCCTCCCACAGCGCGCTGGCGATGTGGCCGCCGTCGAGGGGCAGCAGCGGCACGAAGTTGAACATGCCGATGAAGAAGTTGAAGCCCGCGATCAGCATCAGCAGGAAGACCGACTTCTCGGCCAGCGGGAACGTGTCGTGGGAGACCGTCTCACCGGCCAGGCGTCCGCCACCCACGATGCTGACCGGTCCCTCGGGGTCGCGCTCCTCGAGGCCCACGATCGCCTGGCCGACGTCCCACACCTTGACCGGCAGCGTGCCGAGTGCATGGACCGTCTCGACGGTCATGTGACCCATCTGCTCGAGCGTGTAGATCGGTCCGCCGGTAGTGATGATCACGTGAGTGGTCGGCGTGACCCCGAGGAAGCCGACCTCGCGCAGGGTCGCGTCGTCCTCTGAGGTCGGGCGCGCCTCCACGGTCGTGTTGGTGGACCCCGTCAGCCGCCGGCCGTCGCGCTCGTAGACGATGACCGCGTCGCCACTCTCGTTGCCGCGGATCAGCTTGCGGAGCTGGTCCCAGTCGGTGATCGGGGTGCCGTTGAAGCTGATCACCTGGTCGCCGGGACGCAGGCCGGCCTCGTACGCCGGGCTCACCGGGTCGCTCTCGGTGCAGGCGCGCTCGCCGTCCTCGTAGGGGACGACGCACTCCGAGACGGTGTCGATGACGGGCGGACCGTCCTCGACCTCGATCGTGCGGTTGCCGTAGGTGGCGTAGACGCCGAGGAAGATGAGGAACGCGATCAGGATGTTCACCGACGGCCCGCCGGCCATCACGATGACCTTCTTCCACCATGGCATCTTGTAGAAGAGCCGGTCGCTGTCGTCGGGCCCGACCAGCTCCCACTCGGCCGCGCGCGCGTCCGAGATGAGCTGGGTGAACATGCCGGTGTTGGACTTGCGGATCCTGGTCACCTGGTTGCCCTCGGCGTCGTAGGACACCTCGTCGGCGACCTCCGTCGCACCGGGCGGGAGCATCCCGACGATCTTGACGTAACCGCCGAGCGGCACCGCCTTCACGCCGTACTCGGTCTCGCCGACCTGCTTGCTCCACACAGTGGGGCCGAAGCCGATGAAGTACTGCGTGACCTTCCCGCCGAACTTCTTCGCCGGGACCAGGTGACCGAGCTCGTGCAGGCCGATGGAGGCCAGGATGGCGACGACGAAGATCACCACGCCGAGGGCGTAGTAGAGGGGTGTCACTAGGGGCTCCGGATCAGTTCTGCGGCTGCGTCACGCGCCCAGCCGTCGGCGGCGAGCACGTCGTCGACGGTGAGCGTCACCTCAGAGGGTACGTCGTGACGCGCAACCACGGCGGCGATCGTGGGCACGATGTCGATGAAGGCGAGGCGCCCGGCGCGGAAAGCTTCGACGCACACCTCGTTGGCGGCGTTGTAGACGGCCGGGGCGGTCCCGCCGCGCTCCCCGGCGGTCCGCGCGAGCGCGACGGCGGGGAACGCCTCGTCGTCGAGCGGGAGGAACTCCCAGGTCTCGGGCCGCGACCAGTCGACCGCCGGGGCGGCGTCGGGCACCCGCTCCGGCCAGGCGAGGCCGAGCGCGATCGGGATCAGCATCGTGGGCGGGCTCGCCTGCACCAGGGTGGAGCCGTCGACGAACTCCACCATCGAGTGCACGACGCTGGTCGGGTGCACCACGACCGTGATCCGGTCGAACGGGATGCCGAAGAGCAGGTGGGCCTCGATCACCTCCAGGCCCTTGTTGACCAGGGTCGCGGAGTTGATGGTGATCACCGGCCCCATGTCCCAGGTCGGGTGGGCCAGCGCCTCCGCGACCGTGACCCCGGCCAGCCCGGCCCGGGTCCGGCCCCGGAACGGGCCGCCGCTGGCGGTGAGCACGAGGCGGCGTACTTCGTCGGGAGAGCCGCCGCGGAGGCACTGGGCGAGGGCGCTGTGCTCGGAGTCGACCGGCACGATCTGGCCCGGCTTGGCGCGGTCGAGCACCAGCGGACCGCCCATGATCAGCGACTCCTTGTTGGCGAGCGCCAGCGTGGTGCCCGCCTCCAGCGCGGCCAGCGTAGGCCGCAGGCCCACGGCACCCGTGATGCCGTTGAGCACCACGTCGCACGGCCGGACGGCGGCCTCCGTGGAGGCCTCCTCCCCGAGACCCGAGTACGCCGGAGCGAACTCCGCGACCTGGCGCTCGAACAGCTCGGGGTTGGTGCCGCCCGCCGTCAGCCCGACCACACGGAACCGGTCGGGGTTGGCCCGCACCAGGTCGAGGGCCTGGGTGCCGATCGACCCTGTCGAGCCGAGGATCACGATGTCGCGCCGGGTGGTCACGGGACGATCCTCCCAGCCCGCGCGCGACGAGCGAGCTGGCGGGCACCGCGCAGGGGTTCGGGCGTTCGTCGTACCGACGTGCCGGCGACCACCTCGACCGCGGTGGCCAGGTCGACCGCCCAGCCCGGGTGCACGGCCACCGGGCGGACCCCCGGTTGCGTGCGCATCCAGCAGCCGACGACCGTGTCGCCGATCCGAAGCGGACTCGTGGCGCCCCGGCGGTCGGGCGGCCATTCGCCCTCGGCCAGCAGCGGTCGGTGCGTGATCCCGATCGTCGGCAGACCGAGCGCCGCGCCCAGGTGCAGGGCCAGGCCGGCCCGACGCGGGTGGTCACGACCGGTGGCGTCGAGCAGCAGCACGTCCGGCCGCGTCGCCAGGCCGCGCGTCGCCTGCTCCATCAGTCGGCCGATCCTCATGGCCAGCAGACCTGGGACGTACGGTGCACCCGCCTGGCCGGTGACGACAGACTCGTCGACGAGGCCGCCGTCAGCCATGGCAACCGACGCAGCCCACGCCGGATCCCCGGCCTGGCCACGGCCGGTCAGCCCCAGGGGGAAGCACACCCAGCAGCCGCCGACCCGCAGCTGGCGGCCGCCCGGCGTCCACTGCTCCGGCGCCGCGTCTGCCAGCTCGTGCTGGAAGGCGGCCAGAGCCTCGTCGTCCTCGGGCCACATGCGACCATCCTGACGCGCCCCGGCGCACGACGGTGCGAGGCAGGATGAGGTCATGGAGATCCTGAGCAGCCGGATCCTGCTCCACCCGACCGACCCGGAACGTAGCCGCCGGTTCTACCGGGACACGTTGGGCCTGGCGGTCTATCGGGAGTTCGGCAGTCCCGAGAGCCCCGGGCTCGTGTTCTTCGTGGGCACCGGCCTCCTCGAGGTCAGCGGGCAGTCGGACGAGGGACCCGGGCACGGCATCGGCATCTGGCTCCAGATCCGGGACCTCGCGGCCGAGCACGAGAGGCTGCTGGCGGCCGAGGTGCCCGTGGTCCGGGGGCCCCGGCAGGAGCCCTGGGGGCTGTGGGAGATGTGGATCGAGGACCCGGACGGAGTGCCCATCGTCCTGGTCGAGGTCCCCCGAGACCACCCGTTGCGGCGCGACAACCGCTGATCGTCCACGTCCACCGACGGCCCTGAGCCGTGTGCCTACAGTCGGATGGTGGTGCGTGAGGACTTCGTGCTCTGCCTGACCGGCGACGTGATGACGGGGCGCGGCGTGGACCAGATCCTCCCGTGGCCGGGCGACCCACAGCTGTGGGAGGGCTACGTGGGGAGCGCCCAGGCCTACGTCGAGCTGGCAGAACGGATGTCCGGTCCGATCCCCCGGCCGGTCGACGTCACGTGGCCATGGGGCGACGCACTGCGCATCCTCGACGAGCAGGCACCGGATGTCCGCGTGATCAACCTCGAGACGAGCGTGACCCGAAGCGACGACCACCAGGCCGGCAAGGCGGTCCACTACCGGATGCACCCGGACAACATCGCCTGCCTGACCGCGGCGCGGATCGACGCCTGTGTGCTGGCGAACAACCACGTGCTCGACTTCGGCGTCCGTGGGCTCGAGGACACGCTCGACGCGCTGATCCCGGCCGGCCTCCGTCCCGTGGGAGCAGGGCGCACCGAGGAGCAGGCATGGCGTCCGGTCGTCGTGGAGTCCGGCGGGCACCGGCTGCTGCTCTGGTCGGTGGCGATGGCCTCCAGTGGCGTTCCGTCGAGCTGGGCGGCAGGCCCGGACCGACCCGGTGTCGCCTTCCTCCCCGATCTGTCGTCGGCCAGTGCGGCCGACCTCGGCAACCGGGTTCGAAGCATGAGGCAGCCCGGCGACACCGTGGTCGTGTCCGTTCATTGGGGCTCGAACTGGGGGTACGCCGTCCCGCACGCACACGTCCGCTTCGCGCACCGGCTCGTCGAGAGCGGCGTGGACGTCGTCCATGGTCACTCATCGCACCATCCCCGCCCCATCGAGGTCTACCGGGGAAAGCTCGTGCTGTACGGCTGCGGCGACCTGATCAACGACTATGAGGGGATCGCCGGATACGAGCAGTACCGCGACGACCTGCGGATGCTCTACCTCCCCCTGCTCGACCCCGTCACGCGCGACCTCCGAGAGCTGCGGATGGTGCCCCTGCAGGCCCGACGAATGCGCCTGCAGCTCGCCACGTCCTCCGATGCGGAGTGGCTGCGTGCCGTGCTGCACCGGATCAGCCGCCGCTTCGGGTCTCGCGTCGTCCTCGGCCGCGACGGCGGCCTCGTGCTGCGGTCTGCGTAGATGCGTGCGGCAGCTTGCCGCAAATGGGGTACGGCTTCGGCGTTCCGCTGCGCCGCCGGCGCCCGGCGCGCACCCTGGTCCGCATGAGGGCAGTCGTGCGACGCATGGTCGGTGCGGGTGCGGCCCTTCTGCTGGCCGCCGGGCTCACGGCAGTGGTCGTCCCGTGGGCACCCGGAGCGGTTGCCACGGCGCAGGCCGGGCCCTGCCGCTCGGGCACGGTGTCGCTGACCTTCGACGACGGGCCATCGCCGACGCAGACCCCGCGCCTGGTGCGGATCCTGAAGCGAGCCGGCGTGCCGGCGACGTTCTTCATGGTCGGCCAGCGGGTCTCGGCAGCACCACGAGTGGCCCGTCTGGTCAGTCGGTCCGGCTTCCTCGTGGCCAACCACAGCTATGCCCACGCCGACATGCGCGGCCAGTCCTCCGCGGCCATCCGGCAGACCCTGTTCGCCACCGGCGCCGCGCTGCGCCGCGCCGGCGCGCGACCGACCAACCTGATGCGCCCGCCGTACGGCGCCGTCAACGCCCGCGTGCTCCGCGCCATCCGGAGCACCGGACTGCGGCCGGTGATGTGGGACGTCGACCCGCGCGACTGGGAGAGCGTGTCGGCCGACACCATCGCGGCCAGGGCCCTGTCCGGCCTGCGTCCGCAGCAGTCCAACGTCGTGCTGCAGCACGATGGCGTGGGCAACTCCCCGGCCTCGGTGTCCGCCGTCCCGCGGATCATCAGCGGCGCGCGCAGGCGGGGCTACTGCTTCGTGGCCCTCGACGAGCGCGGCCGGCCGGGCTTCCCCACACCCCGTGCGGACCTGATCGTCCGGCGGGCGGGGCGCACCGTGGCCGAGGGCGAGCGGGCAGCGGTCACCGTCCGCCTGAGCAAGCCGGCAGGACGGGCTGTCACGGTGCGGCTGGTCGCCAGGAACGGTTCGGCGCAGGCGGGCGCCGACTTCACGCGTCCTGCCGCGACGCTCCGGATCCCCGCCGGCCGTCTCACGGCCACGGCGCGGATCGCCGTCCTGGGCGACCGGCTCGACGAGCCCAAGGAGCGGTTCGAGGTGCATCTCCTCCGCTCCCGGGGGGTCCGGCTCGGCACCACCCGACAAACCATCGTGGTCACCGATCGCGACCCGGCGCCGCGGGTCTCGGCGGTGTCGCGCAGCGTCGCGGAGCCCGCGGCTGGCTCCATCTCGGTCCCGGTCACCATCAGGCTGGCGCGGGTGAGCGGCAAGAACGTCCGGCTATCAGTCGCGACCTTCACCGGCACGGCCGACACGTCCGACTTCGTCCCGATGTCGCGACGTCTCACCATTCCGGCGGGCACACGGACCGTGCACGTGCCGGTGACCGTGCTCGCCGACGCAGAAGACGAGCCCGAGGAGACCTTCACGCTCCGCATCCAGGGGACCACGTATGCCGTCGCGGCGGGCGATGCTGTCGTGACGATCACGCCAGCCTGACGCCGAGGTATCCCACCGCCGTTCTCATAGATGCATTGACGCGAGTCCGGTTCTCCGTTTGCATCCAGACATGACGCTGACACGAACCCCCGAGGAGGCCGTGCGCGGCCTGTGGTCCACCCTTTCGGCCCGCGACTGGGACCTGCTGCCCGACTTCCTCGCCGACGACTGCATCTACGTCGACATGCCCGTCGGCCCGGCCCTGGCCGCCCGCGGACCGGTCGACATCGTGAAGCGGCTGCAGGTGGGACTGGCCGACCTTGCGGCGTACGAGAACCAGGACGGGTTGCTGGTCGCCGACGGCGACGTCGTGATGTACGAGCACGCGGAGACGTGGACCTTCGCCAGCGGCGAGGTGGTCGTGCTCCCCTTCGCCACCGTGCACCGTGTGCGCGGCGGCCGGGTGGCGCTGTGGAAGGACTACTGGGACTTCGGCACCGTCGTCAACGCCGCGCCGCCCGACTGGCTCGAGCGGCTCGGCGAGGCCGACACCTCCTGGCTCTTCGACGCGACCGGCCTCGTCTAGGGAATCGGATCCGGCTCGCCCTTGGTCAGCAGGTCGGGGTTCTCCAGGTCGGCCTGGACCCGTGGGTCGTCGGCGTCGGCGTAGTAGTCCCCCGGCCGGGTGAAGTCCCGACCGTTGGCGACCTTCATCGCGTTGAACACGAGCGTCAGCACGACGGACACCAGCAGGTTGATGGCGAACGCTGACAACGCGATGTAACCGAGGTCGCCGATGACCGGGATCTCCCTCAGCGAACCGCCGAAGTGCTCGCTGGTGGGGCTGGCCACCTTGTAGGCCTCCACCGTGCCGTAGACCATGCCGACCGCCCAGCCGGCCAGCAGCGCCCACCGGTGGAACCACCGGGTGTAGAGGCTGAACACGATCGCCGGGAACGTCTGCAGGATCCAGATCCCTCCGAGCAGCTGGAAGTTGATCGCGTTCTGCTTGTCGAGGGTCAGCACGAAGACCAGCGCGAACGCCTTCACCGCCAGTGACGCCAGCTTGGAGACCTTGGCCTCCTGGGCCGGGGTCGCGTCCTTGTTGAGCCACTCCTTGTAGATGTTGCGGGTGAAGGTGTTGGCCGCCGCGATCGACATGATCGCCGCGGGCACGAGGGCTCCGATGGCGATTGCCGCGAAGGCGACGCCCGCGAACCAGCTGGGGAACATGTCCTCGAACAGCTGCGGGATCACCAGCTGCGGGTTCGGCTCGCCGTCGCCGCCGATCGGCTGGGTCCCGGCCGCGATCGCGACCCAGCCGAGCAGGGCCAGCAGGCCGAGCACGAAGGAGTAGGCCGGCAGGATCGCCGCGTTGCGACGGATCGTGTTGCGGCTCCCGGACGACAGCGTCGCGGTGATCGAGTGCGGATACATGAACAGCGCCAGCGCCGAGCCGAGTCCGAGCGTCGCATAGGCCCAGAACTGCTCCGAGCCGGGGACGAACGCGCCCGTGGGTGCCCCGGTCGCCTCGTTGGTGGTCGCCATCTTCTCCTGCGCGGAGCTGAAGATGTTGTCCCAGCCGCCCACCTGGCCGGGCAGGTAGACGATCGCGACGATGATCACGAGGTAGATCAGGATGTCCTTCACGAAAGCGATCAGCGCCGGGGCGCGCAGGCCCGAGGAGTACGTGTAGGCGGCGAGCAGGGCGAAGGCCACGAACAGCGGCAGGTCCTTGACCAGCCAGTTGTCTCCTCCGCCGACCCCGGCCACCTCGAGCACCGCCTGGATGCCCACCAGCTGCAGCGCGATGTACGGCATGGTCGCGAGGAAGCCGGTCAGCGCGATGGCCAGCGACAGCCTGCGGTCGTCGTAGCGCCCGCGGACGAAGTCAGCGGGCGTGACGTAGCCATGACGGTGGCTGACCGACCACAGCCGCGCCATGAACACGAAGATGATCGGGTAGAGCACGATCGTGTAAGGCACCGCGAAGAAGCCGGTGACGGCGCCGGTGGCGTACATGGCGGCCGGCACCGCGATGAACGTGTAGGCGGTGTAGAGGTCGCCGCCGAGGAGGAACCAGGTCACCCAGGTGCCGAACTTGCGACCGGCCAGGCCCCACTCGTCCAGCGTGTTGAGGTCGTCGGCACGGCGGAACCGCGAGGCCATGAACCCCAGCACGGTCACGACCAGGAACAGCGCGACCAGCACCGTGAAGGCAACGGCGTTGATGCCGTCGGCGGCCATCGGGGCCAGGCCAGGCACGAGCGCCGGTGCGAGCGCCGCGGCGCTCACTTGTCGTTCCTGTCGCGGTCGCCGCGCGGGGCGCGGGCCGACAGGGTGAGCTTGTACGCCGTCCAGGTCATCGCCGAGCACAGGAAGACCCACGCGAACTGGTACCAGATGAAGAACGGGAAGTCGAAGAGCTTCGGCGTCTCCCGCGCGTAGAGCGGCACCCACATCAAGGCGACGATGGGGATCGCCAGCAGCACCCCGGCTGCGACCATCTTGCGCTTGTCGGTCTCCGGTACCTCAGGAGCTGGGCGCGCGGCTGCCGTGTCGTCTTTCCCGAGACTCATGCGGCGCAGATTACCGAGCAGCCATTTCGCCGATGCCCCAGGGGGACCCGTACGCGGCGAGCAGCTCGAGGAACGGCACCGCGTCGAACGCCTCGGGACCCATCACCCCGACGCCCGACCAGGTCCCGGCGGCGAGCAGCTCGAGGGCAACCACCGGGTTGATCGCGGTCTGCCAGACCACGCACTGGTGGCCGTACTCCCGCATCGACCACTCGTTGTCGACCACGTGATAGAGGTACGTCGACCGCGGCAAGCCGTCCGTGCCCATACCGGTGACCCAGAGTCCGGCACAGGTCTTGCCCACCATCCGGGGCCCCAGCTCTGCGGGGTTGGGCAGGCTCGCGGCGACCACGTCGCGCGGGCTCACCTCGACGTCACCGACCCGGATCCTGTCCGTCCTGTCGAGGCCCAGCTTGTGCAGCACCTTCAGCACCCCGATGAACTCGTCGCCGAGGCCGTACTTGAACGTGGCGCGCTTGCAGTCGACCCAGCGTGGCATCAGGAGCACCTCCTCGTGCTCCACGTTGACGCACACGACCGGGCCGATGCCCTCGGGGAACTCGAAGACCTCCGGCTCGCTGAACGGCTCTGTCGTGAACCACTGCCCGTCCTCCCACACCACCGGCGGATTGAGGCACTCCTCGATCGTGGTCCAGATCGAGAACGTGGGCGCGAAGTCGTAGCCATCGACGGTCAGGTTCGAGCCGTCGCGGACGCCGAGCTCGTCGATGTCGCTGAACAGGTGGTCGGCGGCGTACCGCGCGAAGACGTCGGAGAGCCCGGGCTCGACGCCCATGCCCACGAGCGCGAGCCGTCCCTCGGCCTCCCACTCGGCGGTTGCCGCGAACTGCTCGTCACCGAGCTTCACGCCGGTCTTCTCGTACGGCGCCTCGGGGTGCGGCCTGCTGAGCGACATCGCCATGTCGAGGTAGTCGCAGCCGGCCGCCTTCGCCGCGTCGAAGATCGGCATCACGAAGCGGGGGTCGACGGCGTTCATCAGGTGCGTGATCGCATGCTCGCGGCACAGGGCGGCCACCGCATCGGCGCTGGAGGCGTCGACCTGCGCCGGGGTGAAGCGTACGTCGACGGCCGCGGCACGCTCGGCGCTCGCGGCGTTGTAGTCGGCGACCACGACCGCCTCGTAGAAGTCACGCCGGGCCGCGATCGCCGCGAACGCCGCCCCCACGCCCCCGGCCCCGACCAGCAGGATCCTCATCTGGCAGGTCCCTCGGGCGGCGCGGGCGAGGAATCGCCGGTCGGCCGGGGGCTCCCGCACTTGTCAGGGCGACCGGCACCCGAGACGTGCAGGGATACCCGGTCAGCCGGGTATCCCTGGGACTGGAGTGACACAAGGGACCCCATTCCCCCCACCCTTACTCACCGATGTAGCTCATGACGTGCTTGATCCGGGTGTAGTCCTCCAGGCTGTACATCGAGAGGTCCTTGCCGTAGCCGGAGTGCTTGAACCCGCCGTGCGGCATCTCGGAGATGAACGGGATGTGGGTGTTGATCCAGACCACGCCGAAGTCGAGCCTGCGCGACATCCGCATCGCCCGGCCGTGGTCCTTGGTCCACACCGAGGCGGACAGGCCGTACTGCACGCCGTTGGCCCAGGAGAGCGCCTCGGCCTCGTCGGTGAACTTCTGCACCGTGATCACTGGGCCGAAGATCTCGTCCTGGATCTGCTCATCGTCCTGCTTCAGGCCCGAGAGCACGGTCGGCTCGTAGAAGTAGCCGCGGTCGCCCTGCCGGCGACCACCGGTCTCCAGGGCGGCGTGGTCGGGCAGCCGCTCGACCATGCCGCTCACCCGGGCCAGCTGGTTCTCGTTGTTGAGGGCGCCGTAGAGCACGTTCTCGTCGTCGGGCATGCCGGTGCGGATGCCCTTGGCCTGCTCGGTGATGGCGGCGACGAAGTCGCTGTGCACCCCCGGTCCGGCGAGCACCCGGGTGGCCGCCGTGCAGTCCTGCCCCGCGTTGAAGTAGCCGGCCTCGGCGATCGCGGCGGCGGCCTTCTCGATGTCGGCGTCGTCGAAGACGATGACCGGTGCCTTGCCGCCGAGCTCGAGATGCACCCGCTTCAGGTCGGCCGCCGCCGACCCGGCGACCTCCATGCCGGCGCGCACCGACCCGGTGATCGAGACCATCTGTGGGGTCCGGTGCTCGACCAGCCGGCGGCCGGTGTCGCGGTCGCCGCAGACGACGTTGAGCACGCCGGGCGGCAGGAACTCCTGGCACAGCTCGGCGAGCAGCGTCGAGCTCGCCGGCGTGGTGTCGCTCGGCTTCAGCACCACGGTGTTGCCGGCCGCGAGGGCCGGGGCGATCTTCCAGATCATCATCATCAGCGGGTAGTTCCACGGCGTCACCTGACCGACGACGCCGATCGGCTCCCGGCGGACGAACGACGTGTGGTCCTCCAGGTACTCACCCGCCGACTTGCCCTCGAGCAGACGTGCGGCCCCGGCGAAGAAGCGGAAGTGATCCGAGCTGGGCGGCAGCTCCTCGGATGCGGTCAGCCCGATCGGCTTGCCGGTGTCCTTGACCTCGACCCGCACGATCTCGTCGGCGCGGTCGTCGATGGCGTCGGCGATCCGGAGCAGCGCCCGGGCCCGCTCCTGGGGGGTCGCGCTGCCCCACCCGTCGAAGGCAGCGTCGGCCGCGGCGTACGCCCTGTCGACGTCCTCGGCTCCGGACATGGGCGCGCGGGCATAGACCTCGCCGGTGCTCGGGTCCAGGACCTCGTAGGTCTCCCCCGACGCCGCGTCGACGAGCTCACCGTTGATGACGTTCTGGAAGGTGTGGTCGGCCATGCGGCGAGCCTAGTGAGCGGACGACGGAATCTGTAGGGGGTGAGCCTGTTCCGTGCGGAATCCGTCGCCCAGGTCGCCCTCAGGCCTCGTACACGGCAGTCCCGCCCACCCATGTGGACACCACACTGGTGCCGCCGATCGCGTCCGGCTCGCCGCCGAAGGGATCCCGGCCGAGCACCACCAGGTCGGCCGGTGACCCGGGCGCGACCTGGCCCGCGTCGTCGCGGTGGTTCACCCACGCGCTGCCCGAGGTGTACGCCGCGAACGCCGTGGTCAGGTCGATCGCCTGCTCGGGCAGGAAGGGCTCGCTGCCGGCCGGCCCCTCCTCGCCATACGCCCACCGGTTGACCGCGACGTGGATCGCCTGGAGCGGGTCCGGCGTGCTCACCGGCCAGTCGCTGCCGGCGGCCAGCCGGGCCCCGCTGCGGTGCAGCGCCCCGAACGGGTACTGCCAGGCGGACCGTTCGGGGCCCAGGAACGGGAGGGTCAGCTCGACCATCTGGTCGTCCAGGCACGCCCACAGCGCCTGCATGTTGGCGACCACGCCGAGGGCCGCGAACCGGGGCACGTCGTCGGGGTGGATGAGCTGGAGGTGCGCGATCTGGTGCCGCCGGTCGGGGGCGCTGCCGGCGAAGGCGTCCAGCGCCTCGCGCACCCCACGGTCACCGATCGCGTGCACGTGCACCTGGAAACCGGCCGCGTCCAGCAGCCGCACCGCCTCGCTCAGCACGGCGGGATCGACGAACGAGTGCCCCGCGTTGGTGGTCGGGTGACCGCAGCGGTCGAGGTACGGCGACGTCAGGGCCGCGGTCCAGTTCTCGGCCACGCCGTCCTGCATCACCTTCACGCTGGTCGCGCGGAACCGGCCGTGTGAGTACTCCTCCCGGCGCTGCACGAGCGAGGCCAGCTGGTCGAGCCCCGCATCGCGGTCCCACCACAGGGCGCCCACCACGTCACCGGTGAGATCTCCGCGCCGGGCGGCGCGCAGGTAGGTCGGCCCGACGTCGTCCATGCCGGCGTAGTCGCCGATGATCGCGTCCTGCCAGCCGGTGACGCCGAGCGAGTGGAGGTGGGACTGGCCGGCGAGCAGGGCCGTGTAGTACTCCTCGTCGGGCGTAGGCGGCGCCATCCGGGCAACCAGCTGCATCGCGCCCTCGTGCAGGGTGCCGGACGGGCGGCCGACGGCGTCGCGCTCGATCCGCCCGTGCAACGGGTCGGGCGTCGCCTCGCCGAGGCCGGCGAGCTCGAGAGCCCGCGTGTTGACCCAGGCGCCGTGGTGGTCGCGGTTGGGCAGGAAGACCGGGCGGTCCGGGACAACGCGGTCGAGGTCCTCCGCGGTCGGCGTACCGCCCGGGAACACCGACATGGCCCAGCCGCCGCCGAGGATCCAGGGCCGGTCGGGGTGGGCGGCGGCGTACGCCGCGATCGCCTCGAGGTAGGCCTCCCGGGTGCCGAGCTCCGACAGGTCGCACCGGATCCTCTCGAGCCCGCCCTGCACGGCGTGCACGTGCGCGTCGACGAAGCCGGGCGCCAGCAGACCGCCGTCCAGGTCGACCACGTCGGCGCCGCGCCGGTCGAGGTCTCGCCCGACCTGACTGATCCGTCCGTCCTCGACCGCGACCTCCGTGCCCCCGAGATAGCGGTGGCCGTCGAAGACTGCGCCGTTGGTGAAGAGCGTGATCACCGGCCCTCCAGCAGCGGACCGGCCGGGTCGTGGCCGATGCCCTGCTTGCGCGCCGCGAGCCCGGACAGCGCCTCGAGGCAGACCCTGTTGGCGAGGTAGGCCGTGATCTCCGCGTGGTCGTAGGGCGGTGACACCTCGACCACGTCGATGCCGGCGACCGGCAGCTCGCGGCAGATCCGGCGTACCGCGTCGAGCAGCTGGCGAGCCGTCAGCCCGCCCGGCTCGGGGGTGCCGGTGCCTGGCGCGTGGCCCGGGTCGCACACGTCGATGTCGACGGAGAGGAAGACCGCGTCGCACTCGTCGAGCGCGATCTCGAACGCCTCGTCGAGGCAGGCCTCGAGTCCGCGCTTGCCGATCTCGGTCATCTCGTAGGAGCGCATGTCCTGCTGCGCCATCCAGGTCAGGGTCTTCGGGCCCGGCCAGTAGCCGCGCAGCCCCATCTGGAGGAAGCGGTCTCCGCGCAGCGCGCCGGACTCGATCAGCCGACGCATCGGCTGTCCATGGCCGTAGAGCGAACCGAACTGGATGTCACCGGTGTCGGCGTGGGCGTCGAAGTGGATCATCGACACCTTGCCGAAACCCAGGTGGCGGGCCACGCCGGTCGCGTCGGGCAGGGCGATCGAGTGGTCACCGCCGAGCACCAGCGGGACGGCACCGGCCCGGGCCACCGCGTAGACGGCCTCCTCGAGCGCGGCGAGCGCCCGCTCGCTCTCGCCCGGCGGCATCTCCACGTCGCCGGCATCGACGATCCGGAGGTCCTGCAGGGCGTCGACGCGCAGCGCGAGATGCGGCCGGGACCCGTCGTGGGGCAGGTAGTCGGTCGACCGGATCGCCTGGGGGCCGAACCGGGTGCCGGGGCGGTGGGAGGTGCCGCCGTCGTACGGTGCCCCGACCACGACCACGTCCGCCGCGGCCAGTGCCTGGTCGTCGTCGAGGGCCACGGGGTCCACGCCGAGGAACGTGATGTCGGGACCGAACTGCGCGCCGTACCTGGTCATGGACAATTCCTACCAGCGCCGACCACCCGCGTCGCGAGCGAAACTCTCGTTTGGCAACGAAATCCGCGACATTTCATGTCGTGAGCCACGGATTCACTTGCGTCACGAGGGTGCGACCGCGCACCATGGAGGCATGCACCCGGACTACGACCACCTGCAGCAGGCCGCCAAGAACCACCTGTGGATGCACTTCACCCGGCACTCGACGTACGACACGTCGGACGTGCCCGTGATCGTGCGCGGCGAGGGGCCCTACATCTGGGATGCCTCCGGTAAGCGCTACCTCGACGCCCTGTCCGGGCTGTTCGTCTCCCAGCTGGGCCACGGACGCACCGAGCTGGCCGAGGCCGCGGCCAATCAGGCCAGGGAGCTGGCGTTCATGCCGCTGTGGTCCTACGCACACCCGACGGCGATCGAGCTCGCCGAGCGCGTGGCCGGCTACGCACCGGGCGACCTCAACCGGGTCTTCTTCACGTCCGGTGGCGGCGAGGCGGTCGAGACCGCGTGGAAGCTGGCCAAGAACTACTTCAAGCTGGTCGGCAAGCCGATGAAGCACAAGGTGATCAGCAGGGCGATCGCCTACCACGGCACCACGCAGGGCGCCCTGTCCATCACCGGCCTGCCGTCGCTGAAGCAACAGTTCGAGCCGCTGGTGCCCTCGACGTTCCGGGTGCCGAACACCAACATCTACCGCGCGCCCATCCACGGCGATGACCCCGAGGCGTTCGGTCGCTGGGCTGCCGACGAGATCGCGGTGGCCATCGAGAACGAGGGTCCGGACACGGTGGCCGCGGTGTTCCTCGAGCCGGTGCAGAACGCCGGCGGGTGCTTCCCGCCTCCGCCGGGCTACTTCCAGCGGGTGCGCGAGATCTGCGACCAGTACGACGTGCTGCTCGTCTCCGACGAGGTGATCTGCGCGTTCGGCCGGCTGGGCCACTGGTTCGGCGCGGAGCGCTACGGCTACCAGCCCGACATGATCACCTGCGCGAAGGGCCTGACCTCCGGCTACTCGCCGCTCGGCGCGATGATCGCCACCGACCGGCTGATGGAGCCGTTCCTGAAGGGCCACGAGTCGTTCGCCCACGGCTACACCTTCGGCGGGCACCCCGTCTCGACCGCGGTCGCCATGGCCAACCTCGACATCTTCGAGAACGAGAAGGTGCTCGACAACGTCCGCGCCAACCAGGACGCGTTCCGGGCCACGCTCGAGCGCCTCACCGACCTCCCGATCGTGGGCGACGTCCGCGGCGACGGCTACTTCTACGGCATCGAGCTGGTCAAGGACCAGGGCACCAAGACCACGTTCGACGACGACGAGTCCGAGAAGCTGCTCCGCGGCTTCCTCTCCAAGGCGTTGTACGACGAGGGCATCTACTGCCGCGCCGACGACCGCGGCGACCCCGTCGTCCAGCTCGCGCCCCCGCTGATCTGCACCCAGGAGCACTTCGACGAGATCGAGCACGCGCTCCGCGTCGTCCTCGACAAGGCGTCGTCGCTCATCTAGCCGGCAAGGCGAGAGCAAAACATTCGGGCCGGACCTGTCGTATCGGTCGTCTCCCGTTCGTGGAGTGGGTGGAAGCACTCACCCACCGAGGAGAACGATCCCGATGCCCGACCTCAAGAGCCGCTGGCTCGCTCTGTACGTCCTGTGCCTCGGCGACCTGATGATCGTGCTCGACTCGAGCATCGTGAACGTCGCCCTGCCGTCCATCCAGTCCGACCTGGGGTTCTCGCAGGCGGCGCTGGCCTGGGTGGTCAACGCCTACCTGCTGACCTTCGGCGGGTTCCTGCTGCTGTCCGGCCGCTTCGGTGACCTGCTCGGCAACAAGCGGGTCTTCCTGGGCGGCGTCGTGTCGTTCACGGTCGCCTCGGTCGCCTGCGGGCTGGCTCCCTCCGCGGAGCTGCTCGTGGTCGGCCGCGCCATCCAGGGGCTCGGCGGCGCCGCGGTCTCTGCGGTCGCGCTGTCCCTGATCATGGGCCTGTTCACCGACCCCGGTGAGCGCGCGAAGGCGATGGGCGTCTTCGGCTTCGTGATGTCGGGCGGCGGCGCCGTCGGCGTGCTGCTCGGCGGGGTGCTGACCGGCTTGTTCTCGTGGAACTGGATCTTCCTGGTCAACGTGCCCATCGGCGTCGCCGTCTGGATCGCCGCCCGTCGGGTGCTGCCCGCCGACGGCGTCGTGCCCACGACGTCCCGCCTCGACGTGATCGGCGCTGTGCTGGTGACCGCGGCGCTGATGCTCAGCGTCTACGCCATCGTCGGCGGCAACGAGGCCGGCTGGACGTCCTCGCGCACCCTGGTCCTGCTCGGCGGCGGGATCGCACTGCTGGTCGCCTTCGTCGGCCGCGAGGCCAGCGTCGCCAACCCGCTGGTCCCGCTGCGCCTCTTCACGCTCCGCAACGTCTCGGTCTCGCAGGTGGTCGGCGTGCTCTGGGCAGCGGCGATGTTCGCCTGGTTCTTCCTGGCCGCGATCTACCTCCAGAAGGTGCTGCACTACGACGCCCTCGACGTCGGCCTGGCCTTCATCCCGACCAGCGCCGTGATGGCCTACTGCTCGCTGAAGGTCTCCGACCGGCTGGTGATGCGCTTCGGCATCCGCCCGCCGCTGACGGCGGGACTGCTGATGGCCGCCGCGAGCCTGGCGCTGTTCGCGCAGGCGCCGGTGGGAGGAAGCTTCCTGGCCGACGTGCTCCCGTCGATGGTGCTGCTCGGAGCCGGAGCGGGCATCGCGTTCAACCCGGTGCTGCTCGCCGCGATGGGAGACGTGGAGCCGCACGAGTCCGGTCTCGCCTCGGGCGTGGTGAACACGTCGTTCATGATGGGCGGCGCGCTGGGTCTGGCCGTGCTGGTCAGCATCTCCACCGCTCGCACCGAGAGCCTGTTGGCCCACGGTGTGGCGCCGGTGGAGGCGCTCAACGGCGGCCTGCAGGCGGCGTTCGCGGTCGGCGCGGTCTTCGCCCTGCTGGCCGCCATCGTGGGCGGTGCCTTCCTCCGGCCGAAGCCGATGGTCGGCATGGAAGGCCCGGAGGCGCCCCTCGCCGAGGAGCCCGCGGCGGCCTAGTGGTGCTGCGGAAACCCCAGGTCGACCCCGGCGCGCGGCGCGCCGGGGTCCGGCCATCGGGAGGTGACCACCTTGCCGCGGGTGAAGAAGTGGACGCCCTCGACACCGTGGGCGTG
This sequence comes from Actinomycetota bacterium, assembly GCA_030862825.1. Classification (GTDB taxonomy): domain Bacteria; phylum Actinomycetota; class Actinomycetes; order Propionibacteriales; family Nocardioidaceae; genus Nocardioides. The sequence continues at coordinate 24,705 of JALZCZ010000160.1, read as the reverse complement.
GGTGTCGCCGAAGAGCGAGGACTTCCAGCCGCCGAACGAGTAGTAGGCCATCGGGACCGGGATCGGCACGTTGATGCCGACCATGCCGACCTCCACCTCCCGCTGGAAGCGCCGGGCGGCGCCACCGTCGTGGGTGAAGATCGCCGTGCCGTTGCCGTAGGGGTTGGCGTTCACCAGCGCGAGCGCGTCGTCGTACGTCGACATGCGGACGACCGACAGCACCGGCCCGAAGATCTCCTCGGTGTAGATCGACATGTCGGGCGCGACGCGGTCGAACAGCGTCGGGCCGAGCCAGAAGCCGTCGTCGTCGCCGTCCGGCACGACGTCACGCCCGTCGACGACCAGGGAGGCTCCGGCCGCGACGCCCGCGTCGACGTACGACGCCACCTTGTCGCGGTGGGCACCCGTGACGAGTGGACCCATGTCGCAGCCGCGGCGGCCGTCACCGGTGCGCAGCGACCCCATCCGCGACGAGATCAGCGGCACCAGCTCGTCGGCGACGGGGTCGACCGCCACGACCACCGAGACGGCCATGCAGCGCTCCCCCGCCGAGCCGAAGCCGGCCGACACCGCGGCGTCGGCCGCCGCTTGCAGATCCGCGTCGGGCAGCACCACCATGTGGTTCTTCGCGCCGCCGAGTGCCTGGACCCGCTTGCCGTGTGCGGTGCCCCGCTCGTAGACGTAGCGCGCCACGGGCGTCGAGCCGACGAACGAGGCCGCCTTCACGTCCGGGTGCTCCAGCAGCGCGTCGACGGCCACCTTGTCGCCGTGCACGACGCTGAACACCCCAGGCGGCAGGCCGGCCTCGGCCCACAGCTCGGCCAGGACCAACGACGCCGACGGGTCCTTCTCGCTCGGCTTGAGCACGACCGCGTTGCCGCAGGCGATGGCCACGGGCACGAACCACAGCGGCACCATCGCCGGGAAGTTGAACGGTGAGATCACGGCGACGACACCGAGTGGCTGTCGGATCGAGTAGACGTCGACCCCTGTGGAGACGCCGTCGCTGAACCCGCCCTTGAGCAGGTGCGGGGCTCCGCAGGCGAACTCCACGACCTCGAGCCCCCGCTGCACCTCGCCGAGCGCGTCGTCGAGCACCTTCCCGTGCTCGGCGGTGATCGCGGCCGCCACGTCCTCGCGCCGGCGGTGCAGGGCCTCCCGGAACGCGAACAGCACGCCCGTGCGTCGGGACAGGGACGCAGCGGCCCACTCGCGGCCGGCCACGACCGCGTCGGATACGACGGCGTCGACGTCGGACCCCGAGGCGAGGGCCACCTGCCGCGCCACCTGGCCGGTCGCCGGGTCGTAGACATCGCCGAAGCGCTCACCGCTCCCGGCCCAGCGCTGTCCGGCCCGCCAATGTTCGATCGTCGTGGTGCTCATGTCGTCCATCTTGTCCCTCATCAGAAGTCGAACCCCATCCCGGCCCGGTCGAGGCCACGCAACCACAGGTTCCGACGGCCCTGACGCCGGTCGGCCTGAGCCATCGAGTGCCGGGTGAGCTGGATCCCGGCCCAACGCAGTGGCTCCGGCGGGAACGGCAGGGGACGTTCGCGGACCATGTGCAGGCGGCTGCGCTCGGTCTCCTCACCCGCGAGCTGGTCGAGCATCACCTGCGCGCCGAACCGGGTGGCCGCGACGCCGAGCCCGGTGTAGCCCAGCGCATAGGCCACGCGTCCGTCGTACGCCGTCCCGAAGAACGCCGAGAACCTCGTGCACGTGTCGATCACGCCGCCCCACCGATGGCTGAACCGCAGGCCCTCGAGCTGCGGGAACGTCTCGAAGAAATGCTGGGCCAACATCTCGTGCGTCGCGTCGCGCTGCTCGAGCCGAGGGTGGATCCGGCTGCCGAAGTGGTAGACCGCGTCGTAGCCGCCCCACAGGATGCGGTCGTCGCGGGTGAGCCGGTAGTAGTGGAACAGGTTCGCCGCATCGCCGATCCCCTGCCGACCGCGCCACCCGATCGCCGCGAGCTGGTCGGCCGACAGCGGCTCGGTCATCAGCACGTGGTCGTAGACCGGCACCGTCATCAGCCGGAGCCTGCGCAGGAGAGATGGGAAGGCATTGGTGGCGAGCGCGACGGCTGCCGCCCGCACCGTGCCCGACTCGCAGCGCAGCCGGACTCCCGCACCGTCGCGTTCGAGGCCGAGCGCCTGCGTGTCCTCATGCACCACGACCCCGTCATCGAGACAGGCCCGGAGCAGGCCCCAGGCCAGTCGGGCCGGCTCGACCAGCGCGGTGCCCTCGGGCTCGAGCAGCCCGCCCAGGTACGTCGGGGAGTCGACCTCGCTGCGTACGGCGTCCCGGTCGAGCCACGCGACGTCGTGGCCGTGGTCCCGCATCCTCGCCGCTTGCTCCCGGCCCTCGTCGACCTGGTGGGGCTGCGTGGCCACCGACAGCTCGCCGGTCAGGCGCCAGTCGCAGTCGATGCCGAGCCGCTCGATGGTGGCACCCATCTCGTGCAGGTTCTCGGCCCCGAGCCGGTCCAGCAGGTCGAGCTCCTCCGGCCAGCGCTCCAGGCCGTTGCCGAACCCGTGCGTCAGGCTGGCCGACGCGAAGCCGCCGTTGCGCCCGCTGGCCTGGTCGCCGCACCGTCCGGCCTCCAGCAGCACCACCGAGCGGCCGGGCCACCGTTGTCGGGCCAGCAGGGCGGTCCACAGGCCGGTGTAGCCGCCGCCGACCACGACCAGGTCGGCCGACGTGTGGCCCGCGAGGGGTGGTGTCTGCTCCGGCCGGGTGGGGTCGTCGAGCCAGTAGACACTCGGCATCGCCTCGGCGAGGGCGCGACGAGCGGGGAGATGAGTCACGGCCGCCAGGCGGCGCGACGTCGGCGCCAGATCTCGGCTGCGATCACGAATCCGAACGAGACCACGAACATCAACGTGCCGACAACGAACAGTTGGGATGGGAAGTCCTTCAGCTTGCTGCCGTAGACGTAGAGCGGGAACGTCACCGACTGGCCGGCCGTGAAGTTCGTGACGATGAAGTCGTCGAACGACAGTGCGAAGGACAGCAGCGACGCCGCCACGATGCCCGGCATCGCCAGCGGCAGGGTGACCAGCCGGAACGTCTGCCACTCGTTCGCGTAGAGATCCATCGCGGCCTGCTCGAGGCGCGAGTCCATGCCGGCCAGTCGCGCCTTGACCGTGACCACGACGAAGGACAGGCAGAACAGCACATGCCCGATCACGATCGTGATGAAGCCGAGCACGCTGTCGAACCCCACCGACACGAACATCGCCAGCAGCGACGAGCCCATCACCACCTCGGGCGTCGCCATCGGCAGGAAGATCAGCAGGTTCGACGCCGAGCGCCCGCGGAACGAATGGCGTACGAGCGCGAACGCCATCAGCGTCCCCAGCACAGTCGCCATCACGGTCGCGGTGATGCTCACCGTGACGCTCAGCTTGAGCGAGTCGCACAGCCCGTCCGGCTCGCAGATGGACGTCCAGTTGCCCCAGGTGAAGCCCTCGAACTGGGCCGTCGCCCCGCGTCCGGTGGGCTGGTTGAACGACAGCGCGAAGATGTAGCCGATCGGCACGAAGATGTAGACCAGCACCAGGATGCCGACCAGGAGCACGAGATGGTCCGAGAGCCAGCGGCCGACCGGACGCCTCGACGGCTTGGCCCGGCCCGGCTTGGACGACACCCGTTCTCGGGTCGCGACGGTGGCCATCAGATCAGGTCCTCCGTGCCGGCCCGCCGGACGTAGGCGACCACCATCAGCACGACCACCAGCATCAGGATCAGGGACAGGCTGGCGGCCAGCGGATAGTTGTGCTCGGTGAGGAAGGCCGCCTGGATCCGGTTGCCGACCATGTACTGCTTCGGCGTGCCCAGCAGCTCGGCGTTGATGTAGTCGCCGCACGCCGGGATGAAGGTGAGCAGAGTCCCGGAGACCACGCCCGGCAGCGACAGCGGGAAAGTCACCTTGCGGAAGCCGGCGAAGGGACTCGAGTAGAGGTCACCCGCCGCCTCGACCAGGCGGTAGTCGACCTTGTCGAGGGAGGCGTAGATCGGCAGCGTCATGAACGGCATGAAGTTGTAGACCAAGCCCGCGATCACGGCGACCGGCGTCGCCAGCAGGCGGCCGTCGTCGGGCAGCATGCCGATGGTCTGGAAAAATCCCGTCACCGGACCGTTGTCGGACAGGATCGTGCGCCACGCCAGCGTCCGCAGTAGGAAGCTGGTGAAGAACGGCGCGATGACCAGGACCAGCATGAAGTACTTCCAGCGCCCGGCCTTGAACGCGATCGCGTAGGCCAGCGGGTAACCGAGCATCAGGCAGATGACGGTCGCGATGCCGGCGTACGCGAACGAGCGCGCGAAGAGGTTCCAGGTATCCCTGACCGCGTCGAGGTAGTTGCCGAAGTGCCACGTCATCGCGTAGCCCTGCTCGTAGGAGCCGCTCGGGTCGTACAGCGACGTGAAGAAGAGCTGGATCGTCGGGAAGACGAAGAAGACCGCGAGCCAGAGCATCCCGGGGACGAGCAGCAACCAGCCCCAGCCACGGCGTTGGGCGGTCTCCCCGTCCACGACCGGCGCCGCGGGCGCGGTCGGGATGGTCGATCGCAAGGTCACTCGTCGTCCTCAGGCGTCATCATGCCGGCGCGTGCGTCCTGGTCGGCATCGAGCAGGAACGCGTGGGCGGGTGACCACGTGATCTCCACCTGGTCGCCGTTCCTGAACAGCGACCGCTGGCCGGTGTTCTGCTCGAACACCATGAGCTCCTGCCCCCAGGGCATCGCGACGAGGTACTGCGTGCTGACGCCCACGAAGCTGACGTCGGTGATCCGGCCTCCGGTGAGGACGTTCGAGCCGGCGTGGTCGCCTGACCCGGCGGCGCCGGCGAAGAGCTTCTCCGGACGCACGCCGAGCCAGGCGTTCCTCCCCCCAGCATGCGAGCGTGTCGCCACGACGCCGACCTTCTGGCCGTGGCAGTCGACCACGACGTTGTCGTCGACCGTGTCCATGACGTCCACGCGGATCAGGTTGGACTGGCCCAGGAAGTTCGCGACGAACGTCGTCTCGGGGTTCTCGTAGAGGTCCCCCGGGGCGCCCATCTGCTCGATCACGCCGTGGTTCATCACCGCGATGGTGTCGGCCATGGTCATGGCCTCCTCCTGGTCGTGGGTGACGTGCACGAAGGTGACCTCGATCTCGGTCTGGATGCGCTTCAGCTCGATCTGCATCTGGCGGCGCAGCTTGAGGTCCAGCGCCCCCAGCGGCTCGTCGAGCAACAGCACACTGGGCTCGTTGATCAGGGCCCGACCGAGCGCGACCCGCTGCTGCTGGCCGCCCGAGAGCTGGGCCGGCTTGCGCGCGGCGTAGCCACCGAGCTGCACGAGGTCGATCATGTCCAGGGTCTTCTGCTTGTAGTCCTTCACACCACGCCGGCGGAGACCGAAGGCGACGTTCTCGAAGATCGTCAGGTGCGGGAACAGTGCGTAGGACTGGAAGACGGTGTTGACCGGCCGCTTGTAGGGGCGCAGATAAGTGACGTCCTCGTCGCCGATCAGGACCCGACCCGCGGTCGGATCCTCGAGACCAGCCACCATCCGAAGCGTCGTCGTCTTGCCGCACCCGGACGGACCGAGCAGAGCGAAGAACGAGCCCTCCGGCACCGTCAGGGTCAGGTCGTCGACGGCCACGAAGTCGCCGAAGCGCTTGGTGAGGCCCTCCAGCCGGAGGTCCCGGCCGGTCTCAGCCACTCATCACCTCGTTGAACTGGCGCTGGAACTCCTTCTCCTGCTCGTCGTCGAGTGGCATGAACTGGTAGCCGGTCTCCAGGGTCGCGTCGTCGAGGAAGATGAACTCGCTGTTGACGGCCGACTTGTCGAACTGCGCGATCTGCTCCTGAGCACCGTCGACCGGGCAGAAATAGTAGTTCCAGGCGGACAGCTGCGCCGCGTTGACCGGTTCGTAGTAGAAGTTCATCATCGTCTCGACATTGGTCTTGTGCTCGGCCAGGTTGGGCACCAGCACGTTGTCGGTCCACAGCGCGAAGCCCTCCTGCGGCGGCACGTACTTGTACTTCCCGCCGCCGAGCAGGTTGATCACGTCGCCGCTCCACGCCTCGCAGGCGACGACGTCGCCCGACTTCATGTCGTCGACGTAGTCGTTGCCGGCGAAGCGTCTGACCTGGCCGCTGTCGACGAAACCCTGCAGCAGCTCGATCGCCGAGGCGTATTCGTCGGCAGTGAAGTCCTCGGGGTTGCTGCCATCCATGAGCAGCAGGAACAGCATCGTGTCGCGCATCTCGGTGAGCAGCTCGACCTTGCCCTTCAGGTCGGGGCGGGTGAGCAGCTCCTCGAAGCTCGCCACCGGGTCGGTGAGCTCGGCGTTGTAGCAGATGCCGGTCATGCCGCTCTGCCACGGCACGCTGTAGTCGCGGTTGGCGTCCCAGGCCGGCGACTTCAGGAACTCGATCATGTTCGCCTCGACGTTCGGCATGTTGTCGTGGTCGAGCTTCTGGATCCATCCCAGCTCGATCATCCGCGCGGCCATGTAGTCGGTCACCACGAACGCGTCGCGCCCCGTGGACTTGCAGTCCTGGAGCTGCGGCGACACCTTGGCGAAGAAGGTCTCGTTGTCGTTGACGTCGCCGTTCTTGTAGTCGACGGTGATCCCGGTCTCCGCCTGGAACTTCTCCAGCGTCGAGATGTCCGCGCGCTTCACCGGATCCACGTAGCCGATCCAGTTGGAGAAGACGATCGTCTTCTCCGTGTCGCTGAGGTCTGTGCTCTCGCACTCCCCTGACTCGACCCTCGCGCCCTCGGTGCCACAGGCGGCCAGGAGGGTCGGGGACCCGAGGGCCAGCGCGCTGAGCGAGACCCCCCGCAGGAACGAGCGCCGTTGGAGGCCGCGGCCGGGCCCCCCGGCGCGGATCAGGGCATCCAGCTTCACGGGATCGACGGACATCGGGGCCTACCTCCTGGACGAGCCGGGTGCTACCTGGTGCGATGCTTGCAGAGGGACCGGCAGCGGACAAGGGAATCCGTCGACACGAAACAAAAACGCAACGGAATCCCTCGCGCATCGGTGGCATCCGGCACGATCTGCTGCGAGGATCGCCCGGTGACCAGTACGCCGAACGAGCGACCGGTGGCCCACCTCGACGAGGTTGCCAAGGCCATCATCGAGCAGCTGCAGCAGGACGGCCGCCGCTCCTACGCCGCGATCGGCAAGCAGGTCGGCCTCTCGGAGGCGGCGGTCCGGCAGCGGGTCCAGCGCCTGATCGAGGCCGGCGTGATGCAGGTCGTCGCCGTGACCGACCCGCTGCAGCTCGGCTTCGCCCGCCAGGCGATGGTCGGCGTGCGCGCGAGCGGCCCGCTCGACAAGGTCAGCGACGCACTGGTCGAGCTCGACGACGTCGACTACGTGGTGATCACGGCCGGCACCTACGATCTGCTCGTCGAGGTGGTCGCCGAGAGCGACGAGCACCTGCTGGAGATCATCTCCGACCGGATCCGGACCATCCCCGGCGTGGAGTCGACGGAGACCTTCATGTACCTGCGGCTGCTCAAGCAGACCTACTCCTGGGGTGTCCGCTGACCGAGGTCCACTCCCGGCTCTCTTTCTGGCACGAGACCGCGGGCACCGACTGGCGGCCTCGGGCGTCGCTGCCGGGTGACCTGGACGTCGACGTGTCGATCGTCGGCGCCGGCTTCACCGGGCTGTGGACGGCCTACTATCTCGCCGCGGCCGCGCCGCACCTGCGGATCGCCGTCCTCGAGGCCGAGGTGGCCGGCTACGGCGCGTCGGGCCGCAACGGCGGTTGGTGCTCGGCCCTGTTCCCGGCCTCGACGGCGAGCCTGGCCGCCCTGGCCGACCGCCCCGCCGCGATCGCGCAGCACCGGGCGATGCGCGCGACCGTGGACGAGGTGGCCCGGGTGGCGACCGCCGAGAGCATCGACGCCCAGGTCGCGAAGGGCGGCACCATCACGCTCGCCCGCACACCGGCCCAGCTGAGCAGAGCGCGGCACGAGGTCGCGGAAGCACGGACCTGGGACCGCGACGAGTCCGACGTACGCCTGCTGGGCCGGGACGCGGCGCGCCGCGTGCTCAACGCCACGGGAACGCTCGGGGGCACCTACACACCGGACTGCGCGGCCCTCCATCCCGCCCGGTTGGTGCGCGGCCTCGCGGAGGCCGTGGAGCGCCGCGGCGTGCAGATCTTCGAACGCACTCCCGCGACGTCCATCGAGCCGCGGCTCGTGCGGACCCGGCGCGGCACCGTGCGCGCGGACCACGTCGTGCGCGCCACCGAGGGCTATACACCGCGGTTGGCCGGGCACTCCCGGACCGTGGTGCCGGTCTACTCGCTCGTCATCGCCACCGAGCCACTGTCGCCCGAGATCTGGGCCGAGATCGGGCTGGGCCGGCGGGAGACGTTCTCCGACCACCGGCACCTGATCATCTACGGCCAGCGCACGGCGGACGACCGCCTGGTCTTCGGCGGCCGCGGGGCGCCGTACCACTTCGGGTCGCGGATCCGGCCGTCGTACGACCGGGACGAGCGCGTCTTCGCCCGGCTCTACGCCACCCTGCTGGGGCTGCTCCCCGTGCTGCGTGGCACCACCGTCACCCATGCCTGGGGTGGCCCCCTGGGCATTGCCCGGGACTGGTGCGCCTCGGTCGGGCTGGACCGGGCGACCGGTCTCGGCTGGGCGGGCGGCTACGTCGGCGACGGCGTCAGCACGACCAACCTGGCCGGCCGCACCCTGTGCGACCTGATCCTGGGTGAGGACACCGAGCTCACCCGGCTGCCGTGGGTGGGACACCACTCCCCCGGCTGGGAGCCGGAGCCGCTGCGCTGGCTCGGCATCAACGCCGGCCTCCGGGCGATGGGCATCGCCGACGCAGAGGAGTCGCTCACCGGCCGCCCCAGTATCGTCGCCCGCGTGGTCGCGCCCCTCGTGGGTTGACGCAGCGTAGGTTCAGGCCATGGCAAAGAAGCACGAGCGCCAGGCGGTGCACCTCGACGATGTCGCGAAGGCGATCATCGAGCAGCTCCAGCAGGACGGCCGCCGTTCGTACGCCGCGATCGGCAAGGTCGTGGGGCTGTCGGAGGCCGCGGTCCGCCAGCGCGTGCAGCGGCTGATCGACAGCGGCGTCATGCAGATCGTGGCGGTGACCGACCCGCTGCAGCTCGGCTTCGCCCGGCAGGCGATGGTGGGCGTCACGGTCAGCGGCCCGCTGCATCCCGTCTCGGACGCGCTGGCCGAGCTCGACGAGGTCGACTACGTCGTGGTCACCGCCGGCTCCTACGACCTCCTGGTCGAGGTGGTCTGCGAGAGCGACGACCACCTGCTCGAGCTGATCTCCGACCGGATCCGGGCGGTGCCCGGCGTGGTGGCCACCGAGACGTTCATGTATCTCCGCTTGGCCAAGCAGACCTACTCGTGGGGGGTTCGATGAACGGAAAGCGCGCACTGGTCCGGCCGCCCGGGCCTCGGTTGGCCGACGGCCTGCTCACTCACCTCGACCGGCAGCCGGTCGACCTCGCCCTGGCGCGGCGCCAGTGGGAGGGCTACGCGGGTGCGATGGAGTCGGAGGGCTGGGAGCTGGTCGAGGTGGAGCGGGCGGACGACTGCCCGGATGCGGTCTTCGTCGAGGACACGGTGGTGGTCTACGGCGACCTCGCGGTGATCACCCGGCCCGGCGCCGACGAGCGCAGGCCCGAGACCGCCGGCACCGAGCAGGCCCTGGTCGAGCTCGGCTATCGGATCATGCGCATCAAGGCTCCTGGCACGCTCGACGGCGGGGACGTGCTGAAGCACGAAGGCCAGGTCTGGGTCGGTGTCGGGGGGCGCACGAACGCCGAGGGCACCGGCCAGCTCGCCGTGCACCTCGCACCGCACGGCGCCCACGTCGAGGCGGTGCCGGTGTCGAAGGTGTTGCACCTCAAGTCCGCCGTCACCACCCTGCCGGACGGCACCGTCGTCGGTTATCCGCCGCTGGTCGACGACCCGTCGGTGTGGCCGGGCTTCCTGGCCGTGCCGGAGGAGGGCGGTGCTCACGTCGTGCTGCTCGACGGCGAGTCGGTGCTGATGTCCGCCAGCGCGCCGCGCACCAAGGAGCTCTTCGAGTCCCGCGGCCTGCGCGTGGTCGCCGTCGACATCTCCGAGTTCGAGAAGCTCGAGGGCTGCGTCACCTGCCTCTCGGTGCGGCTACGCGAAAGCTAGCCCAGCCCGTTGGTCGCGGTGTCGGCCGGCCGGGCCGTCGTGTCCAGCCAGGCCGTGAAGAACGACCCGAGGTCCTCGCTGCTGACCGTCCCGGCGTACGCGCGGAAGTCGGAGACGGAGCCGTTGCCGTGGCGGCGCTGCTGTACCCAGCCGCGCAGGATCCGCCAGAAGTCCGTCTCGCCGACCCGGTTGCGCAGCGCCTGCAGAGCCATCGCTCCGCGCACGTAGACCGCATTGTCGAAGAGTCGCTTCGGCCCGGGGGCACCGATCCGGACATTCCAGAACCGGTCGTCACTCTCGAAGAACCGGTAGCTATCGCGCAGCCAGGCCGTGCCCGACGACCCACCGTGGGTCTCGGAGTAGCGCACCTCCATGAACGTCGCGAACCCCTCGTTGAGCCAGATGTCGCTCCAGCGGCGCACCGAGACCGAGTCGCCGAACCACTGATGCGCCAGTTCGTGCACGACCAGCGAGGTGCTCGACGGAGAGACGGCGGGATAGGTCGGGCGGGTCTGGTTCTCGAGCGCGAAGCCGACGGGCAGGCTGGTCACCAGGCCGCCGGTGGTGGAGAAGGGGTAGCGGCCGAGCTGCTTCTCCAGCCACGCGGTGATCCTGGGCGACTTCTTCATCAGCCGGATCAGACCGGACCGCTGGCCCGCGGGCAGCTGCTTCGAGACCGCGACGTACCACGGCCGACCTCTGAGGCTGCCCTTGCGGGTCTCGAACCTGCCGGCCGCGAAGAACGCCAGGTAGGTGGCCATCGGCTCGACCGCGCGCCAGTGGGTGGTGGCCTGGCGGCCCCGGACCTTGCGGTCGACCAGACGCCCGTTGGCCACCACCTTGCGGTCGGCAGGCACGGTGATGTGGATGTCGAACGCCGCCTTGTCGGCCGGGTGGTCGTTGGCCGGGAACCACCACGGCGCCATGTGCGGCTCGTTCATGGTGACGACCTCGTTGCGGTTCGCCAGCCAGTTGCGCTCGTTCGCGTAGGAGATCGGCCCTGGCTTGCCCCGGTAGCGGACGACCACCGAGAAGACGTCTCCGTCGGACAGCGGCGTCCGCGGGGTGATCCGCAGCTCGTGCCTGCTCGGCTTGCTGTACACCGCCTGCACTCCGTCGATCTTGACCGCGGTGACCGGCAGCAGGAGGTCGAGGTTGAAGCGGCTCAGGGACTGGGTGGCCCGGATCTTCAGGCGGGTGTGGCCGGACAGCCGACCTCTGTCGAAGATGTACCTGTCGTGGACGTCGTAGTGCAGGACGTCGATGCCCCCGTTGCCGTCCGCCGGGAAGTACGGGTCGCCGATCCCGGCGGAGCCGGGCGTGGGGTCGGCGGCCCCGTCGGCGTACGACGCGGAGACCGAGGCGGCCAGGACGGCGACCAGCGCGACGGCGCCGAGTCTGCGGAGGCGCACGGATCGCACAAAGGTGGGCACCTGAGAAAACTAGTCCACAACACCGCCGGCGACCGTGCGTGGCACCATCGACCAGATGGATCTCTGGTACGCCGCCTACGGCAGCAACATGGCGAGCGACCGCTTCCACTGTTACCTCGCCGGCGGATGCCCGCCGGGCGCCACCCGGACCTACCCGGGCGCCCGTGACCGGACGCAGCCCCAGGCGGCGCGGCCGGTGCGGCTGGACGGCTCGGTGTACTTCGCCTGGACGTCGCCCACCTGGGGCGGCGGGATCGCGTTCTACGACCCGGACGCCCCCGGGGAGTCGGTCGGCGTGGCCTACCGGCTCACCCTGGGGCAGTTCTCCGACGTGGCCGCCCAGGAGATGCACCGCGAGCCCGGCACCGATGTGCAGCTCGACGAGCTCTGGGACAGCGGCCGCCATCGGCTCGGCCCGGGACGCTACGAGTCGCTGCACGTGGTCGGTCGCCTGAGCGACCTGCCCGTGGTGACGTTCACCGCCTCCTGGGGGCCGGACGAGGTCGAGTTCAGCCCACCGGTCGCGGCGTACCTCGCCACGATGGCGCGCGGCATCGCCGACGCCCACGGCTGGGGCGCCGACGAGATCACCGCCTATCTCCTGGCGCGACCCGGGCTCGGCGAGGAGTGGGACGCGGCGTCGGTCCGATCGGTCGTGGCCGCGTAATTCTCTTGCACCGCGCCATCCGCTGCTGGATCATCGCCCGCAGACATCCGGAGAAGCCGGTGCTCGACGAGAGGGGCGTGACATGACCACGACTGTCCTTGGCCTGGCCGCAGACCAGACCCTCTCTCACGCTTGGAGCACCACCACCGATGTCTTCTTCACCTGCGTCACCTGACGAGCTCGACCCTCTCTTCGTCTTCGACTACCAGGGCTACGACGACCTCGACGACGGCCAACGCTGGTCGACGTGGCTCGATGTGGAACCCCTCTCCCGCGGCCCGGAGCCGCGCCCGGACTGGGTCGTCACGACCCAGGGCGCGATCGACACCGACCTCGGGATCCTCAAGACCGGCAAGGAGGCCGATGTCTTCCTGCTCGAGCGCGCCGACCCGCACGACCCCGAGTCCGGCGTCGTGATGGCCGCGAAGCGCTATCGCAGCGCCGATCACCGCACCTTCCACCGCTCGGCCAGCTATACCGAGGGGCGCAGCATGAAGCGCTCCCGCGACGACCGTGCCCTCAAGCGCAAGAGCACCTACGGCCGGATCGTCGCGGCGGGCGAATGGGCGATCTCGGAGTGGGACGCGCTCAAGCGCCTCTACGCCCTCGGGCTGCCGGTGCCCTACCCCGTGCAGATCGACGGCACCGAGATCCTGATGGAGTGGATCACCGTCCACGGTGAGACCGCGCCGCGCCTCTCCCAGACCCGCCCCGCATCCGACCTGCTGCAGTCCTACTACGACCAGGTGCGCGACTTCATGGCGACGATGGTGCAGGCCGGGCTGGTGCACGGCGACCTGTCGGCGTATAACATCCTGGCCGCCGGCGAGCGCCTGGTGATCATCGACCTCCCCCAGATCGTGGACCTGGTCGGCAACGCCGCCGGCATGGACTTCCTGATGCGCGACTGCACGAACATCTGCACGTGGTTCCGGTCCAAGGGTCTCGAGTCCGCCGACGAGCACGACCTGTTCGGGGAGCTGATGGCCCACGCGTTCTAGTCCGTGCCGACGTTGACCGCCTCGGTTGCCTTCTGACGGGCCGACGTAGGTTGCCTAGGTGAAGCGCACCCGCGGCCGCGTCGTCAACGTCGAGTCCCTGGCGGACTTCGACCGGCGGCTGGCGGCGGGAGCCACGTCGATGCGCGGGTGGCGAGTACGCCGACTCGACCTGACCGAGCGCAGCGCCGCGCTGGCCACCAGCAGGCTCGGCGGTGCGACCTTCCTCGGCTGCAGCTTCGCGTCCGGCGACGCGGAGCGGGTCGAGGCGTCCGGCGGCCTCGTGCTGCCCGACATCACCGACTCCCCCGTCGACGTCTACCGCTCCCGGCTCTACACCGCCGACGAGCTCTACGACGACCCGGACTACCAGCACAGCCTCGATGCGCGCGCCTACGCCTGGTCCCAGCGCAGCCCCGGCCACGAGGAGGCGCTCGCGCAGTCACTGCACGACCACGCGATCGACGGGGCGCTGGGTGAGTGGGCAGGGGAACGACGACTGGTCGGGGTGATGGGCGGCCACTCGGTGCAGCGCGGCGAGGCGGCGTATGCCGACGCGGCCCGGCTCGGACACGCTCTGGGCCACCACCACGTGGTCGCGACCGGTGGCGGTCCGGGCGCGATGGAGGCCGCCAACCTGGGCGGCTCCCTGTCGAGGCGACCCCTGGCCGAGCTCGAGGAGGCGCTGACGGCCCTCGCGGCGGTGCCGTCGTACCGCCCGTCCGTCGGTGCCTGGGCGCGGGTGGCGCTCGACGTGTGCAGCCGCTTTCCGGAGCGGGCCGACTCGCTGGGCATTCCCACCTGGCACTACGGCCACGAGCCGCCCAATGTGTTCGCAACGGTGATCGCGAAGTACTTCGGCAACCCGACCCGGGAGGCGATCCTGCTCGAGGTCTGCGACGCCGGCATCGTGTTCCTGCCCGGGACGGGCGGGACCGTGCAGGAGGTCTTCCAGGACGCGTGCGAGAACTACTACGCCGACGAGTCCTCGGTCGCGCCGATGGTGCTCGTCGGCGAGGTCTACTGGACCGAGACGCTGCCTGCGTGGCCGCTCCTGCAGAGCCTCGCCCGCGGCCGGGCGATGGAGGGGAACGTGCACCTCGCCGACACGCTCGAGGAGGCGGCCGCCCTTGTCGGCCCGGCGATCGATCGGGAAGTCAGCCGGCCAGCCGCCGGGAGCTGACCCGCTCCCCCATCACCTCGCGGTAGTGGGCGACCAGGCGGGAGTTGACCGACTCCCACGACCGACCGGCAACGCTGCGCCGGGCGGCGAGCGACATCCGCCGTCGGAGGAGGGGGTCCGACACCAGCTTGCCGACGTACGCCGACAGATCGGTGGCGTCGCCTGGCTCATAGAGGAAGCCGGCAACCCCGTCGTCGACGACGTCGATCGGGCCGCCGGCCCGTGGCGCGACAACGGGCACGCCGGACGCGAGCGCCTCCTGCGCGGACTGGCAGTAGGTCTCGTGGCGTCCGGTGTGCACGAAGACGTCCAGAGAGGCGTAGGCCCGGCTGAGCTGGTCGCCGTGGAGCACGCCGAGGAACCGCGCCCCGGGGAGCAGGGTGCGCAACCGCTGCTCCTCGGGGCCGCCACCGACGAGCACCAATGCGAGCCGGCGGTCGTCGGCGAGATGGGCCAGCAGCTCGAGCTCCTTCTCGGGGGCGAGCCGGCCGACGTAGCCGACGAGCAGCCGTCCGTCGGGGGCGAGCTCCTGTCGCAGCGCCGGGTTGCGGTGGTCGGGGCGGAAGGCCCGGAGGTCGACACCGCGCGGCCACAGCGCCGTGCCCGGAACCTCGAGCGCCTCGAGCTGGCGGAGGCTGGCCGACGACGGCGCCAGGGTGCGGTCCACCTTCGTGTGGATCTTGCGGGTCAGCGCCGCCATCGCGCGACCGCCCCCCGGCATGTCGTAACGCTCGGCGAAACCGACCAGATCGGTCTGGTAGATCGCCACCGTGGGGATCCCGAGCTCGGCGGCGGCCTTCGCCGCCTGGTAGCCGAGCGTCGCCGGTGAGGCGATGTGGACGACGTCAGGGCGGAACCGCACCATCACCGACCGCAGCCGGCGACGGGTCTCCAGCCCGATCTTGAAGTCCTTGTAGAACGGAAGGCTCGCCCCCCGGGCACGGGTGACGGCGAACCCGGCGTACGACTCGGGGCCGGTAGGCGCTACCAGCTCCGCGACGTGCCCCTCGACAGCAAGGTGCTCGAGGACCCGGCACACGGAGTTGGTGACCCCGTTGACCTGGGGCAGGAACGACTCGGCAACCACCAGCACCCTCAGCCGGTCGGTCCGCTGGGGCAGCTCGAAGATCTCGGCCATGGTCGAGACGCTAGGAATCGGGCCGCAACAGAACCTCCCGTCCCGCGTGAATCAGGCATGAACCTCGCCCGACGAGATGTCTGGACCGCACGTGACCTCCCTCACAGCAGATCGTTGTGCGAGGGTGAAACTCACCCGCCGCAATCTCTTCAGGTCCGGTGCAGTCGCGGGAGGGGTCACCGCCGCCACCACCGCCGCGGGCAGCGGCTCCGCCGCGGCCGTCGCGGACAGGGAAGCGGCGGCCGCCGCGACCACGGCCACGACCGGCACCACCTTGGCCAAGGGGCCCGCCGGGGTCGGTGGCTACCGGCCGGTGGTCACCGCCGCCGGGGAGGCGCACCTGCTGCGCACCGACCTGGTGATCGACGCCAAGGTCGGCCGGGCGACCGGGCGGGTCCCGCTGATTGCGTTCGCGCAGCTCAGCGACGTGCACGTGGTCGACGCCCAGTCGCCGATGCGTCTGGAGTTCGTCGACCGGCTCGACGACCCGTCGCCGATCCCGCCGACGCTCTTCAGCTCGGCGTACCGCCCCCACGAGATGCTGTCCGGCCAGATCGCGGACTCGATGGTGCGCGAGATCAACGCGATCGGCCGCGGACCGGTGACCGGCAAGCCCCTGTCGCTGGCCATCCAGACCGGGGACAACTCCGACAACTCGCAGCTCAACGAGGTCCGCTGGAACATCCAGCTCCTCAACGGCGGGACGATCCGCGTCGACTCCGGCAACCTCGGCACGTACGAAGGAGTGGCCGACGGCAACACCACCTACTACGACCCGGCGTACTGGCACCCGCACGGCACGCCCGCATTCAAGACCGACGACGTCTACCGCAAGCGGTACGGGTTCCCCGTCGTGCCGGGCCTCCTCGACGCGGCGCGTCGGCCGTTCGAGGCCCAGGGCCTGAACGTCCCGTGGTTCTGCGCCTTCGGCAACCACGACGGCCTGGTGCAGGGCAACTTCCCGCAGAACCTCCAGCTCGGCCTGATCTCGACCGGGGCACTGAAGATCATGTCGACGCCCGCCGGCCTCTCCCCCGCCGAGCTCGTCAACAGCCTGATGACCGGTGACATCCTCGGCGTCCTGCAGTCGCTCGTGCTGACCCCGTCGGTGCGGCCGGTCACCCCCGACACCAACCGCCAGCTGCTGACCCGCAAGGGATTCATCGAGCAGCACTTCGTGCACAGCGACGGGCACGGCTTCACCGCCGAGAACCGCGCCACGGGCACGGCCTACTACACATTCGACCGGGGTGCCTGCCGGTTCATCGTGCTCGACACGGTCAACCCCAACGGCTACTCCGACGGGTCGATCGACCAGGCACAGTTCGCCTGGCTCGAGGAGGTGCTCAGCCAGTCGGCAGGCATGGCCGTGATGATCTTCAGCCATCACACCTCGTGGACCATGGCGAACACCCTGGTCGCGACTGGTGGCGACCTGGAGTCGCGGATCAGCGGCGCGCAGGTGCTGGAGCGGCTGCTCAGCCACCCCGAGGTCATCGCCTGGATCAACGGCCACACCCATAGGAACCAGATCGTCGCCCACACGCGGCCCGAGGGAGGTGGGCTGTGGGAGATCAACACCGCCGCCCACATCGACTGGCCCCAGCAGTCCCGTCTGATCGAGGTGACCGACAACAGGGACGACACGCTGTCGATCTTCACCACGATGGTCGACCACTCCGGACCCGCGTCCTACGCCGGCAACACCGGCGACGCGGCGCACCTGGCCGGCCTCGGCCGGGAGCTGGCCGCGAACGACCCGCAGAACCGGACCGACGCCGGGCGGGGACAGGTCGGCGACCGCAACGTCGAGCTGCTGGTGAAGGCTCCCCCGAGCTGGGGTCTAGCCCGGCCGACGCGTCCAGGGCCAGGTCATCGCGGCCCAGGCCGCGGCGATTAGGCCGATCTCGGCGACGACGTACCAGGGCCAGGGGCCGAGCACGTCGAGCAGCGTGGTCGTGCCCGGTTTGTGGTTGAGATAGCCGTAGTTGGTGCCGACGACCACGTTGAACGCGTACACCACGACCGCCCAGACGGCAGTGACGGCGACGGTGACCCGGAACCCCGGCCACGACGGCCGGATCCCTAGCCCCCAGGTGAGGAAGACGGCGGCGTACACGATCAGCAGGTGCATGCCCCAGTAGGCCAGGAACTTCGGGTCCGGGAAGTCGAGGTCGACCGTCGGCGTCAGGATGGCCTGCGGGGTGAGCAGCAGACCCCAGTAGTAGGTCAGCGCGACGGCGGTCGGGTTGCGCGTCCAGAGCGCCCACGCCGCCGCCACCCAGGCCAGGTCACACAGGTGCAGCGGCAGCGTCGAGTGGAGGCCGAAGTTGCCCGGAAGGAAGTCCACCACCTGCAACGGGATGGTCACGGCGGGGATCGCCAGCGCGAAGCCGCGGCGCAGCCACACCTCATGCGCAGCGCGGGCCACCCGCCGCCCGAGCACCGCCACCGGCACCAGCCCGCCGACCAAGACGGCCAGGACGACGAGGTGCGACGTCCCGTACGGCTCGAACGCCGCCAGCGCGCTCACGCCAGCGGGATCCGGTAGGACCGCTCCTGCCCGTAGACCCCGAAGCCGGCCCGGCGCAGGATCGGGCTGGAGGTCTCCACGCGGCCCTTGATCAGGGCCATGGTCATGTGGTGGGCAGCGGCGTAGTCGAGGCGCGCGGCCAGCAGGGCGCGGTAGATCCCGCGACCCCGGCAGGCATCGAGGACGGCGCCACCCCAGAGACCCGCAACCGGCCCGCGCGACGAGATGCCGCCGGTGCCGACCGGGACGCCGTCGACATAGGCGACGACGGAGCCGCCCCGGCCGACCGGCAGGGTGACCGCCTCGTGCGCCGCCGTTCGGTAGATCTCCGCGTCCGGCGGCATCGCGCCGCCGAACACCTCCACGCCGACCGTCAGCGCGTCGCGCGCGGTCACGACGTCGGTCGCCCATCGCAGCTCGACCTCGTGCCTCCCGAGATCGGGCTTCCCGTCGCCGAGGTCGAGGGCGAAGACCTCGAGCGTCTCGTCGATCGCGCCGCCGACGTCGACGAGCGCCTGTTCCACGCCGGGAGGCGAGTCGAGGCGCACCCGCCACACCAGGGACGGCAGCTGGAACCCGTGGGCACGGTAGAGCACGTGGGCGACGACCTCGGGCACCGGCCGTCGGGGGCTGAACCGGACCAGCTCGAGCCGGTTGACGAAGTGGTCGGGAAATCGAACCAGCAGGTAGTCCTCGGTCTCCAAGGCGGGAGCACCGTCCGGGACGTAGACCCATTCGTTGCTCGCCCTGACGACGTCGGCGGGAGTCATTCTGCTGCGGCGAGCTGTCCGCAGGCCCCGTCGATCTCGCGGCCCCGGGTGTCGCGCACGGTGGTCGGCACGCCGCCCGCCTCCAGACGGCGTACGAACTCGCGCTCGTCAGCAGGGTCGGACGCGGTCCACTTCGAGCCCGGCGTGGGGTTGAGCGGGATCAGGTTGACGTGCACCCAGCCCCAGTCACCGTACGACGTGAGCACCTCGGCGAGCAGGTCAGCGCGCCAGGCCTGGTCGTTGATGCCGCGCATCATGGCGTACTCGATGGAGACCCGGCGCTTGGTGGTCCGGGCGTAGTTCCAGGCCGCCTCGACGGTCTCGGCGACCGAGAAGCGGGTGTTGATCGGCACCAGCTCGTTGCGCAGCTCGTCGTCGGGCGCATGCAGGCTCAGCGCGAGCGTGACCGGGATGCCCTCCTCGGCGAGCTGGCTGATCCGCGGCACGAGTCCCACGGTGGAGACGGTGATGCCGCGCGCGGACATGCCGAGGCCGTCCGGCGACCGGTCGGTCATCCGACGGATGGCTCCGATCACCGCCTTGTAGTTGGCCATCGGCTCGCCCATGCCCATGAACACCACGTTGGAGACCCGCCCCGGTCCGCCCGGCACCTCGTCGCGGGCCAGCGACCGGGCGCCGGCGACGACCTGCTCCACGATCTCCGCGGTAGACATGTTGCGCTGCAGACCGCCCTGGCCGGTGGCGCAGAACGGGCAGGCCATGCCGCAGCCGGCCTGGCTGGACACGCACATGGTGACCCGGCCGGGGTAGCGCATCAGGACCGACTCGACCAGGGCGCCGTCGAAGAGCCGCCACAGGGTCTTGCGGGTGGTCCCGCGGTCGGCCTCCAGGGTGCGCAGGGGGGTCATCAGCGAGGGCAGTAGCGCGGTCACCAGCTCGTCGCGCTGGACGGCCGGGAGGTCGGTCATCTGTGCAGGGTCGTCGACCAGTCGCGAGAAGTAATGGGTCGAGAGCTGCTGGGCACGGAACCCCGGCAGGCCCAGCTCCACCGCCAGGTCCCTGCGCTCATCGGCCGTGAGGTCGGCGAGATGCCGCGGCGGCTTCTTGCGCCCGCGCGGCTCGGAGAGGACGAGGGGCAGCTGGGTGTGCTCGGTCATGACCGACCCAGTGTCCCACCGCGACCGGGAGCGCCCTAACTGTCGTTCTGGTAGAGGATCCAGAGCACGAGCGCGGCCACCCCGACCACGACCACCGCGGTGAGCAGCATGCCGAGCAGCATGTACCTGCCGAACCGCCGCGTCCTGGGCGCCGCGATCAGCCCGATGGGGACGATGAAGATCAGCAGCACGAACGGGAAGATGTCCTCGGCCCGCTCGTAGGTGAACATCGCGTTGAGGATCGCGGCGAACGCTCCCGGCACGACGATCACGGTGGCCAGGCCTGTGAAGAAGCCGGTCAGTGCGTAGAAGGTCGGGTGGTCGTGGTGCCACCAGCTGGGCCCCGCGTCGCGGCCGTCGGCGGGATCGGCAGCAGCGTCTCGTGTGCGCTGGGAGGCGGATCCCTCGTCGGTGCTCATCGTTGTAATGCTAGGTCCCCGCCGATCTCGACCACGTCCGGCATGCCGAGATCGACCCAGCGAACGAGGTCGGGCTCTGGATCGGTCAGCTCCGCTGCGAGCACGGTCCAGGCCGTGCCGTGCCCCACCAGGACGACGTCCTCCCCGGCTCAGAAGACGAGGTAGTGGAGCAGCAGCCAGATCGGGGCGATCGTGGCGAGCAGGGAGTCGAGCCGGTCCATCAGGCCGCCGTGCCCCGGGATCACCTGGCTCATGTCCTTGATGCCCAGGTCGCGCTTCATGACCGACTCGCACAGGTCGCCGAGCGTCGCCATCACCACCGCGATCAGCCCGAGGCAGACCCCGACCCACCAGTCGCCGTCGAGCAGGTAGACCACGAGCGCCCAGCCGGCGGCCACCGTGACGACCATCGATCCGGCGAAACCCTCCCAGGACTTCTTGGGCGAGATCACGGGCGCCATGGGGTGCTTGCCGAACAGGACGCCGGCGACGTAGCCGCCGATGTCGGAGGCGATGGTGACCAGGATGAACGTGATGATCCCGGCGACGCCGTCGTTGTCGAGACCGCCACCGGCGCGGCCACCCTCGGCGAGCAGCAGGGCCACGAACGATCCCAGGAACGGCACGTAGACCAGCGTGAACACCGAGCCCGTGGCCGTCTTGACGTAGCCGTCGATGCCGCGGCGCAGCAGCCACAGCATGGTGACCAGGGCGGTCACCGCGGTGGCGGTCACCAGCGCGGGCGCGCCCCACAGGTAGGCGACCACCACCATCACCGCACCGCCGAGCATGAGCGGCTGCTCCGGCAGGTCGATGTCCTTGGCCATCAGGCCCTTGCGCAGCTCCCAGACCGCCACCACCACGGCGGCGACCACGATGGCCATGAACGCGGGCTTCCAGAAGAACAGCGAGGCTGCGGCGGCGCCGAGGAGCACGATCCCGGAGGCGACCGCGGCCTTGAGGTCGCGGCCGGCGCGGCCGTGGTCCTTCTGGGGCGCGGGCACGCCGCCGGACGAGGAGTCGGTCATGAAGGAGCTTCGAGGGTGGAGGTTCAGACCTCCAGCAGCTCGGCTTCCTTGTTCTTCAGCATCTCGTCGATGGCGTCGGTGTGGGTCTTGGTGATGGCGTCGAGCCGCTTCTCGGCACCGGTGACGTCGTCCTTGCCGACCTCGCCGTCCTTCTCGAGCCTCTCGAGGCCCTGCTTCGCCGTACGCCGGAGGTTGCGGACCGCCACCCGGCCGTCCTCGGCCTTGGCCTTGGCGACCTTGATGTACTCCTTGCGGCGTTCCTCGGTGAGCTCGGGGAAGACGCAGCGGAGCACCTTGCCGTCGTTGGCCGGGTTGACGCCGAGGTCGGACTCGCGGATCGACTTCTCGATCGCGGTCATCGCACCCTGGTCGTAGGGCGAGATGATGATGATCCTTGCCTCGGGGGCGGTGAACGACGCCAGCTGCTGCAGCGGCGTCGGCGTGCCGTAGTAGTCCACCAGGATCTTGTTGAACATGCTCGGCTGCGCGCGGCCGGCCCGGATCGCGGCGAAGTCCTCGCGCGTCGCTTCGACCGACTTGTCCATCTTGGCATCGGCCTCGTTGAGGATGTCGTTGATCAACGGGTGCTCCTTGCTCGTGTGTGGGGAAGCGCGGGTCGGCGACTAGTCGCGCGAGACCGTGGTGCCGATCTTCTCACCCTTGACCGCCCGGCCGATCGTGCCGGGCTCGGAGAGGTTGAAGAAGACCATGTCGAGGTTGTTGTCGCGGGCCAGGCTGATCGACGTCGCGTCGGCCACCTTCAGCCCGCGGGCGAGGAACTCGTCGTAGGTGAGGGTGTCGAACTTGACCGCTGAGGAGTTCTTGTGCGGGTCGGAGTCGTAGACCCCGTCCACGCCCCGCTTGCCCATCAGGATGACCTCGCATCGCGTCTCGAGCGCCCGCTGCGCCGCCACCGTGTCGGTGGAGAAGAACGGCATCCCGGCGCCCGCGCCGAAGATCACGACCCGACCCTTCTCCAGGTGCCGGATCGCTCGACGCGGGATGTAGGGCTCCGCGACCTGGCCCATCGTGATGGCCGTCTGCACCCGCGTCTCGACGCCGTGCTTCTCGATGAAGTCCTGCAGGGCCAGGCAGTTCATCACCGTGCCTAGCATGCCCATGTAGTCGGCGCGGGCCCGCTCCATGCCGCGCTGCTGGAGCTCGGCGCCGCGGAAGAAGTTGCCGCCGCCCACGACGATGGCCACCTCCACTCCGGAGCGGCCGACCTCGGCGATCTCGGCGGCGATGGCGTTGATGACGTCGAGGTCGAGGCCGACCTGGCCGCCGCCGAAGACCTCACCGGAGAGCTTGAGGAGGACGCGCTGGTAGCCGGTCACGCGGGATCCCTTCGGGTGTGGTGCGGGCCGACGACGAAGGCCGGCCCGATGGTCAGTGTGTGATCCATCGAACCGGCCTCCTCGTCATGTCTGGCACGAAACCTATCGGGTCAGGCGCCGACCTCGAAACGAGCGAACCGCTTCAGCGTGGTTCCGGCCTCGTCGAGCACCTTCTGGACGCTCTTCTTGTTCTCGGTGACCGACGGCTGCTCGAGCAGGACGACGTCCTTGAAGAACCCGTTGAGGCGACCCTCGGTGATCTTGGCGATCGCCTGCTCGGGCTTGCCCTCCTCGCGGGAGGTCGCCTCGGCGATCTCGCGCTCCTTGGCGACGATGTCCGCGGGGACCTCGTCGCGGGTGAGGTACTGCGGGCGCATCGCCGCGATCTGCATCGCAGCGCCACGAGCAGCGTCGGCGTCGCCTTCGTACTCGACCAGTACGCCGACAGCCGGCGGGAGGTCGGCGGCGCGCTTGTGCATGTAGGCCACGACCGGACCGTCGAAGTGGACGTACTGCCCGAGCTCGATCTTCTCGCCGATGCTGACGGCGAGACCGTCGACGATCTCACCGACGGTCTGGTCACCGAGCGAGACGGCCCGGAGCGCCTGCACATCGGCCGGCTTGGCCTCGGAGGCCGCGTCGGCGATCCTCTGCGCCGCGGTGATGAAGTCGGCGTTCTTGGCCACGAAGTCGGTCTCGCTCTTCAGCTCGACCAGGACGCCGGGAGCGTGGGCGACCAGACCGGACGACGCCTCGCGCTCGGCGGCGCGCTCCGCCATCTTCTTGCCGCTCTTGATCCGGATGATCTCGACGGCCTTCTCGAAGTCGCCGTCGGCCTCGTCGAGCGCCTTCTTGCAGTCCATCATTCCGGCGCCGGTCATCTCCCGGAGCTTCTTGACGTCGGCGGCAGTGAATGCCATGGGTCTCGTTCCTCGTATCTGTGGAGAAGTGGTGGTGGGTCAGGCCTCGGTCTTGGCGTCCTCGGCCGGAGCCTCCGCCTCGACGGGGGTCTCGGCCTCGGCGGCAGGAGCCTCGGTCGCGGCAGGCGCTTCTTCGACGGCCGGAGCCTCGGCGGCGGATGTCTCGGTCGCGGCCTCGGCCACCGCAGCAGCCTCGGGGGCCTCGACTGCGGCACCGGTGGCCTCGGACGCGGGGGCCTCGGCGGTGGCGTCGCCACCGGTCGCCTCGACGGCGGCCTTCTCTGCGTCGCCGCCGAGCAGCTCGCGCTCCCACTCGGCCAGCGGCTCCTCGGCGCCCGGCACGGCGGTCTCGCCCTCACCGGTCTTGACACCCGAGCGGGCGATCAGGCCCTCGGCCACGGCGTCCGCGACCACACGGGTCAGCAGGCCGACCGCGCGGATGGCGTCGTCGTTGCCCGGGATCGGGAAGTCGACCAGGTCGGGGTCGCAGTTGGAGTCCAGGATGCCGATGATCGGGATCCGGAGCTTGCGGGCCTCCTCGACGGCGAGGTGCTCCTTGTTCGTGTCCACGATCCACACGGCGGCAGGGGGCCGGCTCATCTCCCGGATGCCACCGAGCGACTTGTTGAGCTTG
Organism: Actinomycetota bacterium; assembly: GCA_030862825.1. GTDB lineage: Bacteria > Actinomycetota > Actinomycetes > Propionibacteriales > Nocardioidaceae > Nocardioides. The sequence continues at coordinate 340 of JALZCZ010000160.1, read as the reverse complement.
TCGCGCTCGCGGCGCATCTGCAGCAGCTCCTTCTTGGTGCGGCTGCTGCCGGCGACGTCCTCGAAGTCGATCTCGTCGAGCTCCTTGAGGCGGTTGATCCGCTGGTGCACGGTCTGGAAGTTCGTGAGCATGCCGCCCAGCCAGCGCTGGTTGACGTAGGGCATCCCGACGCGGGTCGCCTGCTCGGCGATCGCCTCCTGGGCCTGCTTCTTCGTGCCCACGAACATCACGGTGCCGCCCTTGGCGACGGTCTCCTTGATGAAGGCGTACGAGCGGTCGATGTAGGCCAGCGACTGCTGCAGGTCGATGATGTAGATGCCGTTGCGCTCGGTCATGATGA
>JALZCZ010000102.1 GCA_030862825.1 Actinomycetota bacterium | reverse complement strand
CTCCAGCAGCGCGTGCATCGACGGTGGGAGAAGCGCGGGCTCCTGCCGATCGGCTTCCACGAGGCGCGGCACGCGGCCGCGACGTGGCCCGACCACGCCGGAGTGTCCCCGAAGGTCGCGTCGCAGCCGATGGGGCACAAGACGCCGGTGTACCAACCGGGCGCTGCCGCGATCACGCTGCGGCGCTACACCACGCCGTCGATCGCGGCTCGTCCGGGACCCTCTCGAAAACCGATGTGGGCTTTTCGGTCCACCGAGGGTTCGACTCCCTCCCTCTCCGTCTCCAGGTCTCGAGGCCGCGGGCGCCCGCCGCCGTCCGCGGTGACGCTCAGCCGCTCTCGGCGGCGGCCTTCAACCGCGCGAGCCCCTTCTCGAAGTCCTTGCCGACCAGCCGGTCCATCGGGACGACCTTGGTGAACAGCGACTGGAAGCCGCTCGTCCTGCCGTTCATGCGCCACGTGACGTCGGTCGCCGTGCCGCCTGAGGGGGTGAGGTCGAAGACGACCTGGTTGTTCGCCGACCAGGGCTTCTCGAACACGAGCCGGACCTCGATCCGCTCCGGCGTCGAGGAGACGATCTCCATGCTGCCCCTGCCCGCCCGGCGGTTGCCCTGCCACGCGTATCTCGCACCCTCCCCGGACTCGGCGCCGGAGTACTCGCGCTCGAGGTTCGGGTCGAGGTCCTCCCATGGCGACCACGCGCGCCAGGCGTGGAAGTCGTCGATCAGGCCGTGCACCCGCGGAGGGGCGGCGGCGATCGTCGTGCTGCGCACCACCTCGAAGTCACCCATGGCGGGATCATCCCACGCCCGGTGACGCCGGAGGCGGGTGCGGCGCCGCGATGGCAGCATGCGGGCATGACCGCGCCGCTCGCTCACCGCAGGGTCCGCATGGGCGGGCGCGACCCGGGCGAATCGCACCGCACCGCCACCCCGCTGGAGCTCCTGTTCGACCTCACGTTCGTGGTCGCGTTCGGGATCGCGGCCGACGAGCTCGCCCACTACCTGGCCGAGGACCACGTCCGGGCCGGCCTGATCGGGTTCGGCTTCGCCACGTTCGCGATCACGTGGGCGTGGATCAACTTCTCGTGGTTCGCGTCCGCCTACGACACCGACGACTGGGTGTTCCGGCTCGCCACGATGGTCCAGATGGTCGGGGTGATCGTGCTCGCCCTCGGCCTGCCGGTCATGTTCGAGTCGATCGACGCGGGGGCGACGGTCGACAACGCGATCATGGTCGCCGGCTACGTCGTCATGCGCGTCGCCCTGGTGTTCCAGTGGCTGCGCGCCGCCCGGCAGGATCCCGACCGGCGCACGGCGTGCCTGGCGTACGCCAAGGCGGTCTCGATCGCGCAGGTGGGCTGGATCGCGCTGCTGATCGCGGACACGTCGGTCGGCACCACGTTCCTCTTCGCGGGCCTGCTGACGCTGGTCGAGCTCGCGGGCCCGGTGATCGCCGAGACCCGGAAGGGCGGCACCCCCTGGCACGCGCATCACATCGCCGAGCGGTACGGCCTGCTCATCATCATCGCGCTCGGCGAGGGCGTGGTGGGCACGATCGCGTCGCTCAGCGCCGTCGTGGGGCCGGAGGGGCCGGGATGGTCCATCGATGCCGGCGTGGTCGCCGTGGCGGGCATCGCGCTCACCTTCGGCATGTGGTGGATCTACTTCGTGATCCCGTCGGCGCCGGTGCTGCACGCCCACCGCCTCAAGCGCTCGTTCGGCTGGGGCTACGGGCACATCCCCGTGATCGGCGCGGTGGTTGCGACCGGCGGCGGGCTCCACGTCGCCGCCTACTTCCTGGAGGAGCAGTCGGTGCTCGACGCGTACGACACGGTGCTGTCCGTCGTCGTGCCGGTGGCCGTGTACGTCCTCGGGATCTTCGCCCTTTACGCGTTCCTGACCCGGTCCCTCGACCCCTTCCACCTCTGGCTGGTCGCCGGCAGCGCGGCACTGCTCTTCGCGCCGCTCCCGATGGCGGCGAGCGACGTCCCGATGCCTTGGTGCCTGCTCGTG
>JALZCZ010000076.1 GCA_030862825.1 Actinomycetota bacterium | reverse complement strand
CACGAGCGCAGCCTCAACATCGACTTCCTGCTCGGCTACCTCAAGCGGCTGCTGCCGCGCCGGCCCGACCTCAAGCTGATCATCACCAGCGCCACCATCGACGTGGAGCGGTTCGCCGAGCACTTCGACGCGCCCGTGGTCGAGGTCTCCGGCCGCACCTACCCGGTCGAGATCCGCTACCGCCCGCTGACGGCGTACGCGGAGGAGGACGAGGAGGGCGAGACCGTCGTCCGCGACCAGACCGAGGCGATCGTCGACGCCGTCAAGGAGCTCAGCGGCGAGGGGCCGGGCGACATCCTGGTGTTCCTGCCCGGGGAGCGGGAGATCCGCGACACCGCCGACGTGCTGAAGGGCGTGAGCACCCGGGGCGGCCTGGAGATCGTGCCGCTCTACTCCCGGCTCTCCGCCGCCGAGCAGCACCGGGTCTTCGCCGCCCACACCGGACGCCGCGTGGTGCTGGCCACCAACGTCGCGGAGACCTCGCTGACCGTGCCTGGCATCAGGTACGTCGTCGACACAGGCGTCGCGCGGATCTCCCGCTACTCCGCGCGGACCAAGGTGCAGCGGCTGCCGATCGAGCCGATCAGCCAGGCCTCTGCCAACCAGCGCTCCGGCCGCTGCGGCCGGGTCGAGGCCGGCATCGCGATCCGCCTCTACGCCGAGGAGGACTTCGAGGCGCGGCCCGAGTTCACCGAGCCAGAGATCCTGCGCACCAATCTCGCCTCGGTGATCCTGCAGATGACCTCACTCGGCCTCGGCGAGATCGCGCGGTTCCCGTTCGTCGAGCCGCCCGACAAGCGCAACATCACGGCCGGCGTCCAGCTGCTCGAGGAGCTCGGTGCCCTGGCCCCACGCGACGCCCGGCTGACCCGGATCGGCAAGCGGCTGGCCCGGCTGCCGATCGACCCGCGGCTGGGCAGGATGATCCTCGAGGCCGAACGGCTCGGCTGCGTGCGCGAGGTGCTCGTGATCGCGGCCGCGCTCTCCCTGCAGGACCCGCGCGAGCGGCCCGCGGAGATGCGACCCCAGGCCGACCAGCAGCACGCCCGCTTCAAGGACGACAGCTCGGACTTCCTGACCTGGCTCAACCTGTGGCGCTACGTCAAGGAGCAGCAGAAGGAGCTCAGCAGCAGCGCGTTCCGGCGGATGTGCAAGCGCGAGTTCCTCAACTACCTGCGGGTCCGCGAGTGGCAGGACTTCGAGTCCCAGCTCCGCCAGGTCTGCAAGGAGATGCGCATCGAGGTCGGGCGCCCCGCCGACCAGCCCGATAGCGACGGCATCCACCAGGCTCTGCTGAGCGGACTGCTCTCCCACATCGGCGTGCTCGAGGAGCGCGAGAAGGAGCCGCGCGGCGGTGCCCGGCGGCCGATGCGCGAGTACCTCGGTGCCCGCGGCGCGAAGTTCGCGATCTTCCCGAGCAGCGGGCTGAAGGGGAAGAACCCGCAGTTCGTGATGGCCGGCGAGCTGGTCGAGACGGGGCGCCTGTGGGCCCGGCAGAACGCCGCGATCAAGCCCGAGTGGGCCGAACGGCTGGCGGGCGACCTCGCCAAGCGGACCTACTCCGAGCCGCACTGGTCGAAGAAGCGCGCGGCGGTGATGGCCTACGAGAAGGTGACGCTCTACGGCGTACCGCTGGTCACCGACCGGCTCGTCTCCTTCGGCAAGGTCGCGCCCGAGATGGCGCGTGAGCTGTTCGTCCGGCATGCGCTGGTCTACGGCGAGTGGAACACCCACCAGAAGTTCCTGGAGCACAACCGCAGGCTGCTGGAGGAGGCCGAGGAGCTCGAGCACCGCGCCCGGCGTCGCGACATCGTGGTCGACGAGCACACGCTGTTCGACTTCTACGACGCCCGGGTCGGCCGCGACGTGGTCAGCGGCGCGCACTTCGACCAGTGGTGGAAGCAGGAGCGGCGGCGGAACCCCGACCTGCTCACCTTCGACCCCGCGATGCTGACCCACGACACCGTCGAGGAGGTCCACGCCGAGGACTACCCGGAGGAGTGGAGCCTCGGCGACGCGGTCGGGCTGTCCTTCCCGATCAGCTACCACTTCGAGCCCGGCACGCCCGACGACGGCCTGACCATCGACGTGCCGGTCACCACGCTCAACCGGGTCGCCGCCGACGACTTCTCCTGGAACGTGCCCGGCCTGCGCGAGGAGCTGGTCACCAGCCTGATCCGGAGCCTGCCCAAGCAGTTCCGGGTCAGCTTCGTACCCGCGCCCAACAAGGCCAGGGAGTTCCTGGCCGCGGTGCCCCCGGGCGAGGAGCCGCTGCTCGACGCGCTCGAGCGGTGGTGCCGGGCGACGACCGGTGTGCACGTGCCTCGCGACGCCTGGGACTGGAGCAAGGTGCCCGAGCACCTGCGCCCCACCTACCGGGTCGTCGACGAGTCCGGCGTGGAGCGGGCCCGCGGCAAGGACCTCGAGGCGCTGAAGGAGCCGCTGCGCCCGCAGTTCGCCCAGGCGATGGCGGAGGTCGCGGCCGACACCGGCCGGTTGCGCACCGGCGAGAAGTCCTGGGTGTTCGGCACGATCGAGGAGTCGTTCCGCGAGGTACGCGCCGGCCACGAGGTCCAGGGCTACCCGGGCCTGGTCGACGAGGGCACGAGCGTCGGACTGCGGGTCTTCGGCTCCCAGGACGAGCGCGACGCCCAGCACCGGCTCGGCGTGCGCCGCCTCGTGCTGCTGGAGACCGCGTCGCCGGTGAAGAGCGTCCTCGACGGCCTCACCAACGCCGAGAAGCTCGCGCTGGCCGGCTCGCCGTACCCCTCCGTCGCCGAGCTGCTCGAGGACTGCCGAGCGGCGCTGGTGCAGCAGGTCGTCGACGCCCGGCCGCCCGCCCGCGACGAGGCGGCGTACGCCGGGGTGCTGGCTGCCGCGGCCGACCAGGAGGCCGCGCTGCGAGGGGTGCTCGCCGACGTGATCCGGGCCCTGGACGCGTGGCGGACCGCCGACCGCCTGCTGACCGGCCGCGCCGACATGACCATGCTGCCGGCGCTGGCCGACATGAAGGCCCAGCTCGACAGGCTGGTGCACCGGGGCTTCGTGGGGGAGGCGGGGACGGTGCAGCTGCGCCGTTACCCGGTCTACCTCGCCGCGCTCGGCCAGCGCCGCGCCCGCCTCGAAGAGGGCGGCGGCGCCGTCCACCGCGACCGGGCGCTGCTCGACCGGGTCACCGAGCTCCAGGAGGCCTACCTCCACCTGGTCGACGCCCTGCCCGAAGGGCGGCCGCCGGGTGAGCGGCTCCGCCAGGTGCGCTGGATGCTGGAGGAGTTCCGCGTCTCCCTCTGGGCCCAGCAGCTCGGCACGGCATACGCCGTCAGCGACCAGCGGATCCGCAAGGCGTTGGGATGAGAGCTGCGTGGTGGTTCCGGGGTTCAGGCTTTCGCGGCCTTCCCACCGGCTACCAGCCTCGAAACCACGCGACCCGACCTACAGTGATCGCATGACCAGCCGGCCGCACCATCGTCCGACGCAGCGCGACGCAGCGTTCTTCGACGACATCATCGGCGGGCAGGACCCGGCGCTCGTGAGCGAGGCCGCCGACCGAGCGGCGGCACTGCTCGTGCGGGGAGCGCGTCGCAGCGGTGACGACCAGGTGGCCGAGCGGCTGCTGCACCTCGCCGACACGGAGGGCATCGAGACCATCGCCGAGGTCTGGTCGGGGTCCCCGGCCGACTCCCTCGCCGGCTGCCTGTGGCGCCTCTATCTGTTGCGGTCGTGGGTCTACGCCGACCCGACGACCGTCGCCCGCGAGTTCGAGGAGGGCCAGGCCCGCGCGCAGGTGGCGCGGGTCGTGTCCGGGGTCGCCGACCCGCCCGGCCCGGAGGAGCTCAAGGCGATGATCGACCAGGTGCTGCGCGGCATCGTCGGCGGCGACTTCGCCGACGTGCTCTTCCGGGCAGCGGCCTTCGCCCGGGTCGTGGCCGCGGGACGCGCGACGCTCCCCGAGCCGAGCGACCAGGAGGTGCGCCGGATGCTCGGCCTGGCCGAACAGCTCGAGTCCGCCGGCCACCTCGAGCTCGAGCGCGGGCTGGCCTGACCGGACCAGCTGGGGGGTCACCTGCGGAATGCCCGGCCGTCCTTTACAGTTGACGACTGAGTGCGCCGGGCCGCGGCAGCCCCGGGTCCCACAGTTAGCCGCCACGAGCGGCCACGCGCCGTGAGGCGCTCCCGGTCCGGCGCACTCGGTCATCTTCGTGGGTGGGACCCGAGGGTCGGCCCAGCGAAGTGCGCCTCGACCGGATGGTCTTCCTGCGCGATCCGGCGCGAGGGCGCGGCTCTGGGCCGAGCCGTATCCGACGCGGTCGTGCTGGCCGCGGGGTGTTCCATACCGTGGTCTAGGAGTGCGTCTGGGGGTCGGGTACCGCCCGGTAGGGTGGCGCCTCCAGACCCGCAGGGAAACGGAGTGCGCGCGCCATGGTGAGGGATCGGCTGAGACGACGCCGTGCGCCCATCGTGGTGAGCCTGCTGCTCCTGGCCGCGGGGGCGATCGCCGGCTGCGACTCCGCGGCCCGGCCCCAGCCGAAGCCCAGCCCGACCACTGCTGGTCCCACCGAGCTCACGTTCGGAGTGTGGGGCAAGAGCCGCGAGATCGAGGCCTACCAGAGCGTGGTCGACACCTACAACGAGAGCGCCTCGGGCGTGCAGGTCTCGATCAAGGCTTGGCCCGACGCCGAGGCCCTCGCCGACGCGGTCCTGGCCGACGAAGACCCTCCCGACGTGTTCCTGCTCTCGCGCGTGGACCTGGAGCGGGTCACCGAGGCCGGCCTCAACAAGCCGCTGCTCGAGCTGGTCGACGAGCGTGGTGTCGACTTCGGCGACGGCTACTCCCGCGAGGCCCTGCTGGCCTTCTCGGCCGCCGACGACCAGCAGTGCATGCCCTATGGCATCTCGCCGATGGTCATCTTCTACAACAAGGAGCTGATCGACTTCGAGCGGATGGCCGAGCGCGGGCTGCCGGCGCCGACGCCGCTGGAGACCGAGGACGAGAACCCCGAGGAGACCTCCGGCGCCGGCACAGACGAGGAGACCCAGCCGGAACCGACGTACGCGGCGTGGACCTTCGACGAGCTCCGGGCCGCGGCGGAGTTCGCCAGCCGGCCGCGCCGAGAGACCAAGGGCATCCACGTCGAGCCCAGCCTGCGCGGGCTCGCCCCGTTCGTCTTCGCCGGGGGCGGCGAGCTCTTCGACGACGACGTCGAGCCCACGTCGCTCGCCTTCTCCTCCGACGAGACCCGCGACGCCCTGACCCCCACCCTCGAGCTGCTCCGCGACCCGGCGCTCACGCTCACCCAGGAACAGCTCGCGGAGCAGCCGGCCATCGAGTGGTTCAAGCACGGTCAGCTCGGCATGATGGCGGGCTTCCGGTCGATGGTGCCCGAGCTGCGGGGCGTCTCCGGCCTCAACTTCGACGTGATGCCGATGCCGACGATGGATGACCGGGCGACCATCGGCGACGTCACCGGGCTGTGCATCTCGGCGCGGCCCGCCGCGATCATCCCGCAGGCCGCCGACTTCTTGGTCTACGTCGCTTCCGCCGAGGCCGTGGCTCGCGTCGCCACGGCCGGTTACCTGGTCCCGGCGAACCTCCAGGTGGCGGCGTCCGAGGACTTCCTCCAGACCGACCAGCGCCCGGTCACCTCACAGACGTTCAACACCAGCGTCCCCGACATGCGCCTGATGCCGCTGATCGACAGCTTCCGCGACCTCGAGGCGGCGGTCCGGGGGCCGCTGCGCCAGCTGCTCACGATGCCGGTGCTCGATGCCGAGGCGCTCACCACCCAGATCGACGAGGAGTCGCGACCGATCCTCGACCCCGAGTCGGAGTCCCCGGACCCCGACGAGTTCGACAGCGACGAGTTCGACAGCGACGAGTAGCAGTCAGTCCTCGACGTCCACGTCGGTCGGGGTCGCCGGGTCGGGTGCGGTCATTGCGGCCTTCGCGTCGGCGTCGGCGTCCAGGATCGCGGACACGATCAGCGGCGCGGTGAGCCCGATCTGCCAGCTGCGGGCGCCGAGGGCGCTCAGCTGGGCGACCACCTCGTCGAGCAGGTCGCCGGGCACCCGCGTGGCCGGCGGGGTCCAGAGGGCGCGCCGGAGGTAGTCGGGGGTCAGCAGGTTCTCGACCGGGAGGTGATGGGTCTCCGCAAGGGCGGTCATCGCGGTGCGGGCCAGTTCCAGGCGGCGGGCGGCGACCGGGTCCTTCTCGGCCCAGGCGCGGGGCACCGGCGGGCCGTCGCCGCGGGGTGAGCGGGTGGGGAGGTCGTCCTCGTCCATCTCCGCCGCCTCGCGGATCGCTGCGAGCCAGCGGCTGGCGTAGCGCTCGGCGCCGCGTCCGTGGAACCCCTTGGCCCCGAGCAGCGCGTCGCGATCGGTGGGCATCTCGCGGGCGGCCGCGACGATCGCCGCGTCCGGGATGATCCGGCCCGGGGTGACGTCGCGCTCGCGGGCGATCTCGTCGCGCGCCTCCCAGAGCGCGCGCACCGCCCCGAGCCCGCGCCGGCCGCGGACGCGGTGCATGCCCGAGGTACGCCGCCAGGCCTCGACCCGGGTCGGCAGCTCGAAGCCGCGGAGGTAGTCGAACTCCTGCCGTGCCCACTCGTCCTTGCCGGCCTCGACCAGCTGCGCGGCCAGCACGTCGCGCAGCTCGGCGAGCAGCTCGACGTCGAGGGCGGCGTACTCGAGCCAGGGCCTGGGCAGCGGGCGCTTGGACCAGTCGACGGCCGAGTGCTCCTTCTTCATCCGGAAGCCGAGCAGCGTCTCGACCAGGGTGGCGAGGCCCACGCGGGGGTAGCCGAGCAGCCGGCCCGCGAGCTCGGTGTCGAACAGGGCGGTCGGCTCCAGCCCCACTTCGGTCAGGCACGGCAGATCCTGGGTCGCCGCGTGCAGGATCCACTCGGTGCCCTCGAGGACGGCCTGCAACGGGGCCAGCGAGTCGAAGGCGATCGGGTCGACCAGAGCGGTGCCGCTGCCATCGCGACGCAACTGGATGAGGTAGGCGCGGTTGGAGTAGCGGTAGCCGGACGCCCGCTCGGCGTCGATGGCGATCGGGCCGGTGCCGGCGGCCAGCGCCTCGCAGACCGCGGCCAGCGCCGGCTCGGTGTCCACGACCTCGGACAGCCCCTCGGCGAGGGTGAGCAGCGCGGCGGGCGGGGCCTCCGGGGTCGGTTCGGCCTCGTCGGCCTCGGTAGTTTCGGGCTCCGGCATCAGCGGTCGGTGCCCCGCTGCCCGCGTCGGCTCGGCATCACGGCGACCCCCTCGGGCACCGGCTCGAGCCCGGCCGCCGTGCACAGCAGCTCTCCCCACGCCTCGACGTGGGGCGCGACGTCGAGCGGGTCGCCCGGCTCTGCGGACGGCTGGGGCAGCGGCGTCCAGGAGGCGCGGATCTCGATCTGGGCAGTGCCACCCTCGTCGGCCATGCCACCGAAGCTCTCGGTCGCCACCCGGGTGACGGTCCCGGACTCGGCGGCGTACGCCGCGCCGTGGGCGGTCAGGGCCTCGGTCAGCCAGGTCCAGCCCACCTCGGCCAGCAGCGGGTCGGTGACCAGGTCGAGGTCGATCTCGGCCCGGGCATAGGCGACGCAGCGGAAGGTGCCGTCCCAGGCCTCGTTGCCCGCCGGGTCGTGCAGCAGGATGATCCGGCCGGTGCCGACATCGACTCCGTCGACGGTGACATCGGCGGACAGTGCGGCGGCGTGGGGGGCGATCCGCTGGGGCGCCGGCATCTCCTCGCACAGCACCTCGGGGCGCAGTGTGGCCGCGCGCATAGTGGCCACGGCATCCCGGAACTCCGGGGGGCTCGCGGTCGCACCCGCCCCCGGGTGCGTCTCCTGACGGACGACCATGTGTTCACAGTAGGTCGGCCATGGCCGAACGGATATGCGAACACGCCGTGTGAGATGCGAGGCTTACCGGCGTGAGCAGCCCGACCCCGGACCCCCGACTCGCCGGCAGCGCCTTCCTGCGCGCCGCGCGGGGCGAGTCCGTGAGCCACACACCGGTGTGGTTCATGCGGCAGGCCGGGCGCTCGCTGCCGGAGTACCTGGCCATCCGCGAGGGCGTCGGGATGCTCGAGTCGTGCATGGACGCCGACCTGGTCGTCGAGATCACGCTCCAGCCGGTGCGGCGCTACGGCGTCGACGCCGCGATCTTCTTCTCCGACATCGTGCTGCCGCTCAAGGCGGTCGGGGTCGACCTCGACATCAAGCCGGGCGTCGGTCCCGTGGTCGCCTCGCCCGTGCGCACCCTGGCCGACGTGGAGGCGATTCCCGACCTGACGCCCGAGCACGTCCCGTTCGTCACCGCCGCGGTCCACGGGCTGGTGGCCGAGCTGGGCGGCACTCCGCTGATCGGGTTCGCGGGGGCGCCGTTCACCGTGGCGTCGTACCTCGTGGAGGGCGGGCCGTCCAAGGAGCACGCGAAGACCAAGGCGATGATGTTCGGGGCGCCCGACGTGTGGGACGCGTTGCTGCGCAAGATCGCCCAGATCTCGGCGGCCTACCTCGAGGTGCAGGTGGCCGCGGGCGCCAGCGCCGTACAGCTGTTCGACTCGTGGGCGGGCGCGCTCACCCCCGCCGACTACGAGGCGAGCGTGCTGCCCCACTCCGCGCGGGTGCTGGCCCGGGCCGGCGAGCTCGGGGTGCCGCGGATCCACTTCGGCGTCGGCACCGCCAACCTGCTGGGCCTGATGGGCTCGGCCGGGGCTGACGTCGTCGGCGTCGACTGGCGTACGCCGCTCGCCACCGCCATCCCGCTCGTCGGCGACCGCGCGGTCCAGGGCAACCTCGACCCGACCCTGGTCTTCGCCCCCACCGACGTGATGACCGCCCGCGCCGCCGAGGTGATCGAGGCCGGCCGGTCCGCCCGCGGCCACATCTTCAACCTCGGCCACGGCGTCATCCCCAGCACCGACCCCGATCAGCTGAAGCGGCTCACCGAGTTCGTGCAGTCGTACCCGATCTCGGGCTGACCTGGGCTTTCGGGGTAGTCCCGGACGAGATGCGGGTCGTGGATCGATCCAAGCCTGCATTTCGTCAGGGACTACCCCGCCGTAGCCGGCGTACCCGGCCTACGTCGGCCGGAGTACGGCGAGCCGCTGCGACCGCGTCCGATGACGCAGGGAGGTGTCGCCGAGGGGCGGATTCGGTGGAGCTCGATCGGCGGGATCGTCGACGTCACCGAGGTCGCCACCGGGCGACCACCGTCTCGAAGGAGCTCGACATGTCGATCACCCTCAGCCCGCCGCCCGAGGTCCGGGAGCGGGTCCAGGAGCGGGCCGCCACCTGGCTCGCCGCGCACAGCATCACCGCCCTGCGGATCAGCCTCGGCCTCGTCTTCCTCGGTTTCGGAGTGCTGAAGTTCTTCCCGGGAGCCTCTCCCGCAGAGGCCCTCGTGATGCGGACCATCGACACTCTCACGCTCGGCGTGGTGTCGGGCCAGACCGCGGTGGTGACGACCGCGGTGCTCGAGACCTTCATCGGGCTGACCCTCGTCACCGGCATCGGCCTGCGGGCCGGCCTGGTCGTGCTGACCGGATCGCTGGTCGGGATCATGTCGCCGCTGGTGCTGTTCACCGGCGACCTGTTCCCCGACTTCACGCCGACGCTCGAGGCGCAGTACGTGCTGAAGGACATCATCCTGGCCGCCGCCGGAGCCGTCGTCGCTGCCAAGGCCCTCGGTGCCCGCTACGTCGTGAGCGCCGACGAGGCCGGAGCCTGAGGCCGCACCGCGGGGTAGTCC
>JALZCZ010000047.1 GCA_030862825.1 Actinomycetota bacterium | reverse complement strand
GCCCTGGCCCGGGCCACCGACGCGGACTTCCTCAGCCGGGCGGGCGCGGGGGAGCTGGTCACCGGACTCGACGGCCGGCGGTTCGACGCCGTGCTCGACCCGGCCGTGCTGCGCGGGGATGCGCTCGCCGCCGTGGTCGACGGCGGCCACTACGTCGGCGTCCAGCCGGCGTTGCCGCTCGAGACGGAGCGCGGCATCACGGCCGAGATGGTCGGGGTGCAGCCGGACGGCGTACAGCTGGCTGATCTGCTCGAGCGCAGCCGCACTGGCGAGCTCGAGATCCGCGTGGCCGGAACCGCCGCACTCGAGGACGCGGCGATGGTCTACGCGAAGGTCGCCGGCGGTGGCCAGCGCGGCCGCTGGCTGCTGCTGCCCTGATTGTCAGCCGAGCTGGTGCGGGTCGACGGGCCGCTTCGCCTCGTCGCCCCGCCCCGGCGGCAGCACCGTGCCGGCGTCGCTGGGATGCACGACGCCGGTGCGGTCGCCGGTCGCCGGTTGCAGCCGCACGATCACCGACTTGTACGCCGGCTGGTTGCTGCCGTCGGCGGTGTGCTGGAGCGGGACCAGCGGGTTGGTCTCCGGGTAGTAGGCCGCCGCGCAGCCGCGGGGCTGGTCGTAGGCGACGATCCGGAAGCTCGGCACCTGGCGCTCGGTCCCGTCCCACTCGCTGACGATGTCGACGAGATCACCCTCCTCGAAGCCGAGACCGGCGATGTCGTCGCGGTGCAGGAAGATCACCCGGCGGCCGCCCTCGATGCCGCGGTAGCGGTCGCTGAGCCCGTAGATCGTGGTGTTGAACTGGTCGTGCGAGCGGATCGTCTGCAGCACCAGTCGTCCCGGCGGCACCTCGAGCACCTCGAGCGGGCTCACCGTGAAGATCGCCCGGCCGGCCGTGGTCGGGAACTCCCGCTTGTCGCGCGGCGGGTGCGGCAGCACGAAGCCGCCTGGCTGCCCGGCCTTCTCGTCGTACGCCGCACAGTCCGGGACCACCCTGGCGATCGAGCGCCGGATGGTGCCGTAGTCGGCCCGGAACTCCGCCCACGGGATGCCGTGGAGTTCGCCGAGCGTCGCCTCCGCGATCGAGCAGATGATGTCGACCTCGGAACGGAGGTGCTTCGAGGCCGGCTGGAGCGGACCGACTGACGTGTGCACCGCCGACATCGAGTCCTCGACGCTGACCTTCTGCCGGGTGCCACCGGTCAGGTCCTTCTCGCTGCGGCCGAGAGCGGGCAGGATCAGCGCCTCGCGGCCGTGCACCACGTGGCTGCGGTTGAGCTTGGTGGAGACGTGCACGGTCAGCGCTGCCGACCGGAGCGCGTCCTCGGTGACGGAGGTGTCCGGGGCGGCGGACACGAAGTTGCCGCCCATCCCGATGAACACCCTGGCCTCGCGCTCCCGCAGCGCCTTGATGGAGGCGACGCTGTCGAGGCCGTGCTCGCGCGGCGGCTCGAACCCGAACTCCGCACCCAACCGGTCGAGGAAGTGCTGCGGCGCCCGCTCCCAGATGCCCATCGTGCGGTCGCCCTGCACGTTGGAGTGGCCGCGCACCGGGCAGAGCCCGGCTCCTGGCTTGCCGATGTTTCCCTGCAGGAGGGCGACGTTGGCGATCTCCTTGATCGTGGCCACGGCGTTGTGGTGCTGGGTGATGCCCATCGCCCAGCAGAAGACCGTCCTCGACGACGCCTCCAGCATCCGGGCGGCCTCGACGATCTCCTCGCGGGTGAGCGCGGTGGAGGCCAGCACCTTGTCCCAGTCCTGCTCCTTGCGAGCCGCGGCGTACTCCTCGAAGCCCACGGTGTGCCGCCCGACGAAGTCGGTGTCGACGGCGCCCCACTCCAGCAGCAGCGCTCCGATCGCCTGCATCAGTGCCATGTCACCGTTGCTGCGGACCTGGAGGTAGAGGTCGGCCAGGCCGGTGCCGCGGCCGAGAATGCCCTTGGGGGTCTGCGGGTTCTTGAACCGGACCAGGCCGGTCTCCTTGAGCGGGTTGATCGCGATGATCTTGGCGCCGTTCTTCTTGGCCTCCTCCAGGGCGCTCAGCATTCGCGGGTGGTTGGTGCCGGGGTTCTGGCCCATGATCACGATCAGCTCGGCGTGGTGGACGTCGTCGAGGCTCACCGAGCCCTTGCCGATGCCGATCGTCTCGGTCAGCGCGACGCCGCTCGACTCGTGGCACATGTTCGAGCAGTCGGGGAGGTTGTTGGTGCCGAAGGCGCGCGCGAAGAGCTGGTAGAGGTACGCCGCCTCGTTGGAGACCTTGCCCGAGGTGTAGAAGATCGCCTGGTCCGGCTCGATCGCGTTGAGGTGGCCGGCGATCATCCGGTACGCCTCGTCCCAGGCGATCGGCTCGTAGTGGGTCGCGTCGGCGCGCAGCACCATCGGCTCGATCACCCGGCCCTGCTGGTTGAGCCAGTAGTCGGTGTGCTCGCGCAGCTCCGCGATCGGGTGGGCGGCGAAGAACTCACGGCCGATGTGGTCGCGGGTGGCCTCGTCGGCGACAGCCTTGACGCCGTTCTCGCAGAACTCCGCGGTGTGCCGGTGGTCGGGGTGCGGGTCGGGCCAGGCGCACCCCTGGCAGTCGAACCCGTCGGCCTGGTTGAGCTTGAGCAGGCTGCGGGTCGAGCGGGTCACGCCCATCTGGTCGATCGCCCGCTTCATCGAGATCGCGACCGCCTCCACGCCGGCGGCCGCTGACTTCGGCTCACCGACCTCGATTTCGCCCTCGTCGATCTCGTGCTGCCGTCTGCGTCGTCCCATGTGCCCATCATCACCCCCGGGCAAGCGGGCGGCTGCGCGGGTCGTCTGTCAGGAGTTGGAGAAGACCGCCGGGTCGTCGCCGCCTCGCCCAGCCCACGTCCAGGCGTACGCCGGGTCCTCGACGGCGAGGCCCCCCTCGCCGAGGTCGAGGGGAGCGAAGGTGTCGACCATGACCGCCGACTCGTCGAAGTAGTCCACGCCGAGCGAGGCCTCGATCGCCCGCGGCTGGGGGCCGTGCGCATAGCCACCGGGGTGCACTGAGATCGAGCCGATGCCGATACCGGAGCCCTTGCGGGCCTCGTAGTCGCCGCCGACGTAGAACATCACCTCGTCGCTGTCGACGTTGGAGTGGTAGTAGGGCACCGGGATCGAGAGCTCGTGGTAGTCGACCTTGCGCGGCAGGAAGTTGCAGACCACGAAGTTCCAGCCCTCGAAGACCTGGTGCACCGGCGGTGGCTGGTGGATCTTGCCGGTGATCGGCATGTAGTCGTCGATGTTGAACGTGTAGGGGTAGAGGCAGCCGTCCCAGCCGACCACGTCGAAGGGATGGGTCGCGTAGGTCATCCGGGTGCCCACGATGCCCGCCGCGGTGCGGTGCTTGACCATCACGTCGACGTCCTCGCCGACTCCCGACAGCAGCTCCGTCGGGCCGTGGAGGTCGCGCTCGCAGTACGGCGCGTGCTCGAGCAGCTGGCCGAACTTCGACAGGTAGCGCTTCGGGGGGGCGATGTGGCTGTTGGCCTCGATCGCGTAGAGCCGGCTGGGCTCTGCGGGTAGCCACCGGTGCGTCGTCGCGCGCGGCACGATCACGTAGTCGCCCTGGCGGTAGGAGAGAGCGCCGAAGACCGTCTCCACGGTGCCGGCGCCCGCCTCGACGTAGACGCACTCGTCGCCGATCGCGTTGCGGTAGAGGGGAGACGGATCGGTGCCGGTGACGACGTAGCCGATCCGGACGTCGTTGTTGCCGAGCACCATCCGCCGCCCTTCGACGGGGCAGGTCTTGGTGGTGAGGTCGTGGAGCTTGAGATGGCGGGGCCTGAGCGGGTGGTTGGGCGTGCGGGACTGGTCGGGCAGGTCCCAGACCTCCGACGCGACGATCGCCGACGGCACCCCGCGGTGGTAGAGCAGCGAGGAGTCGGAGGAGAAGCCCTCCTCCCCCATCAGCTCCTCGCAGTAGAGGTTGCCGTCGGCGTCGCGGTGCTGGGTGTGCCGCTTCGGGGGCACGGTGCCGATCTGCCGGTAGTGGGCCACCGGTGCTCGCCTCCCTCTGTCAATGTCCGATAATCGGAGTGATATCGCCGTTATCTGCGCCATGTCTACAGTAGGTCCCGTGTCAACGGAACTCGCCTCCATCTGGTCCGGCTTCGTCGACGACGCCGCGATCTTCCCGCCAGGTGACGTGCCCCTCCACGAGGCGACCGCCGCCTACGGCGCCCGCACTACCGAAGAGGGTGCGGCCCTGGTCGGCTCCTTCGTGCTGCGCGACACCGACCTCCCGCTGGTCCGAGGATTCGGCGGCCCCCTGTCGGTGGTGATCACCGGTGGTGCCGGACAGGTGATGGGCCCGGCGGGACTGTGCCGCAAGCTCGGGCTCGACCTTGCCGGACTGGAGATCGCGCTGAGAGACCTTGACGACCTGGCGGGAAACGCACGCCGGGTGGTGGCAGCAGTTGACGAGGCTCTGTCGGAAGGCGTCCTCGACGACGAGATCCCGGTGTACGTGGAGCTGCCGGGTGAAGCGGCTGCGTCGTGGCTGGCTGCGGCGGACGAAGTGGCCGGGCTCGGACTGCGGCTCAAGTTCCGCACCGGCGGGCTGGACGCAGACGCCTTCCCCACCTCCGCCACGCTCGCCGCTTGGATCGACGCCGCTCTGGATCGCGAGACTTCGTTCAAGTGCACGGCCGGGCTGCACCGGGCGCTGCGCCACACCGGCGACGACGGCTTCGAGCACCACGGGTTCGTGAACGTGCTGTTCGCGACTGCACGTGCCTTCGCAGGCGAGCCACCAGAGGAGGTCGTGGCGACCCTCGAGGAGCGTGACGGCCAGGCCTTCTTCGCAGAGGTGACGCCCGAGCTCGGGAAGGCCCGTCGGTGGTTCACGTCGTTCGGCTCGTGCTCGGTCTCCGAGCCGTGGAGCGACCTCCGGGCCATGGGCCTGGTCTCATGAGCGGCTACGGGCTCGACCATCTGCCCTACGGGATCTTCTCGGTCGGCGACAACCAGCGTCGGGTGGGCGTGCGGTTCGAGGACGCCGTGATCGACCTCGCCTCCGCCACCGGTCGGCCCGAGTTCGACCGGCCGTCGCTCAACGCCCTGATGAGCCTCGGCCCGGAGGCCTGGCGCGAGCTCCGCGCCGAGGTCACCGCTCTCGCGGAGGACAACGACACTCCGGCGTACTCGATCGACGAGGTGGAGCTGCACCTGCCGTTCGAGGTGGCGGACTACGTGGACTTCTACGCTTCGCTGGAGCACGCCACCAACGTCGGCCGGATCTTCCGGCCCGACCAGGAGCCGCTCCTGCCCAACTGGCGGCACCTCCCGGTCGGCTACCACGGGCGGTCCGGCACGGTCGTCGCCAGCGGCACTCCGGTGGTGCGGCCGAGCGGCCAAAGGAAGGCGCCGACGGAGGACGCGCCGAGCCACGGCCCGAGCCGGCGGCTCGACATCGAGGCCGAGCTCGGCTTCGTGGTCGGCGCGGGTTCCCGGCTCGGCGAGCCGGTGCCGGCAGCCGCCCTGGGCGACCACGTGTTCGGTGTGGTCGGCCTCAACGACTGGTCGGCGCGCGACATCCAGGCCTGGGAGTACGTGCCGCTCGGGCCGTTCCTCGGCAAGTCGTTCGCAACCTCGATATCCCACTGGGTGACGCCGCTTGCCGCACTCGACGCCGCCTGGGTGGACCTGCCCGGCCAGGAGCCGCGGCCGCTCGACTACCTCGACCCCGACCACGCCCGCGGCCTCGACATCAACGTCGAGGTGGTGCTCAACGGCGAGGTGGTCAGCCGGCCGGCGTACTCCTCGATGTACTGGGGACCCGCGCAGATGCTCGCCCACCTGACCGTCAACGGCGCCTCGCTGCGCACCGGTGACCTGTTCGGCTCCGGCACCATCAGCGGCGCCGGCCGTGACCAGCGCGGCTCCTTCCTCGAGCTCAGCTGGGGCGGCAAGGAGCCGTTCGCCCTGGACGTGTGGCCCGGCGGCCGGACCTTCCTCGAGGACGGTGACGAGGTGGTGCTGCGCTACTCAGCGCCCAGCACCGGTGGGGGCCGGATCACCCTCGGCCAGGTGGCCGGGCGGATCGAACCGGCCCGGGGCTGAGGTCCCGTTTCGCCGACGGTCGCCCGCCCATCACGATCCGTTCATCGGATCCCGCGAGGGTCGGCCTCGTGCGCATCGCCCAACTGGCCAACTTCATCGGACCTGCCTCCGGCGGGATGAAGCACGCGGTCGACGCTCTCGGCCGCGGCTACGTCGCCGCTGGCGTCGAGCGGGTGCTCGTGATCCCGGGCCCGGTCGACGCGGTCACCCAGACCGCGTCGGGCGACGTGGTCCAGGTGCGTGCCCCGCGCGTCGGCAGCGGTTACCGGCTGATCGTCGAGCCGTGGCGGGTGATCGACGTGCTGGAGAGGTTCCGGCCGACGTCGGTCGAGCTCAGCGACAAGCTCACCCTGCTGCCCGTCGCGCTCTGGGCCAGGCGCCGCGACGTCGGCACCGTGCTGATCTCGCACGAGCGGCTGGACGACATGTTCGCCCTGCGCGTCGGCGGGCGCACGGGGCTCGACACCAGCGCCAAGGCCTCCATCAAGATGCTCAACCGGATCCTGGTGCGGTCGTTCGACGCGATCGTGGTGACGTCGCGCTACGCCGAGGGTGAGTTCCGCGCGGTGGCCGACAGCGTGGGCTGCCCCGTGCGCCGGGTCCCGCTCGGCGTCGACCTCGACACGTTCGGGCCGCACACCACGCCGGTCACCGACGGCGTACTCAAGCTGGCCCACGTCGGCCGGCTCTCGCGGGAGAAGTCGCCCCACCTGGCGGTGGCCACCGCGGTCGAGCTCCACCGTCGCGGCGTACCGGTGTCGATGGACGTCTACGGCGCCGGCCCGCACCTCGACGAGCTGGTGGAGCTCGCAGCCGGGGCGCCGGTGCGGTTCCGAGGCTTCGTCGAGAGCCGGCTCGAGCTCAGCCGCGCGCTCGCCTCGGCCGACGTGTCGCTCTCGGTCTGCCCAGGCGAGACGTTCGGCTTGGCTGTGCTGGAGGCGCTGGCCAGCGGCACCCCTGTCGTGACAGCCGACCGCGGCGGCGCCCGGGAGCTGGTCGACGCCGCCTCGGGTGCCTGGAACACCCCGGAGCCCTGCGCGCTGGCCGATGCGGTGCTCGAGATCGCGGAACGCCCCGAGTGGGTACGCCGTGCCGCCGCCCGGCACCGCGCCGAACAGTTCCCCTGGACTCGATCGGTCGGTCGGATGCTCGACGTGCACGCCGACTTCGCCGGCATGGGGCTGCGGGTCATCGCCTGACGGCGGTTGTCGCTGCGCTCAGGCGGCGGCCGCGTACGGCGGAGCAGGGTCCGGCTCCGCCACCGGCAGCCACGGGGCGGTGGCGATCTTCTCGATCCGCACCCTGGCCCGGGCGGTCAGCAGCAGGATCGGCAGCAGGCACGCCACCAGCATGCTGCCGAGCACGATCGCCAGATAGGCGCCGTGCAGCGACGAGTCGAGCGGGGCCACCAGTCCCGCGATCGTGCAGACCGCGATCAGGCCGGCCATCGCCAGGCGGGAGAGCTTCAGCACCGCGAAGAACGGCACCACCCACAGCAGGTACCAGAGGTGCACCACCGGGCCGAGCAGCACCGTGACCGCCGTCATCACCGCGAGGTGGCGCAGCGCGCGCGACCGATCGCCCGTCTCCCCGCGGACCGTGACCCACAGGATCACACCCGCGGTCACGAGCGTGCCGACATTGCGTACGACGTGGAGCATCGTCGCCGGGGCCAGGTCGAGGCCCACCAGGCCCGCGGTCCAGTCGAACGCGCCGCCGACCAGGGTGGTCACCGAGAGCGGGGTGCTGACCGTGCCGGGGACGGCCAGCCCGTGCACCCAGCCCACGCCGAGGCCGGTGACCACACCGAGACCGACCAGGCCCCCGACCGAGACCGCCGCGGCTGCGGCCAGGCGGCGCAGTCGCGGAACGAGCCTGGCGCCCACCGGTACCGAGGCCAGGGCTATCGCGATGCAGACCATGCCTCCCGGCACCTTGACGGCAGCCGCGACGCCGCCCAGCAGAGCGCCTGCCCACCACGACCGCTCGACCCCGACCACGAGGGCCGCTGCCATCAGGCCCACCATCAGCAGGTCGTTGTGCAGACCACCGACACCGTTGGCGAGCATCAACGGCGACGCCAGCACGAGCGCCGACGACAGGGCCGGGTTGACGCCGGTCCAGACTGCCAGCCGCGGCACCGCCCAGGCGAGGAGCGCCAGACCCACCAGGGCCACCATCCGGTGCCCGATCACGAGCAGCCACGGGTTCCCGGTCTGGGCCGCGGCGAGGTCGCCGAGTATCAACGGCACCGGGCCGTAGGGCGTGATCGTCTCCATCCATCGCGGGTCGACAGCCTGCACGACCGGTCCCTGCAGGACCGCCGGGCCGTTCTCGTACGGCGAGAGGCCGAGGTGGGCGAGCACCCCCTGTGCGGCGTAGGACCAGCCGTCTCGCGAGAAGAGCGGAGGCGCGAGCACCAGCGGCACGCTCCACACCACCGTGGCGTGCCGCACCAGCGCCAGGGCGTCGTCGCGCTCCTCTCCCTCGGCCAGCGCGATGTGCCGGCACAACGAGAGCCACTGCCCGGCGAGCAGCCCCAGCCCGAGCAGGATCAGCGACAGGGCGGCCATCCGGCCGACCTCGGCACCGCGCAGGTCGAGGAGCAGCTCGGCGTGCATCAGCGGGGTCGACGGCGGCAGGCTGGAGACCACCAGCCCACCGAGCAGCACCAGGACGCTCCCGACGAAGCCGCGGATCAGCACGGGTGCACCGTACGAGCGTCGGGGAAGGACGGGACGGCGGCGAGCTGAACCGGAGGCCAACCTCCGGCGACGCTCCGCCCGCTAGATTGCGGCCATGGGTCTGCTCACTCCCGTCGCGAAGAAGGTCGGCGCGATCTCGTGGCTGCCGAAGCTGCTCCCCCAGATCGTGGGGGTCGACAAGTTCCTGCAGAAGGCGTCGAAGGGACGCGTCACCCTGCTCGATCTCGCCGGGTTGCCCAACGTGATGCTGACCGTGCCCGGACGCAAGAGCGGCCTCCCTCGCAGCAACCCCTTGCTCTGCGTGCCCCATGACGGCGGCTGGCTGATCGCGGGGTCCTACTTCGGGGGACCCAAGGTGCCGCTGTGGGTCCACAACCTCCGGGCGACCGACCGGGCGCACATCAGGTTCGCGCGCGAGGAGATCGACGTGACCTGGCGCGAGCTCGTGGGCGAGGAGCGGGCCCGGATGTGGCAGGTGATGCTGGACCTGTGGCCCAACTACGCCACGTACGAGAAGACCACCGGACGTGTGATCCCGTTGTTCTTCCTCGAGCGCGCGAAGCAGTGATGCCCGACCTCAGCCAGTTCGGACAGCACCCGGCACCCACCCACGTGGTCGCGCACCTGAGCGACGTCCACCTGCTGGCCGGCGGCGTGCTTCAGTACGGCGCCGTGGACACCGAGGCAGGCCTGCTCAGGGCCCTGGAGCGGCTCCGCCACCTCACCCCGGCCCCCCAGGTGCTGGTGTTCACCGGCGACCTGGCCGACAAGGCCGAGCCCGCGGCGTACTCGCGGCTGCGGGAGCTGGTCGAGCCCGCCGCGGCCGAGCTGGGCGCGCAGGTGGTGTGGACGATGGGCAACCACGACGAGCGGGCGGAGTACGCCGCCGGGCTGTTCGGCGAGGAGAGCGACGCGCCTCAGGACCGCGTCTACGACGTCGCCGGGCTGCGGGTGATCGCCCTCGACACCAGCGTGCCCGGCTACCACCACGGCGACCTGACCCCCGCCCAGCTGGAGTGGCTGCGCGACCAGCTCGCCACCCCCGCCGAGCACGGCACCATCCTGGCCATGCACCACGCGCCGATCCCGGTGCCGATGCTCCGGGCCGCCGAGATCATCGAGCTGCTCGACCAGGAGCAGCTGGCCGCGGTCATCGAGGGCACCGACGTGCGCTCGATCCTGGGCGGGCACTTCCACTTCTCGACGTACTCGACGTTCGCCGGCATCTCGGTGTCGGTGGCCTCGGCCAGCTGCTACACCTCGGACCCCGCGCCGGTGGAGCGGTTCGTCTCCGGCGTCGACGGCCACCAGTCGCTCACGATGATGCACGTGTACGCCGACCGGATCGTGCACACGCTCGTGCCGCTGGCCGAGGCGCCCGAGGTCAGCGGATACCCGTCCGACGTCGTCGCCCAGCTCGAGGCGCTCACCCCCGAGCAGCGGCGCGAGGAGATCTCGCGCAAGGACTCGGCCTTCAACACGAGGTCGTAGGAGAGAGGGCGTCGGAGGCTGGGTGTTCGTGTCCGCTTCAATGGCGCTCCCAGGCCCGGCGAGCGAGCAGACACCTGATCCCGGAAGCCGAAAAGCCCCCCACCGCACGCGGTGAAGGGCCTCGGTGGCAGGTGCTGGATTCGAACCAGCGAAGTCGATGACGGCTGATTTACAGTCAGCTCCCTTTGGCCGCTCGGGCAACCTGCCGGGGGTGGTCACCCCCGGCGCTTGGCCGGTGGGCAACGAGGCATGAGAATAGCGCAGCGACGACAGCAGACGAAAACAGGAACAGGTGACACCAGTGGCGGACTCCTCCTTCGACATCGTGAGCAAGATCGACCGCCAGGAGGTCGACAACGCACTGGGACAGACGGCGCGCGAGATCGCCACCCGGTTCGACTTCAAGGGCACGGGCGCGACCATCGAGTGGCAGGGCGACCAGGCCATCGAGATCTCGGCCTCCGCCGACGACCGAGCCAGCGCGGTGCTCGACGTCTTCAAGCAGAAGCTGATCAAGCGCGACCAGAGCCTGAAGATCCTCGACGCCTCCGAGCCGCGGCAGTCCGGCCAGCAGTCCAAGATCGGGATCGCGCTCAAGGAGGGCATCAGCTCCGAGGACGCGAAGAAGATCAGCAAGCTGATCCGCGACGAGGGGCCGAAGGGCGTCAAGGCACAGATCCAGGGCGACGAGCTCCGGGTCTCGTCGAAGAAGCGCGACGACCTCCAGGCCGTGCAGGCCCTGGTCCGCGCCCAGGACTACGACTTCGCGGTGCAGTTCACCAACTACCGCTGACGGTGCGGGTCGGCGCCCACTCCGTACCCGTAGTCCCCAGAACGCCACAGGTGCGAGTAGGTGTCCCGGGTGATCGTCGGCGTTGAGTGCCCGAGCGCGTGCTGAACCGCGGCACACGGCTAGACATTGCGCGGCGCGGACCAGCCCCTACGGTCGTGGCTCCACACCTCGGGCATCCAGGAGACACCCCGGGCTGAGTGTGCTCATGCCGAGCTCGGACCGGGCGAGAAGTAGAACTTGTCCGGGGTCTGCTCGACCGTGCAGGTGTCCAGCACGTCGCCGTCGTGGGTCCGCAGGATGACGAGGTAGTACCCGTTCCCTTCGCCGTCCTGGCTGGGTTCGTCGGCCACGCTGGAGGCTCCGATGTGATAACGGTCATTGCCCATGTAGTCCGCGCAGCGCTTGATCATCTGCTGACTATCGGTCGCGACGTAGCCGTCACCGCCGACGCCCTCGCAGGCGAGTCCGATCGGGGCCAGACACAGGAGCAGTGCGATCAGCAAGGGCGTAGCGGACTTGTCCACGGCTGCAGGATGAGCCAGACGCGTCTTCCACGTCTGCGGTCCAGGGCAGCGGTCCTCAAAATGGGGGATGCCCCCCGAGGTCGGGGTCATCGCAGGACATGCCCCAGGTGCCCAGTGGTATGCCCGATTCATCCCGGTTCGGGCGCATGCTCCGGGTCTCGTCACGCCGCAAGTAGTCCGCCAGAAGTCCGTCAGCGATCATCGGCGGCGCAACGGCGGCCCACGCGTTTCCGCAGGTCAAGCGCATGGTGCGACGCTGATCATCGCTCACGGCTGAGCACGGCGCGTTCACCAGCTACCGCTGAGGGCACGTACGGCGACGCGCACCGTTCGTCGCCGCATGGCCCGTTCCAAGGTCGTCTCGCCCCGCACCAGGCGGGCGAACTGGCGCCAGCCGAGGTCGGTGCCGCCGATCAGCCGGTGGAACGAGCCGGGGCGGCGCTCGAACGCCCGCAGGCACCGCTCCCCCGCCGCCATCTCGGGGGCGAGGTGCACGCCGACCGCGTGGGCGTACGTGGGCTGGAGCGAGCCGCCGTCGAGGTGGGCCGCCGCGGCCGCGCCCGCGAGCTCGCCGGAGCGCACCGCGAACGAGATGCCCTCGCGGGTCCACGGCTCCAGCAGGGCGGCGGCGTCACCGGCGAGCAGCACCCGTCCGGAGCCGAGCGCTGACGACGGTGTCCGGCACCTGGTCAGGTGGCCCGAGTCGTGCAGCACCCGCTGCCCGTCGAGACCCAGCTGTCGGAGCAAGGAGGCCAGGTAGGCGCGGGTCTCGGCCGGCCGTCCCTTGGCCGCGATCACGCCGACGGTCAGCGAGTCGCCCTTGGGGAACACCCAGCCGTAGGAGCCCGGCAGCGGGCCCCAGTCGAGGTGGATCCGGTCGGCCCAGTCGGCAGCCCGCGAGCCGGCCTCCAGCTCGAGCTCAAGCCCGAGGTCGATCCGACCCAGGGTGACCCCGACCAGCCGGGAGACCCGGCCGGAGGTGCCGTCGGCGCCCACCACGACCCTGGCCCGCAACGCCCCGGCGTCGGTGTCGACCAGCACCGACTCGGGCCCCTCGGTGACCTTGAGCACCGCGCACGGCGTACGCAGCTCCGCACCGGTGGCCGCGGCGGACAGGGCGAGCCAGTCATCGAGCTCGCTGCGGGCGGCGGTCCGGATCAAGATCCCGTCGACCGACCGCGCCAGCGGCTTGCCACCGCGCAGGGTGAACGAAGCCCGCCGGATCTCCGCGCGTGCGGGCGGCGCTCCAGGCAAGTGGGCCAGGGCGGGCCCGATCAGGCCGCCTCCGCAGGTCTTGTAGCGCGGAAAGGCCGCGCGGTCGAGCAGCGCGACCCGGACGCCCGCGGCGGCGGCAGCCCGGGCGGCGGAGGAGCCGGCGGGACCGGCGCCGACGACCACGACATCGAAGTCCTCGGCCCCACCCACGAGCCTCAATCTAGTGTGACCCCA
>JALZCZ010000007.1 GCA_030862825.1 Actinomycetota bacterium | reverse complement strand
CGCAGTACCAGTCCGGCGCCCAGACGCGGCGGGTCCGTGACCTGCCCGACGACGGGGTCTTCGTGGAGATGCACCCCCTGCTCGCCGACCGGATCGGCGCCCACGACGGGGAGCCGGTGCTCGTCTCGACCCGCCGCGGCGAGCTCAAGGCGCCCGCCCGGGTGGTGACCACGATCCGCCCGGACACCGTGTTCGTGCCGTTCCACTGGGTCGGCGCCAACCGGCTCACCAACGACGCCCTCGACCCGTCCAGCCGGATGCCGGAGTTCAAGGTCTGTGCCGCGGCGGTGCGCACATGAGCCGCAACATCGTCGTCGTCGGGAGCGGGATGGCCGCCACCCGGCTGGTGGAGGAGCTGGTCGCCCGCGACACCGGCGACCAGATCACGGTGCTCGGCGACGAGCCGCACGCGCCGTACAACCGGATCCTGCTCTCCGCCGTGCTCGAGGGGACGCACCCGGTCGACGCGATCACGCTCCGCGCCCGTGAGTGGTACGCCGACCACGGGGTCGACCTGCGGCTCGGCACCCGGGTGCTCGGGGTGGACCGCGAGCACCGCGACGTGATGCTGGTCGACGGCACCTGCATCCCCTACGACCGGCTGGTGCTCGCCACGGGCAGCATCCCCAGCCTGCCGCCGATCCGTGGCCTGGTGCAGGTCGACGGCCGGCTGCACGAGCGGGTGCACGCGTTCCGCAGCCTCGACGACTGCCTGCGGCTGATGCGCGCCCTGCCCGCGGTGAGCCGGGCGGTCGTCGTCGGCGGCGGCCTGCTCGGCCTCCAGGTGGCGCGGGCACTGAGCGTGCGGGGCCTCGAGACCGAGATCGTCGAGGGGGGCGAGCACGTGCTGCGCAGCCAGGTCGGCCCGTCGGCCGGCTCGGTGCTGCAGCGGGACCTGGCGCGGCTCGGCACGACCGTCTACACCGGTGCCCGCGCGGTCCGACTCGACGAGGTGGACGGCCGCCCCAGCCTGCGCCTCGACAACGGCTACCGGCTCGAGACCGACCTGGTGGTGCTGACCGCCGGCGGGCGCCCCTCCACGGCGCTGGCCCGCGGCGCCGGGCTGACCACCGCCCGCGGCATCGTGGTCGGCGAACGGCTCGAGTCGGTCGACGACCCGCACATCCACGCCATCGGTGACTGCGCCGAGCACGAGCACCGCACCACTGGCTTCGTCGCGCCGGCCTGGGAGCAGGCCGGGCTGCTGGCCGCGCACCTGGCCGGCGACGACACGGCCTACACCGGAAGCCGCAGCGTGGCCCGGCTCCGGGCGACCGGCCTCGACGTCGCCGTGCTCGGGGACCCCGAGCGCACCGAGGGCCAGGTCGTCGAGGTCACCAACCCCGTGGTCGGCACCCACCGCAAGCTGGTGGTGCGGGACCGGATGATCGTCGCCGGCACGTTCGTCGGCGACCTGTCCCGGATCGGGCTGATCACGCAGTACTACGACCGGGGCACCCGCCTCTCCGACCACGAGCCCGGCGCCCTGCTCATGGGCGACCAGAAGGCGCCGCCCGCCCGGCTCGCGGACACCACCGAGATCTGCGCCTGCGCTGGCGTCACGGCCGGCGCGATCCGCGCCTGCTCGTCGGTCGACGAGGTGCGCGACACCACCCGCGCCACCACCGGCTGCGGCGGATGCCTCCCGTCCGTGCGCGAGCTGCTCGAACAGCACCAACCACTGGGACCCGCTCTCACCGGCACCACCTGAACCCCGCACCACAAGGAGCACCGATGATCCACCGCAGGAAGCAGCTGGTCGTGGTCGGCCACGGCATGGTCGGCCACCGCTTCGTCCAGGCAGCCGTCGAGCGTGGCCTGACCGAGACCTACGACCTCGTGGTCGTCGGGGAGGAGCCGCGGCCGGCGTACGACCGCGTCGCGCTGACCTCGTTCTTCGAGGTGGGTGCCGACGAGCTGTCGCTGCTGCCCGGTGGCGCCTACGACGACCCGAGGGTCCGGCTCGTGCTCGGCACCCAGGTGCTCAGTTTCGACCCCGCGACCCGGACGGTGCTGCTCGGCGACGGCGAGACGCTGCCGTATGACGAGCTCGTGCTGGCCACCGGCGCGACGCCGTTCGTGCCGCCGGTGCCGGGCCGCGACCTCGACGGCTGCTTCGTCTACCGCACGATCGAGGATCTGGAGGCGATCCGGGAGGCGGCCGCGACGGCGCGCACCGGCGCGGTGATCGGCGGTGGGCTGCTCGGGCTGGAGGCGGCGAACGCGCTGGTGCAGCTCGGACTCGAGACCCACGTGATCGAGATGGCGCCGCGGCTGATGCCCGTGCAGGTCGACGACGCCGGAGGCGGGATGCTGTCGCGCCACATCGAGAAGCTCGGCCTGACCGTGCACACCGGCGCGGCCACCGAGGAGGTGCTGGGCGAGGAGCGGGTCACCGGGCTGGCGCTCAAGGACGCCGAGCCGGTGCCGGCCGACATCGTGGTGTTCTCGGCCGGCATCCGGCCGCGCGACGGGCTGGCCCGCGGCGCCGGGCTGGACCTGGCCGAGCGCGGCGGCGTGCTCGTGGACGAGCGGTGCCGGACGTCCGACGAGCACGTCTGGGCGATCGGCGAGTGCGCCGCGCCGGCGGGCGTGATGTACGGCCTGGTGGCTCCGGGCTACGCGATGGCGGAGGTCGTGGTCGACGCGATGCTCGGCGGGTCGGGCGAGTTCACCGGGGCCGACATGTCCACCAAGCTCAAGCTGCTCGGTGTCGACGTCGCCAGCTTCGGCGACGCGCACGCCACCACCGAGGGTGCCTTGGAGCTGGTCTTCGCGGACTCGGTGGCCGGCCACTACAAGAAGCTGGTGGTGAGCGACGACGGCAAGCGCCTGCTCGGCGGGATCCTGGTCGGTGACGCGTCGGCGTACGGCGTGCTCCGGCCGATGGTGGCCGCCGGTGACAAGGGCGGGATCGAGCTCCCCGCCAACCCCGAGGACCTGATCCTCCCCGCCTCCCGCGGTGCGGTGGAGATCGGACTGCCGGACGAGGCGGTCGTCTGCTCCTGCAACAACGTGAGCAAGGGCGAGATCATCGCGGCGGTCGCGTCTGAGGAGGACCCCTGCGCCGATGCGACCTGCGTGACCAAGTGCACCGGCGCCGGTAGCACCTGCGGCTCGTGCAAGGCCACGGTCAAGAAGATCGTCGAGGACCACTTCGCCTCGGTCGGCAAGGAGGTCGACCGCAGCCTCTGCGAGCACTTCCCGTTGACCCGGCAGGAGCTCTTCGACGTCGTGGCGGTGCACGGCTACACCCGCTTCGACCAGATCGTCGAGGCCCACGGCCGCGGCCGCGGCTGCGACGTCTGCAAGCCGGCGATCGCCTCGATCCTGGCCAGCCAGCTGGGCGAGCACGTGCTCGACGAGGCCAACCGCACCCTGCAGGACACCAACGACGCCTACCTCGCCAACATCCAGCGCAACGGCACCTACTCCGTGGTACCCCGGATCCCCGGTGGTGAGATCACACCCGACAAGCTCATCGTGATCGGCGAGGTGGCCCGCGACTTCGGGCTCTACACCAAGATCACCGGGGGTCAGCGGATCGACCTCTTCGGTGCCCGGATGGAGCAGCTGCCCGCGATCTGGCGGCGGCTGGTCGACGCGGGCTTCGAGTCCGGGCACGCCTACGGCAAGGCGCTCCGCACGGTGAAGTCGTGCGTGGGCTCGACCTGGTGCCGCTACGGGGTGCAGGACTCGGTGGGCCTGGCGATCATGCTCGAGCTGCGCTACCGCGGGCTCCGCTCGCCCCACAAGCTCAAGGGCGGGGTGAGCGGCTGCGCCCGCGAATGCGCCGAGGCGCGGTCGAAGGACTTCGGCGTGATCGCCACCGAGAAGGGCTGGAACCTCTACGTCGGCGGCAACGGCGGGGCCACGCCGGCGCACGCCCGGCTGCTCGCCGGTGACCTGGACACCGCAACTCTGGTGAGCTACCTCGACCGCTTCCTCATGTACTACATCCGCACGGCCGACCGCCTGCAGCGCACCGCGCCGTGGGTCGACAGCCTCGAGGGGGGCCTCGACCGGGTTCGCGAGGTCGTCGTCGGCGACGTGCTCGGGCTCGGGTCGGAGCTGGAGGCGGCGATGGCCCGCCACGTCGAGGGCTACTTCGACGAGTGGAAGGAGACCATCGAGGACCCGGAGAAGCTCGCCAGGTTCGTCTCCTTCGTCAACGCGCCCGACACCCCGGACCCCACCATCACGTTCGTGGAGGAGCGGGGACAGATCCAGGCCGGTGACTCCGACGGCCCCGTCTCCCTCGGTGAGTCGATCCCGGTGGGAGCACCCCGGTGACCGGGCCGGTGACCGCGGTGAGCGACACGCGCACGGCGAACACGACCGTCTGCCGGCTCGACCAGATCGAGGTCGAGGGCGGCGTCTGCGCGCTGGTGGCCGGCGAGGCGGTCGCGGTCTTCCGGACCTACGACGACCAGGTGTTCGTGCTCTCCAACTACGACCCGTGCTCGCACGCGTCGGTGCTGTCGCGCGGCATCGTCGGCACCAGGACGATCGACGGCGCCGACGTACCGTTCGTCGCGAGCCCCATGCACAAGCAGGCCTTCGACCTGCGCACCGGGCGGTGCCTCGACGACGAGAGCGTGCGGGTGCCGACGTACGCCGTCCACGTCACCGACCAGGGCATGGTGGTGGTGGGTGACAGGCGACAATGACCCCATGAGCGCCCAGCCAGACACCCGATCCCTCGCAGGGTTCCGGGTCGGGGTCACGGCTGCGCGCAAGGTCGAGGAGCAGGTGGGGCTGCTGGAGCGACGCGGGGCCAGCGTCGTCTGGGCCCCCGCCCTGTCGCTCAATCCCAACCATGTGGACGACGAGTCGCTGAGGGCGGCCACCGCTGACGTGCTGAGCAGGCCCATCGACCTCTTCCTGGCCACGACCGGCATCGGCATGAAGGCGTGGTTCGCCGCGGCCGAGGAGTGGGGGATGCTCGACGACCTGCTCGCGGCCCTCGGCGCGGCCGAGATCCTGGCACGCGGGCCGAAGAGCGTCGGCGCGCTGCGGCGGCGCGGGCTCCAGGAGCTCTGGGCGCCGGAGTCGGAGGCTTTCGAGGACGTGCTCGAGCACCTGCGCGGCCGCGACCTGACCGGCCAGCGGATCGTGGTGCAGGAGCACGGACAGTCGCTGTCGATGGCGGCCCACGCGCTGCGCCGGCAGGGGGCCGACGTCACCACGGTCACCGTCTACCGCGTGCTGAGCGCCGACGACCCGGAGCCGATGTTCCGGATGATCGAGCAGATCGCAGACCGCGAGCTGGACGCGGTCACCTTCACCTCCGCGCCTGCCGTCGCCGCGCTGATGGACGCGGCCGCGTCGACCGGGCGCCGCGACGACCTGGTCGGCGCGTTCCAGGCCGACGTGGTCGCCTCGTGCGTCGGGCCGGTGACCGCGGCGGCGTTCGAGATGTGGGGCGTGCCGTCCATCTACCCCGAGCGGTCACGGCTCGCGGCGATGGTCAAGCAGCTCGAGGTCGAGCTGCCCGCCCGGTCGTCGGGGCTGTCCTACGACGTGGCCGGCCACATCCTGCTGGTGCCGAGCGACTGCAACGGCGTGGTCTTCATCGACGGCGTCGAGGCCAAGCTGTCACCCGCACCGTTCGCGGTGCTCCAGGCGCTGCTGGTCAACCCGGGGCACGTCGTGCCGCGGCACCAGCTGCTGGCCGCCCTGCCCTCGGGCACCGCCGGCTCCGAGCACGCGGTGGAGATGGCGGTGGCCCGACTGCGCGCGGCCCTCGGCACCCGGATCGTGCAGACCGTGGTCAAGCGCGGCTACCGGCTGGCCGTCGCCACCTAGGCGTTGTCGCGACGGGGCCGGGCCGTGACGATGGCCCGGTCGACGCGGTCGTGGTAACGGCGTCCGGCCTTGCCGCCGACCATCGCGGCCAGCAGGGTCAGCACCACGGCCACCGCGGCGGTGATGAGCGCGCCCCAACCGATCTGGTCACCGGAGATCGGGATGCTGGGCAGGTCGACCCGGTCGAGGACGTTGTACTGCGAGCCGAACAGCGCCCCCAGCCCAACGGCGGCGATGGTGACCACGAGTCCGATCAGCCACACGCCGACGCCCTGCCGCCCGCCGTCGAAGCGGGACATCCGCCCGGCGACGTAGCCGCCGCAGTAGTAGCCGATGGCCAGGACCACGAGCAGGACGATCGCTGCCGCGACCCCGATGGAGCCGGCCTCACGCTCCGCGTCCGACTGCGTGATGCGGGCGGTCTCCCCGGCCGCAGCGGCGATGGCGCCGATGATGCCGATCAGCAGGATGGCCATTCCGATGGCGACCAACCAGCCGAAGAAGCCGGCACCGAGGTTGCGCCCACCGAACTGCTCCCTGGCCGCGCTCTGGTCCTCTCGCGGCGCTTCGAGATGCCCTTCCTCCTCGTGGGCTCCGGTTGATGCTGAATGACGGTGCAAAGTCATCGCTTCTCCTCCTTGGTCACCTGTGTGGTTTCCCAACGGTCGCAGGTCATGCATGTGTGCCCGAGCCGGCGTGCCCCATGTACCACGCTGTCGACCCCTTCGTCCACGACGCGGCAGCGGTGTGGAGGCGTGGTGGACAGCGTGCTGCATGAGCGCCGCACCGCCCTAGCCCCGGTCGAGCTGGAGGACCTCGGGGGTGTGCAGTCGGACCATGAACCGCCGGGTGTGAGCGGGCACCCGACCAGCGGTCGCCCGGGAGACGGCGATCATCACCGCGAACGCCAGCGGCACCGACCACGCGGCCGGCTGGGAGAGCAGGACGCCGGCCCAGCCCGAGGCGGTGCCGTCGGCGAGCACCCACACCACGGCGGCACCCGAGCCGAGACCGCCGGCCGCGATGCCGGCGATGGCTCCCACGTCGGTGAGGCCGCGCCACCAGATGCCGAGCACCAGCAGTGGGCAGAACGTCGAGGCGGCGACCGCGAAGGCCAGTCCGACGGCCCGCGCGACACCGACGTTGGGCAGGGTCAGCGCGACGAGGAGGGGTACGGCGACCGCGACCATCGCCCCCGCCCGGAACGCCGCGACCCCGCCGAGCCGGCGGCCGGACCACGGGCGGCCGGTCACGTCCTGGCTGAGCACGCCGGCCACCGCGATGGTCAGGCCCGACGACGTGGACAGGAACGCGGCGAAGGCGCCGGCCGTGACCAGTCCGGAGAGCACCTCACCGCCCGTGCCCGCCAGCATCAGCCGCGGCAACTCCAGCACCAGCACGTCGGACCGGCCGGCCGCGGCCAGGTCGGCGGCGTACACGCGGCCGAGGGCGCCGTACACGGGCGGCAGCAGGTAGAAGAGGCCGAGCAGGCCGAGCACGACCAGGGTCGTCCGGCGGGCCGCGCGCCCGTCGGGGTTGGTGTAGAAGCGGACGACGACGTGGGGCAGGCCCATGGTGCCGAGGAACGTCGCGATGATCAGCGAGTACGTCGTGTAGAGGCCGGGCCCGCCCCCGGACGCCACGGGCAGTGACCAGTCCCCGCCCGTGATCCCCGAGCGAGGCGTGCCGTCGCCGGCCCACACGATGAGGAGCACCGCGGCGGGGAGCAGCAGGGCGGTGAGCTTGAGCCAGTACTGGAACGCCTGCACGAAGGTGATGCTGCGCATCCCGCCCGAGCTGACGTTGGCGAGCACGACCAGCCCGACGATCACCGGCCCGACCCACGTGGGCGCGTCGATCGCGGCGGCCAGGGTGATGCCGGCGCCCTGGAACTGCGGCAGCAGGTAGAGCCAGCCGATCGCCACCACCAGCAGCGAGCACGCGGCGCGCACGCCCCGCGACCCGAGCCGGGCCTCGGCGAAGTCGGGCAGCGTGTAGGCGCCCGAGCGGCGCAGTGGCGCGGCGACGAGCACCAGCAGGAGGAGGTAGCCGGCGGTCCAGCCGATCGGGTACCACAGCATGTCGGCGCCGAAGGTCAGCACCAGCCCGGCGACGCCGAGGAAGCTGGCGGCGGAGAGGTACTCGCCACCGATCGCCGAGGCGTTGAGGGCCGGCCGCACCGTGCGGGAGGCGACGAAGAAGTCGCTCGTCGTGCGCGAGAACCGCAGCCCCCAGGTGCCGATCAGCAGCGTCGCGACGGTGACCAGGACGACCGCGACCACACCCGGGGCGCCGCTCACCGCTCCAGCTCCGAGAGCAGCTCGGCGAAGTCGCGCTCGTTGCGCTCGGCGCGTACGACGTAGCGCCAGCCGAGCACCAGAAGCAGCGGGTAGACGACCACCCCGAGGAGGAGCCACGGCAGCGGCAGTCCGACGACGTGTACGTCGGCGAGCCCGGGCGCGAGGTGGAAGAGGAGCGGCATCGAGGCGACGCCGAGCACCAGCAGGCCGATGATCCGCAGCGCCAGTGAGAGCTGCTCGCGCAGCAGCGACCCGAGGTAGACCCCGCCGAGCTGGGTCTGCTCGTCGATGTCGCCGGTGCGGGGCTGCTGCGGTGTGCGGCGCCGCGGGGGGCCGGTGACCCGCACCCGCTGCGGCGCATGCCCCTCGGTCACGACCCCGCCCGCTTGACCAGCAGGTCACGCAGCTCGCGAGTGTGGCGGCGGCTGACCGCGAGCTCGATACCGTCGACCATCACCGTGCACCGTCCCGCGTCCATGCGGACCTCCTGGATGTGGGCGAGCGAGACCAGCAACGAGCGGTGGATGCGCAGGAAGCCGGCCGGTCGCCACTCCTCCTCGAGCGTCGAGAGCGGTGTGCGCACCAGGTAGGAGTCACCCCGCGCGTGCAGCCGCGCGTAGTCGCCCTGGGCCTCCACGTGGGTGATGTCGGCACGGTCGAGGAACCTGGTCACGCCGCCGCGCTCGACCGGCACCAGGCTGTGGTGCGCCGGGCTGCTGGCGCGGTCGCCGTCCGCGACCACGCGGCGTACCGCCTCGGCGAGCCGGTCGGCGCGCACAGGTTTCAGCACGTAGTCGACCGCATGCAGCTCGAAGGCGTCGACGGCGTGCGCCTCGTGGGCGGTCACGAAAACGATCGGGGGCGGCACCTTGAAGCGGCTCAGCACCTGGGCCAGCTCCAGGCCGGTCAGCCCGGGCATCTGGATGTCGAGGAAGACACAGTCGACGTCGGCCTCGCGCAGGATCCGCAGACCGTCGGTGGCCGAGTCGGACGTGAGCACCGCGCCCACCCGGTCGTCGCGGCCGAGGAGGAAGGCGAGCTCGTCGAGGGCGGGTCGTTCGTCGTCGATGACCAGCACCGTGAGCAGCCCGTTCATGCCCGGACCCCCGGCGCGAACTTCGGCACGCGCACGATCACCTTGGTCCCGGCTCCCGGCGCGGTCTCGACGACCAGCCCGTAGTCGTCGCCGAACGCGTTGCGCAGCCGGGCGTCGACGTTGCCGAGCCCGACGGAGTCGAGCGCGGCCTCGCCGGCCAGGGCCCGGCGTACCTTGTCGGGGTCCTCGCCCGCGCCGTTGTCCTCGACCTCGATCACGCACTCCTGCCCGCGGTCCATGGCCACGATCCCGATGTGTCCGGCCCCGTCGACGGCCTCGAGGCCGTGCCGGACGGCGTTCTCGACCAGCGGCTGGACGCAGAGGAAGGGTACGGCGACCGGGAGCACCTCCGGCGCGACGCTCAGCGTCACCCGCAGCCGGTCGCCGAAGCGCGCCTGCTCGAGCAGGAGGTAGCGCTCGATCGACTTCAGCTCCTCGGCCAGCGTCGTGTAGTCACCGTGCCGGCGGAACGAGTAGCGGGTGAAGTCGGCGAACTCCAGCAACAGCTCGCGGGCCCGGTCGGGGTCGGTGCGCACGAAGCTGGCGATCGCACCGAGCGAGTTGTAGATGAAGTGCGGGCTGATCTGCGCCCGCAGCGCCCGCACCTCGGCCTCCATCAGCCGGGTCCGGCTGGCGTCGAGCTCGGCCAGCTCGAGCTGCCCCGAGACCCACTGCGCGACCTCGTCGGCGGCCCGGGCCAGCCCCGCGGTGGGGTAGGGCGCGAACGCCTGCAGGGTGCCGACGATCCGCTCGTCGACCACGAGCGGGGTGACCACCGCGGTGCGCACCGGGCAGCCGGTCTCGTCACACCGCAGCCGGCTCCGGTCGAAGCTGCGGGTGTGGCCACGCTCCAGGGTGTCGGCGACCAGCTGGGCGATCTGTTGCCCGTGGTGCGCGCCGGCACCGTCCCAGGCCAGGACCTCGGCGGTGTCGGTGACGGCGAGTGCGGGCGTGCCGAGCAGGGCTCGCAGGTGCTTGATCGAGCGCTCGGCGCTGTCCTGGGTCAGACCCTCCCGCAGCGCCGGCGACGCCAGCGAGGCGCTGTGCAGGGTCCGGAAGGTGGCGCGGTCGGCCTCGGTGCCGAGATGAGTACGCCGCCAGGCCCGTGCCATGGGCCCATCGTGCCCTAGCGGAAGTCGATCAGCAGGGTGCCGTCGTCGTCGTCGCGGGGCGGCGAGGTCGGGATCTCGCCGTCGGTGGGCTTGTCGACGTTCGTGCTCGGCGACGGATCGGGGACCGGGCTCTTGACCACCCGGGAGCGGAAGCAGCGTGTCTCGTAGTGGAGCTGCATGCCGTCCATGCCGCGCCCGTAGCTGTCGTAGAGCTCGAGCAGCTCGCGCATCTTCATGGCTCGGGCGTTGTCGTCGAGGACGGCGATGTTGGAGCGCGAGGCGACCAGGTCCTGGATGGAGCGACGGTCGACGATCTGCCAGTGCTTGAAGGTCTTCTGCTCGACGACGATGAACCGCAGCGACGACTGCAGCAGCTCGGTCGGGTCGACGAGCTGCTCCTCGGTGCCGATCACGCGGCCCAGCTTCTTGATCCAGGGGATGCGCTCGTCGCGCAGGTTCCAGACCATCGACAGCCGACCCCGCGGCTTCAGGACCCGCCGGATCTCCGGCAGCGCCAGGTCGTGGTCGAACCAGTGGAAGGACTGCGCGGCCACCACCACGTCGTAGGAGCTGTCGGCAGCCGCGATCTCCTCCGCGCCGCACACCGACGTGCGGACGTCGGGGAGGTGGGTGCGCAGGATCTCGAGCATCGCCTCGTCGGGATCGGTGGCGTGCACGTCGTGGCCGAGGGCGACCAGCTGCTCGGTGAGCTTGCCGGTGCCGGCACCGAGCTCGAGGACGGTGAGCGGCTCGTCACCGGTCAGCCACGCGGCGGCCGCGGCCGGATAGCCCGGACGACCGCGGTCGTAGGCGTCGGCGACCCCGCCGAAGGACCTGGCCTGGCGCTGCACCTCGTCATCACTCATCTCCGCGAGGCTACCCTTCCGCAGTGGCTTCGGATCCCCTTGCGTGGTTGGTGTCTCTCGAAGGCGTCCCCTCGGCGTACGCCGCGGTGCGCGACGGGATCGACGTGATGCTCCGCGACCGCGGGCTGCGCCGCACCTCGCCCGAGCACACGGCCGAGAGCCTGCTGCGGGGCGCGCACGCCAGTGCGGTGCTCGAGGGCTCGACGGCGAGCCTCGCCGAGGTGCGGGAGGGGACGGGCGACCAGGTGGCCAACGACGCGATCAGGGTCTCGACCGAGCTGCTGTCGCTGGCGCCCCTGCTCGGACGTACGCCGCTGCAGGCACTCGCCCGTCTGCACGCGCTGGCGGCCACCGGTTCGGTCGACGACGAGCGGCTCGGCCGGCCCCGGGACGCCGAGTCGGCGGCCCGGCTGCGCGACGTGGCCACCGTGCTGACATCGCCGACCGAAGCGCCGGCCCTGCTGGTGGCCGCGGTCGTGCACGCGGAGCTGCGGACCGCGGCACCCTTCCCCTCGCACAACGGGATCGTGGCCCGGGCCACCGAGCGGCTGCTGCTGGTCTCGAGAGGTGTCGACGAGAAGTCGCTCGTGGTGCCGGAGGCCGGTCACCTGGCCCTGCGCCCGGAGTACGAGTCGAACCTGCGTGGCTACGCCGAGGGCGGCGCGGCAGGTGTCCACGCCTGGATCCTCTACGCCTCCGAAGCCTTCGCGGCCGGCGCCGAGGCGAGTCCACTCAAGCGCGACGCCGGTTGAACCCTCGGGTCGGGCCGCTCGAGGCCCTGCGAGCGCGTGTCGAGACCCTCGCAAGCGATCTCGGACACCTAGCCGCGTACCTCGGGCCTCGACGCCCTCATCGCGACCTCGTCCCTCGGCGCGGGGCTTTGCTCGACCTCGTCTCGCGCCCTGCCGACGCCTGAGCATGCAGGTGGCACCCGAGCCCTCACTGGAATCTCGAGTGCCACCGCTGACACGTGAACCGAAGGCTACCAAGCGTGCATCAATCAGTTGCTGCCGTGGGAATGTCCCTCGTGCTAGCGCCCTGTAGGAAGGGTAGATCGCCGCGTGGGTACCCGGATCACGTGCTGCTCTTGAGTTGTTCTGCTGGATCCGTTGTACGCCGGATGGGGTCGGCGTTCAACCCTTGACATCGGGATCGTCCATCAGGCGATCGCCGGGCCCGGGCCCGGTCGGAGACCGGTCGCGCCCGAGGTCGTAGGGCCGGTCGGAGTACCGTCCGGTATCCGGTGGTCCCTCCCGGATCTGTCCCCGATCGACCGCGATCGACACCGCCACGACACACCGGTGCGGCCAGACCGGCTCAGGCACCGAGCCGCCGCTTCCGGGCGTTGACCCAGAGCACCCCACCGACGGCCACGACACCGCCGACGGCGATGGCGGCGAGGGTGGGCTTGGCGGGCGGCAGCGGCAGCCGGCTGCGCAGCGCGACGGGCTTGACGAAGACCAACACGGGCCACCCGTTCGCGGCGGCGGCCCGGCGCAGCTCGCGGTCCGGGTTGACGGCGTGGGCATAGCCGACGGCCTCGAGCATCGGTACGTCGGTGACCGAGTCGCTGTAGCCGTACGACTGGGACAGGTCGTAGCCCCGCTCCTCGGCCAGGGCGCGGATCGCAGCGGCCTTCTCCTCGGCGTACGCGTAGTACTCGATCTCGCCGGTGTAGGCGCCGTCCTCCACCTTCATCCGGGTCGCGATCACGTGGTCGGCGCCGAGCATCTCGCCGATCGGCTCGACCACCTCGGTTCCGGACGTCGACACGATCACCACCTCGCGGCCGGCGAGCCTGTGCTCCTCGATGAGCGACACCGCCTCGTCGTAGACCAACGGGTCGACGATGTTGTGCAGGGTGTCGGCCACGATCTCGCGGACGGTCGCGACGTCCCAGCCGGCGCACAGCTGCGACATGAACTGCCGCATCTTCTCCATCTGGTCGTGGTCGGCGCCGCCGACGACGTAGACGAACTGCGCGTACGCCGAGCGCAGCACTGCGCGCCGCGAGATCAGGCCTCCGGCCTGGAACGGCTTGCTGAACGCCATCGTGCTCGACTTGGCGATGATCGTCTTGTCCAGGTCGAAGAAGGCGGCGGTGGTCGCCATGGCGACATCGTAGGTGGGCGGTTTCCGCCCACGAGTCATCCACAGGGCGCGGCGGGCGGGCAGTTGTCCCCAGCGCTGCCGCCTCTGGATCGGCGGTGCGGGCGGCATGGACACCCTGCTCGCATGACCCCTCCTCTCTTCGTCACTCGCGACACGTCCCTGCTCGACGAGCTGCTCCGCCTCGGCGCCGCGGCCGGCATCACCCCCGAGGTGGCACCCGACGGCATCATCGCCCTGCGCTCGTGGACGACGGCACCGCTGGTGCTGGTCGGCGCGGACGTGGCCGCCGAGCTCGCGGAGCTGCAGCCCGTGCGCCGCCCGGGCGTCCACGTGGTCGCCTGGGGCCGGGTCGCCGACGAGCTGTTCCGGACCGCGCTCGACATCGGCGCCGAGAACGTCGCCGAGCTCCCCCGGTCGGAGACCTGGGTGGTGGAGTCCCTGACCGACCTCGGCGACGCCCACCGCGCTCGCGGCCTGGTGCTCGGCGTCACCGGTGGCTCGGGCGGGGCCGGGGCCACGACGTTCGCGTGTGCGCTCGGCCAGGTGGCCGCCGGCGCCGGCACCGCCGTCGTCGTCGACTGCGATCCGCTGGGTCCGGGGGTCGACCGGGTGCTCGGACTCGAGCGCCACGACGGCTTCCGCTGGGACGCCCTGTGCCAGACCACGGGTCGGCTCAGCGCCCGCTCGCTCCGGGAGGCCCTGCCGCGCCGGGGTGCGCTCGGCGTCTTGTCCTGGTACGCCGGCGGCACCGGGTCGCTGCAGGCCTTCGCCGCTCGCGAGGCGCTGTCGGCGGCGCGCCGCGGCCACGACACCGTCGTGCTCGACCTGCCCCGAGCACCCGACCCGGTGGTCGACGAGCTCGCGTCGCGCTGCGACCGGCTGCTGGTGATGGTGGTCCCGACCGTCGCCGGGGTGGCCGCCGCGGCTCGGT
Organism: Actinomycetota bacterium; assembly: GCA_030862825.1. Taxonomy (GTDB): domain Bacteria; phylum Actinomycetota; class Actinomycetes; order Propionibacteriales; family Nocardioidaceae; genus Nocardioides. The sequence goes on along the minus strand of JALZCZ010000007.1, from coordinate 315 downwards.
TGTGCCGGCGTTTCGCCGGCCTCGACGGTCTGCGGCTGGTGCTCCGCGGCTCCGGCATCGCCCCGCCCGAGGTCGCCGCGGCGACCGGCGTACCGGTGCTCACCGCGATGCTCGACCAGCGCGGCCTGGAGGAGTCGATCGACCTCGGCCTCGGCCCCGTGCGCTCGCCCCGGGGCCGGCTCGGCCGCGCGGCGCAGGGAGTGCTCGCCGCGGTCGGCGAGGCACCCGCCGCGGTGGCGGCATGAACACCCCACGGAGCTCCCCGCCTCCCCCGCTGCGCTCCTCCGCCGAACAGCTCCGCGGGGACCCCGACGA
>JALZCZ010000004.1 GCA_030862825.1 Actinomycetota bacterium | reverse complement strand
GGCCGCCACTGCGGCCTCCCCGGCCCTCTCGGATCCCTGCGAGGTTCATGGTCGTCGACCTACCGGAGCGACTACTTGTCGGTCTGCGTCCGCTGGGTGGCGGTGAAGCTCACCGACAGCGTGCTGGACAGACCCTGCACGGTGTTGTTCGCCGCCGCGGGCAGCTCGAAGGTGACCTTCAGGCTGTCCGATGCGCCGGCGGTCAGCGAGCTGAGCCCGGTCAGTGTGGGCGAGGTCGCCTTCACCGTCGCGACCGGGGTCGTGGCGAGCACCGTGGTGAGCGTGCCGGCGCAGGAGTAGGTGTAGGGCGTCGAGGCGCTCTCCACAAACCCGCTCGAGCACTTCTGCACCTTCACAGTCAGGCCGTTGGCGACGTCGCTGTCGAGCAGGCTGCTGGGTGAGGCGGTGATGCCGAGCGACACCGTGGCGAAGTTCAGCGTGCCGCTGTTGCGCAGCGTGAAGCCCCTCTGGGCGGTGTCACCGGGCGCCATCGCGGTCGCGCCGAGGCTGAGCCGGTTGGTGGTACCGGTGGCGCCGTAGTCGAGCGTCACCGTGCCACCCGAGTACGTCGGCGTCTCCGCGGTCGTCGTGCTGGTCCAGGCGCCGAACGTGCCGAGCCCGACAACGGCGGCGGTACCGCCGATCGTCACCGCGGTCAACGCGATCTTGGCCCGCGTTGAGAGTCTCCTTCCCCCTGCCGCTTCGGCACCGGGGGCACCCTTCGTGGTTCTGTTCATGTGTCCCTCCCCAGGAACGGCCGACGTTTCTCGCCGACGCAGAGTGAACTGCAACAGCAAGCAGGGCTGCGCCTGGACAGAAGGGCGGGACCGGACCCCAAAATTGGGTAAGTACGGCGTCGACAGCCGCGACCTGATCGAACCGATCGATCAGATGCGCACCTCAGAAGGGACGAGCGCGGAGTAAGCCAGAGATGCCGGGGATATCCCGGCGCTCACCAGCCGCGCTCGGCGAGCCGGTGCGGCTGCGGGATGTCCTCGACGTTGATGCCGACCATGGCCTCGCCCAGGCCGCGGGAGACCTTGGCGACCACGTCGGGGTCGTCGTAGAAGGTGGTCGCCTTGACGATCGCCTCGGCCCGCTGGGCCGGGTTGCCGGCCTTGAAGATGCCGGAGCCCACGAAGACGCCCTCGGCGCCGAGCTGCATCATCATCGCCGCGTCGGCGGGCGTGGCGATGCCGCCGGCGGTGAACAGCACGACGGGGAGCTTGCCGCGCTCGGCGACCTCCTTGACGAGGTCGTACGGCGCCTGCAGCTCCTTGGCGGCGACGTACAGCTCGTCGGCCTCCAGGCCACCCAGGCGGCGGATCTGCTGCCGGATGGTGCGCATGTGGGTGACGGCGTTGGAGACGTCGCCGGTGCCGGCCTCGCCCTTGGAGCGGATCATCGCCGCGCCCTCGGTGATCCGGCGCAGCGCCTCGCCCAGGTTGGTCGCACCGCACACGAACGGCACCGTGAACGCCCACTTGTCGATGTGGTTGGCGTAGTCGGCCGGGGTCAGCACCTCGGACTCGTCGACGTAGTCGACACCGAGGCTCTGCAGCACCTGCGCCTCCGCGAAGTGACCGATCCGGGCCTTGGCCATCACCGGGATCGAGACCTGCTCGATGATCCCGTCGATCATGTCGGGGTCGCTCATCCGGCTGACGCCGCCCTGGGCCCGGATGTCGGCCGGCACTCGCTCGAGCGCCATCACGGCCACCGCGCCGGCGTCCTCGGCGATCTTCGCCTGCTCAGGGGTGACCACGTCCATGATCACGCCACCCTTGAGCATCTCCGCCATGCCGCGCTTCACGCGCGTGGTGCCAGTTGTTCCCTCGTCGCGGGACGAGCCAGTCGAGACCTCAGCCATGCCTCAATCGTACGGCGGTCAGGCGGTCGGACCCACATCGGCGGCGCCCGTGGACGCCTGCTCGGCCCGCACCTGGCGATGCACCATCAGCACCCGTTGGACCACGGTCACCGTGTTGGCGACCACGAGCGCCCAGAGGGTGACGTAGATCAGGATCGGCAGGTCGAAGATGGCGGCCAGGCCGGTCATCACCAGGATCGAGACGAGGCGGTCGGCGCGCTCGGCGATGCCGCCCTTGGCAGTGAGGCCGAGCGACTCCGCCTTGGCCCGCGCGTACGACGTGACGCCGCCCATCACCAGGCAGTAGAGCGTCAGGCAGAGGTAGAGGTAGCTGTCGCCCGGGCCGGCGAAGTAGAGCGCGAGGCCGCCGAAGATCGCGCCGTCGCCGATGCGGTCCAGCGTGGAGTCCCAGAAGGACCCGAACTTGGAGGTCTTGCCCGTCAGCCGCGCCATGTAGCCGTCCAACAGGTCGCTGAAGACGAAGGCCGTAATCACCAGCACGCCGATGAGCAGCTCGCCACGCGGGAAGAACACCAGCGCCCCGGCACAGACGCCGAGGGTGCCCAAGAAGGTGACCATGTTGGGGGTCACGCCGAGACGGATCAGCAGATGGGCGACGGGCTTCCAGATGGTGACCCAGAAGTCGCGGAATCTCTCGAGCATGGCGCCAGCAGGCTACCGGCTCGCAGGACGGGGCGTAGTCTCGCACCCTGGAGCCACTCAGGCTCCCCATCAGAGGAATCCCCCCATGAGCGACAAGTCGCCGCGCCAAGGCATGTCCAAGAAGTCCGGCAAGTCCATCAAGGAGAAGCGGGCCGACAAGCGCGGCAAGGCAGCCGGCAACGCGAGCAACTCCATGGAGAAACTCACCGAGAAGAAGCGCTGATCCCGCCGGTGCCGCTCCTGACTCTCGGGGTGGTGGGCACGTCGGCGAAGGAGAACGAGCTCCGGCTCCCCCTTCACCCGGACCACCTCTCGACGCTCGACGACGACCTGCGCGCCCAGATCACGCTGGAGACCGGGTACGCCGAACGCTTCGGCTACGCCGACGCGGACCTGACCGGCCTGGTCGCCGGCTTCCTCCCGCGGGACGAGCTGCTCGCCACGTCCGACGTGGTGCTGCTGCCGAAGCCCCAGCTGGCCGACGTCGAGGCGCTGCACCCGGGCCAGGTGCTGTGGGGCTGGCCGCACTGCGTCCAGGACACCCCGCTCACCCAGGCCGCGATCGACCGGCGGCTCACCCTGATCGCCTTCGAGGCGATGAACCACTGGACCCGTGACGGCAACGTCGGGCTCCACGTCTTCCACAAGAACAACGAGCTGGCCGGCTACTGCTCGGTGCTCCAGGCGATGCAGATCGCCGGCATCACCGGTGACTACGGCCGCCGGCTCAGCGCCGTGGTGATCGGGTTCGGCGCCACCGCCCGCGGTGCGGTCACCGCGCTCAACGCCCACGGCGTGCACGAGGTCGCCGTGCTGACCACCCGCGGCGTCGCGGCCGTCGGCTCACCGATCCACTCCGTCCGGATCCGGCACCTCGACCCGGACCCCGACGAGCCGCACCTCAGCGTGATCACCGAGCGCGGCCGGGAGCCGTTGCCGGCGTACCTCGCTGAGAACGACATCGTCGTCAACTGCACTCTGCAGGACCCCTTGGACCCGTGGATGTATCTGATGAACGGCGACCTGGCGGCCTTCCGGAACGGCAGCCTGGTCGTCGACGTGTCCTGCGACCTCGGCATGGGCTTCGAGTGGGCGCGGCCCACGTCGTTCGACGATCCCACCTTCGAGGTCGGCGACAACGTCCTCTACTACGCCGTCGACCACAGCCCGTCGTACCTCTGGAACTCCGCGACCTGGGACAACAGCACCGCGCTGGTGCCGTTCCTGCGGCCGGTGCTGGAGGGGTCGGCGTCGTGGGACACCGACGAGACCATCCGGCGGGCCATCGCGGTGCGCGACGGCAGGGTGGTCGACCCAGCGATCCTGGCCTTCCAGGGCCGCGACCATGCACCGCCCCACGCGATCGCGGTCAGCACGGCGCGCAGCGCCTGACAGGTTGTGCCCAGCGGGGATCGACGGAGACGTTCGCCGCCACCTCGACTTCCGCAGACTCGACGTTCGAGCCGGTCTAGTCCTTCCAGGCTTCGGCCAGCAGGGCCCGGGTCTCGCTGAGCAGCTCGGGCAGGGTCTTGGTGCGCCCGATGATCGGCATGAAGTTCTGGTCTCCGGGCCAGCGCGGCACGACGTGCTGGTGCAGGTGGGCGGCGATGCCGGCGCCGGCGATGGCGCCCTGGTTCATGCCGATGTTGAACCCGGCCGCGCCCGAGACCCCGCGGATCACCCGCATCGCCTGGCGCGTGAGGTGGGCGATCTCCGCGACCTCCTCGTCGGTGGCCTCCGTGTAGTCCGCGACGTGGCGGTAGGGGCACACCATCAGGTGACCCGGCGAGTAGGGGTAGAGGTTGAGCACGACGAAGGCCAGCACGCCGCGACGCACGATCAGCCCGTCGTCATCGTCCATCGTCGGCACCCGGCAGAAGGGGCACTCGCCGGCCGTCGCGTCCGTCGGCTTGTTCTCGCCGCGGATGTAGGCCATCCGGTGCGGGGTCCAGAGCCGGTCGAGCTCGTCGGACTCCCCCACCCCGTGCTGGAAGACCTCTTCGGGCGGGTGGCTCATCCCCGGGCGACCTCCGGGTCGCGGATGTGGAGCAGCTCCTCGATCGGCAGGTCCGGGTCGACGGTGACGCCGAGCCGACGGGCATGCCCGTCGAGGATCAGCCACACCGAGTCGCTCAGCACCAGCGCGAGCTCGGCGGCGGCGGGTCGTCGGGGCTCCCGGGCCACCCATCGGCGTACGGCGCTGAAGGCCGCGCCGACCAGCGCGTACGCCAGCGGGTCGATCGAGGCGGCGTCGTCCTCGTCGAGGTCGAGGCCGAGCATCTCGATCGCTGTCTCCAGCACCTCGACGATCACCGAGGCGACCCGGTCCAGCCCCTGCTCGAGGGCGCCCCCGATGGGCGCCCGGTCGACCAGGCGGTGCAGGGACGGATGCTCGGCGGCCCAGTCGACGTAGGAGAACACGATCCGGTGGATGATCTCGCGCACCGTGCCGTCGAGCGTCAACGACGGCAGCAGGCGCTCCATGACGCCCTCGACGATCTCGGCCAGGATCGCGTGGTCGAGGTCGGCGCGGTCGGTGAAGTGGCGGTAGACCACGCTCCGGTTGAGCCCGGCCCGCTCCGCGATCTGCTGGACGTGGTAGTCCGCGCCCGGCTCACCGGCCTCGACGACCGCGATCGCGGCGTCCAGGATCACCTGCCGACGCTCCTGGTTGTGCTTGTCCCAGCGCAGCTGACGTCCGTCCGGACGCTGCGCACTGGTGGACATTCCTCAACTCCGCTTCTGGGGATCCTTCACCGCAGAGTATCGGCGCCGGGCGCCGCGGACCCGCTGGGACCCGCCCGTCGATGGGGCGGCCACGCGGCGCATCTCGTCGACGTCGACGATCTTGACCCGGGCCCGGCCGCGCTCCCGACCGCGCCGGCGCTCCTCGTCGTCGATCGCGCGCCAGCCGGCCAGGTCGACGACGTCGGGCTGCCGGCCGCCGACGACCGAGGCGATGGACTCCCGCGTGCCGACCGGGTCGGGCCGGCCCGCGTCCAGGTCGTCGAGGACCCGATCGACCGTCTCCTGGGCGCAGCTCTTGTTGGTGCCGATGAACCCGGTCGGACCGCGTTTGACCCAGCCGGCGACGTACACGCCGGGGGTGACCCGTCCCCTGTCGTGGGGCACGGTGCCGGTGACGGCGTCGTGGGGCAGGTCGGCCACGGGCCGGCCGTGGTAGCCCACAGCGCGCACGACCAGGCCACAGTCGAGGGTCTCGACCTCGCCGGTCGGCACCGGTCGCAGCAGGCCGTCGGCGTCGGGCTCGAGGCGGTTGCGCCGAAGCTCCACTCCGCTGACCCGACCGTCGCCGAGCACCCGGACCGGCGAGGCCAGGAACCGGAGCACGATCGTCGGCCGGGTCGGATCCAGCGGCCGGGCGGCGAGCTCCGCGAGCAACGTGCCCTTGGTGGTGACCGGGATCTCGGCGCCGCCGGTGTCGACCACGACGTTGAGCCCGGAGAGACCGGCCAGCCCGATCAGCTCGGGCACGGTGAACGCTGCCTGGGCCGGCCCGCGACGACCGAGCACGACCACCTCGCGCACCCTGCCCCGCCGCAGGGCGGTCAGTGGCAGGGTGGCGATGTCGGTGGCGGCCAGCGCTTCGGGGTCGGCGGTCAGGATGCGCGCCACGTCGAGCGCCACGTTGCCGTTGCCGACCACGACCGCGCGTTCGTGGTCGAGCGGCACGACCAGGTCCTGCTTGTCCGGATGGCCGTTGTACCAGCCCACGAGGTCGGTGCTCGAGCACGAACCCAGCAGCTGCTCCCCCTCGATGTCGAGGCCGCGGTCGGACGCCGCCCCGACGGAGTAGACCACCGCGTGGTACTGCGCGACCAGCTCCTCGTGGCCGAGGTCGCGGCCGATCTCGACGCCGAGGAAGTAGCGGAAGCCGGGCTGGTCCTCGATCGCCCGGAACAGCCGCTCCACCTGCTTCGTCGACTGGTGGTCGGGCGCGACGCCGGCCCGGACCAGGCCGTACGGCGTGGGCAGCCGGTCGTAGACGTCGACCTGGACCTCGGGGTGCTTGAGCAGCTCGTCGGCGGTGTAGAGGCCGGCCGGCCCGGCACCAACCACCGCGACCCGGAACGGGCCGGGGCGGCTGAGCCGTCGCTGCTTCGGGATCACGGCCACCGGGGAGCGGTTGCGGTGCGGGAACACGTCGAAGTACTCGGCGTTGAGGCCGATGAACGGCCGCTGCGTCTCGGTCAGCACCGTCTCCGGGAGGATCGCGTCGACCGGGCACGCGGTGGTGCAGGCGCCGCAGCCGACGCAGGACCTCGCGTCGACGTACAGCATCTCCGCCTCGGCGAAGCCGGGCTCGCCGGGAGCGGGGTGGATGCAGTTGACCGGGCAGGCGACGACGCATGAGGCGTCGCTGCAGCAGGACTGCGTAACGACGTAGGCCATGTGGTGGGGTCGCTCAGGCGGCGGCCGAGGCCGGCTCGCTGCGGTAGCGGGAGGAGCGGCCGTCGATCTTCATGGCCTTCCAGACGCGGCGGGAGGCCTTGTTCATCATCCCGGTCTCCTCAGCCAGCATCCGCACGTCGGCGAAGAGGTCGCGCAGGAACTTCTGCGACTCCGGGCTGTCGAACCAGATGTCCCTGGCGACGTCCGCGGGGATGCCCATGTCGCGCTGCGCCTGCGAGCTCGGCACCAGGATCTCGTTGCACAGCCAGCGCATGATGACCGGGACCGCCAGGGACAGCACGCCGCGCTCGGACCGGCTCAGCTTCGGTGCGGTGTGCTCGAGGTACTGGTGCGCGAAGCCGATGTGACGGGCCTCCTCGGCCACGTGGATCTGCATGATCCGCCGCAGCAGCGGGTGCATCTCCTCGCCGGCGCGCAGCACGGTTTTCTGCACGTGGTCGATCGGCTCCTCGCCGGCCAGAACGCCGTAGAAGAAGCCGAACGGCACGATCCGGGCCGCCAGTGGCAGGACCGGCGCGAGCATCTTGAACAGCCGGGTGCCGCCGGGCACGTCCTGCCCGGAGCGGTTCACGAACTCCTGGAACATCTGCGTGTGGTGGCACTCCTCGGTCGCCTCGTGCGTGGAGTAGCGGAACTCCGGCGATCCGTTGGGCAGCTTGAACGCGTAGTTCATCAGGCCGCCGATCAGGATCTGCTCGAACTGCAGCCCGACCTTGGTGATGTTGGCCTGCCGGTAGAGGCCGATCCGGATCTGCTCGTCCTTCGGCAGGCCCCGGTACCAGGCGTGGCGCCCGAGCACGTCGGCCTCGGGCAGGACCCACCGCTGGTCGGTGGGGTCGATCGCGAAGTCGGGGTGGTCCCAGTCGATGTCGACGAAGGCGTCGAAGTGCTGCTCCACCGACGCCTCCGAGAGCGTCTGGAGGCGCTCCTCGTAGGACTGGACTCCGTTGGTTGCCTCGTTCAGCACAGCGGTCATGACATCGAGATTAGTGTGACTCGGTGTCTCATGTAAAGCGTGTCTGCGACGTTGCGTCGCAGTAAGTGGAGCGGGGCTCAGACCTGCTCGCGCGACTCCACGGCCGCGGCGACCCGCTGGATCGCCTCGTCGATCGGCACGCCGTTGTCCTGGTGGCCGTCGCGGTAGCGGAACGACACCGCACCGGCCTCCATGTCCTGGTCGCCGGCGATCACCATGAACGGCACCTTCTGCAGCTGCGCGTTGCGGATCTTCTTCTGCATCCGGTCGTCGGAGTCGTCGACCTCGACCCGCAGGCCCGCGGCCTTCATCCGACGCGTGACGTCGTAGAGGTAGTCGTTGTGGCGCTCGGCGATCGGGATGCCCTGCACCTGCACCGGCGCGAGCCACGGAGGGAAGGCGCCGGCGTAGTGCTCGACCAGGACGCCATAGAACCGCTCCAGCGAGCCGAACTTGGCCGAGTGGATCATCACCGGCTGCTGCCGGGAGCCGTCGGCTGCCTGGTACTCCAGCTCGAAGCCCGCGGGCTGGTTGAAGTCGTACTGGATGGTCGCCAGCTGCCAGGTCCGGCCGATCGCGTCCTTGGCCTGCACCGAGATCTTCGGGCCGTAGAAGGCGGCCCCACCCGGGTCGGGCACCAGCTCGAGGCCGGTCTCCGTGGCGGCCTCGTCGAGGATCCGGGTGGCGGTCTCCCACTGCTCGTCGGACCCCATGAACTTGTCCTGGGTGTCGTCGCGGGTGGACAGCTCGAGGTAGAAGTCCTCGAGCCCGAAGTCGCGCAGCAGCCCGAGGACGAAGCCGAGCAGGTGCTTGATCTCGTCGGCCGCCTGCTCGGGCATGCAGTAGGAGTGCGAGTCGTCCTGGGTCAGCCCCCGCACCCGGGTCAGCCCGTGCACAACGCCCGACTTCTCGAACCGGTAGACGGTGCCGAACTCGAACAACCGCAGCGGCAGCTCGCGGTAGGAGCGCCCGCGGGAGCGGTAGATGAGGTTGTGCATGGGGCAGTTCATCGCCTTGAGGAAGTACCGCGCCCCCTCCATCTCCATCGGCGGGAACATGGTGTCCTCGAAGTACGGCAGGTGTCCCGAGAGGTGGAAGAGGCCCTCCTTGGTGATGTGCGGCGTGCCGACGTACTCGAACCCCTCGTCGATGTGCCGCTGCCGGACGTAGTCCTCCATCACCCGCTTGATCACGCCGCCCTTGGGGTGGAAGACAACCAGCCCGGAGCCGAGCTCGTCGGGGAAGCTGAAGAGGTCCAGCTCGCGGCCGAGCTTGCGGTGATCGCGGCGCTCGGCCTCCTCGATCCGATGAAGGTGGTCCTCGAGCGCCTCCTTCGACTCCCACGCAGTGCCGTAGATGCGCTGGAGCTGCTTGTTGTTCTCGTCACCGCGCCAGTACGCCGCCGCCGACCGCATCAGCTTGAACGCGGGGATCCGCTTGGTGGTCGGCAGGTGCGGGCCGCGGCACAGGTCGCTCCACGCGACCTCACCGTTGCGGCGGATGTTGTCGTAGATGGTGAGCTCGCCCGCGCCGACCTCGACGCTCGCCCCCTCGGCCGCATCCTCGCCCTTGCCCGCGCCCTTGAGGCCGATCAGCTCGATCTTGTAGGGCTCGTCCTTGAGCTCGTTGAGGGCGTCGCCGTCGGTGGTGACCCGGCGGGAGAACCGCTGACCCTCCTTGATGATCTTGCGCATCCGGGTCTCGATCTTCTCGAGGTCCTCGGGCACGAACGGGGTC
>JALZCZ010000392.1 GCA_030862825.1 Actinomycetota bacterium | reverse complement strand
GACCTCGCGCGGCCGCGCCGACGCCGCCGCCGCGGGCTCGTGGCTGGCCGCGCACGGCGTGACTCCCGACACCGCCCTCGTGTCCGCCTCTACTCGCACCCGACAGACCTGGACCGCCGTCGCGGAGGGAGCGGGGTGGGACCTCGAGCCAACGTTCGACCGCGGCCTGTACACCGCCGACCCCGACACCGCCCTCGACCTGCTGCGCATGCTCGACGACGCCAGCACCACCGCGATCGTGATCGGTCACAACCCGACCATGGCCTACGTCGCCCAGCTCCTCGATGACGGCGAGGGCGACGTAGAGGCCGGCAACGCCATGGCCATCGGCTTCCCGACCAGCGCGGTTGCGGTGTTCGGGTTCACGAGTGACTGGGCCGACCTCGGGCCCGGTTCAGCGACGATCAGCGGGTACCACGTGGGTCGCGGCTGACGGCTGGGGGCGGGGGACGGATCCCAGGTAAACCTGGGATCCCTCACCTTCTCGGGTGCTGCAGCACCCGAGGAGGTCATGGAATGGCCCAGGAGGTGCACACAGCGAAGCGATGAGCCGTGGTTCTCCACCGAGCGGAGCCGCCAGAACCCGGCTGGGGCCTGCCTCGAGGAATCTGCGACGCATGATGATTCCAAGGACAACGCGGCCCGCCGACGATCCACGCAACGGACCGGTCGCTTTACGCCGGGAGCTCCTGGCGGCCGGCCTCAACGATCGCGCGATCAGCCGCCTCATCGCGAACGGGTCGCTGGTGCGCATCCGGCGCGGGGCATTCGTCGATTCCGGGGTGTGGAAGCAGCTCGACGACGAGGGCCGGTTCGGTCTCCGTGGCCGCGCGGTGCTGAAGCAGGCAAAAACGTCGGCCGCGCTCTCTCATGCCTCGGGGCTTCCCGAGTACGGCGCGCCGCTCTGGGGTTTCGACCTCAGCGAGGTGCACGTGACACGCACGGACGGGCTGACCGGGCGCCACGAGGCGGGGGTGCATCAGCACTCCGGCTTGGTCCGACCAGGTGACCTTGCGGTGGTCAACGGCGTCCTGGTGATGAACCCATCCAGGATCGCATTGGAAACCACGGCGCTTGGCAACACCGAGGCGGCACTGTGCGTGACCAACGACCTGCTCCACCGTGGGCTGACGAGCCCGGAGCTACTCAACAGCCAGTACGTCGGCATGGACCCGTGGCCTGACACGCTCGCGGCCGAGATCGTCCTCCGGCTTGCGGACGGCCGAATCGAATCCGTCGGCGAAACCCGCACGTTCTGGTGCTGCTACCAGCAAGGGCTACCGATGCCGGCGCCTCAGTACAAGGTGCGAGACCCGTCGGGCCGCGTCGTCGCCAGGGTGGACTTCGCGTGGCCGAAGCTCGGGGTGTTCCTTGAGTTCGACGGGATGATCAAGTACGAGAAGCTGCTCACACCCGGCCAGCGCGCCAGCGAGGTCGTGGTCAAGGAGAAGGAGCGCGAGGCACTGATCTGTCGGCTCACAGGATGGCGTTGCATCCGCGTCACCTGGGGCGACCTCGCCTCGCCGGCACGACTCGCCGCCCGCATCCGCGAGGTCCTGTTTCCGTCCGCCATCGCGTCCTGAGTGCCGAGACGACGTACCTTCTCGGGTTCTGCCTGAGCTTCTCGGGTGTTGCAACAGCCGGGAATGTCAGGGATCCCAGGTTTACCTGGGATCCCTCCACGCCATCTCACACAGGCGGGGAGGGGGTGACGATCCCGGCCTCGGCATCAGCGGCCTCGATCTCCTCGCGGGAGATGCCGAGCAGGTACATGATCGCGTCGAGGTAGGGCACGTTGACGGAGGTGTCGGCGGCCTGCTGGACCACGGGCCGGGCGTTGTAGGCGATGCCGAGCCCGGCGGCGTTGAGCATGTCGAGGTCGTTGGCGCCGTCGCCGATGGCGATCACCGCGGCCTCCGCGACACCGACCTTCTCGGCGAACTCCCGCAGCGCCGTCGCCTTGCCGGCCCGGTCGAGCACGTCGCCGACGATCTGGCCGGTCAGCTTGCCGTCGACGATCTCCAGCTCGTTGGCGCGGGCGTAGTGGATGCCGAGGTCGTCGGCGAGCCGGTCGGTGATCTGGCTGAAGCCACCCGAGACGATGGCGAAGCGGTAGCCCAGGCGGCGCAGGGTGCGCACCATGGTCCGGGCGCCGGGGGTGATCACTATGTCCTCGTAGACCTTGTCGAGCGCCGACGCGTCGAGCCCCTCCAGCAGCCGCACCCGGGCCCGCAGCGACTGCTCGAAGTCGAGCTCGCCGCGCATGGCCGCCTCGGTGATCGTCGCGACCTCCTCCTCGAACCCGGCGTGCGCGGCCAGCATCTCGATCACCTCGCCCTGGATCAGGGTCGAGTCGACGTCGAGGACGATCAGCCGCATGCCGCGCCGCAGCAGGTTGGCCGGCTGTACGGCGACGTCGATGCCCTGGGCGGCAGCCTCGGTCGCCAGCAGTGAGCGGAGCGCATGCGGCTCCGCGCCGGAGACGTGGAGGTCGATCGCGGTCACGGGGTAGCGCGCCATCCGCTCGATCCGGTCGATGTTGCCGCCGCAGTCGGCGATCCGGCCGGCGATCGCGGCCATCGCCCCCGCCTTGAGGGGGCTGCCGATGACGGTGACGTGCGATCGGCCCTCCCGGCGCGCCCTGTTGTCACCCGAACCGCGTTCCACCTCGACGCTCATGTCCAGGTCGCGGGCGGTGGCCTCCACGGCGTTCCTGAGGCGCTTCCAGTCACGAGGGACGGTGACCAGGACTCCGAGGATCAGCCGCTGGCGCAGCAGGATCTGCTCGATGTCGAGCACCTCGACGCCGGCCTGGGAGAGGGTCGCAAAGACCGATGATGTCACCCCCGGCCGGTCCTTGCCGGTCAGGGTGATCAGCAGTGTCTCGTGCTTGGTGGGGTTCGTGCTCATCGCGCATCGAGGCTATCGGTGCTTGTCGGCGACGAGGCCTAGAGTCCGAGACATGACCGAAACTCATCACGCGATCAGCTACGTCGAGCTCAACGTGACCGACCTTCCTGCCACTCGCGCGTTCTACGAGTCCGCGTTCGGCTGGCGGTTCAACGACTACGGGCCGACGTATGCCGGCATCCGCGCTCCCGAGGGGGAGGGCGAGGTCGGTGGGCTCAACGCCGAGCGGGGACCGGTCCGCGGCGGACCACTCGTGCTGCTCTACTCCGACGACCTCGACGCGACCCTGGCCGCGGTCCAGGCGGCCGGGGGACAGGTGGTCTCGGGTCCCTACGACTACCCCGGCGGAAGGAGGTTCCACTTCACCGATCCCAGCGGCAACGAGCTCGGCGTCTACGCGCACTAGGACGACCGCCTCAGCCGGGCGGCCAGACCTCGGGCGAGCAGGCGGCCGTCAGGGCTCGCCGACCGGCCCGGTCGAGCGGGATGATCGCGGCACGTCTCGCTTCGGCCTCGGCGGCGGTGATCGCCCCTCCGTCGTCCTGGAGCGCCAGCTCCGCGATGCCGAGCGCCTGCAGGGCGCGGGCGGCCAGGTCCACGCACCGGGCGGGCACTCCCGGTGCGGCCGGCAGCGCGCTCACCCGTCTCAGGTTGAGCAGCTCGTCGGCCACCTCGGGCCGCCAGGCGGCCACGTCGAGGCCGGCCAGCAGGTGGGCAGCCTCGAGCAGAGCGGCCCGGAGACCCCGGTCCGCCTCACCGACGTCCGGCAGCTGCCGTCGGCCGGCATCGAGGGCTGACCACTGGTAGGTCGGTCCCACGCGCACCGGCACCAGCCCGGTGCCACCGTCGATGGCGACGACCGCCTCACCGGCTTCGAGAGCGGCCGCGTTGAAGGCCACCGGACCGCCCAGACCGACCGGGTCGCCCTCGACCGGGAAGGCGGCGCCGAACGCCGTCGCGCCGCGCTGGCGCAGTGCGGCCAGGCCACCGAGGAGCGGGCCGGCCTCCTCGTCGAGCCCGCTGACCGTGTGCGGCAGCTCGCCGAGGTGGAGGGCGTCGATGACGTCGTCTGGTGCGGCGTCGCCGCGCAGCCACGCGGTGCCCCACCACGCGACACGCCCCGACACCGGAAGCCCTCTGGTCATGGCCGCAGAGGATACGCAGGAGGCGCCCAACCACCCGACAGGCGCTCGATAGGGTTGCCGCATGCCCGCCGTCCTGGAGTTCGCCGAGGTGACGATCAGGCGGGGACAGTCCACCCTGCTGGACCGCGTCACGTGGAGCGTGGACGGCGACCAGCGGTGGGTGATCCTGGGCCCCAACGGAGCCGGGAAGACCACCTTGCTGCAGGTGGCGAGCGCCCAGATGCACCCCACGTCGGGTGTCGCCGGGATCCTCGACGAGGTGCTCGGCACGGTCGACGTCTTCGACCTGCGTCCGCGGATCGGCCTGACCAGCGCGGCCCTGGCCGAGCGCATCCCTCGCCACGAGACCGTGCGCGACGTCGTCGTCTCGGCGTCGTACGGCGTGGTCGGTCGCTGGCGGGAGAGCTACGACAGTCTCGACCACGACCGGGCCTGGAGCCTGCTGGTCGAGGTCGGGATGAGCAAGTTCGCGGACCGCACCTTCGGCACCCTGAGCGAGGGGGAGCGCAAGCGGGTCCAGATCGCCCGGGCCCTGATGAGTGACCCGGAGCTGCTGCTGCTCGACGAGCCCGCCGCCGGCCTGGATCTCGGCGGACGTGAGGACCTCGTGTCCACGCTTTCGGTGCTGGCCAACGACGAAGCGTCCCCGGCGACCGTGCTGGTCTCGCACCACGTCGAGGAGATCCCACCGGGGTTCACCCACGCGCTGCTGCTCCGCGAGGGCGGGGTCGTGGCGCAGGGCCCGGTCGACGAGGTGATCAGCGCGGTCAACCTGTCGGCGACGTTCGGCATGCCGCTCCTGGTGAGGTACGAGGACGGGCGCTGGAGCGCCCGGCGACGCACGCGCCAGAGATAGCGAGCGTGCGCGCGACACCCGCACAGATAGGGTTCGAGACATGGACTGGTTGCGGGATCACCTGTGGGAGACCTGGCTCGGCCTGGCCGTCCTGCTCGGTGTCGCGGAGATGTTCAGTCTCGACCTGGTCCTGATCATGCTCGCGGTCGGCGCCGTGGCCGGAATGGCCGTCGCACTGGTCGGCGCCCCCTTCGCGTTCCAGGCCCTGGCGGCGGCTGCCGCCTCCATCGCCATGCTGGCCGTCGTGCGCCCCTCCATCGCCAAGCGGTTCCACGGCGGTCCCGAGCTGAGCCTCGGTCACGGCAAGCTGGTCGGCGCACGAGGGGTGGTCACCGAGGAGATCACCGGGCTGCAGACGGGTCGGATCATGCTGGGCGGCGAGATCTGGTCGGCGGCGCCGTACGACGAGAGCCTGACCATCGCGCCCGGCGAGACCGTCGAGGTCCTCCAGATCAAGGGCGCCACGGCGTACGTGCACCCCCTGCCCAGCATCGAACCCTGACCCCCTCTGCCTAGGAGACGAACGTGGAAGTTGTTCTCGTACTGATCGCCCTGCTCCTGCTCTTCGTGATCGTGCTGCTCGCCAAGACCGTGCGCATCGTGCCGCAGGCGCGGGCGGGGATCGTGGAGCGGTTCGGGAAGTACAAGGGCACCCTGCCGGCCGGCCTCAACGTGGTCGTGCCGTTCGTCGACAAGGTGCGCTACCTCATCGACCTGCGCGAGCAGGTGGTCAGCTTCCCGCCCCAGCCCGTGATCACCGAGGACAACCTGGTCGTCTCCATCGACACGGTCATCTACTTCCAGGTGACCGATCCGGTCTCGGCGACGTACGAGATCGCCAACTACATCCAGGCCGTGGAGCAGCTCACCATGACCACGCTGCGCAACATCGTCGGCGGCATGGACCTCGAGGAGACGCTCACCAGTCGCGACGCCATCAACAGCCGTCTCCGTGGGGTGCTCGACGAGGCGACCGGCAAGTGGGGCATCCGCGTCAACCGGGTGGAGCTCAAGGGGATCGACCCGCCGCCGTCCATCAAGGACTCGATGGAGAAGCAGATGCGCGCCGACCGCGAGAAGCGGGCGGTCATCCTGACCGCCGAGGGCCAGCGGCAGGCGGCCATCCTCACTGCCGAGGGTTCCAAGCAGTCATCGATCCTCAACGCCGAGGGTGACCGCGAGTCGCAGATCCTCCGGGCCCAGGCGGACCGGGAGTCGCAGATCCTGCGCGCCCAGGGTGAGGGACAGGCCATCCAGACCGTGTTCCAGGCGATCCACGACGGTCGGCCGGACCAGTCCCTGCTGGCCTACCAGTACCTCCAGATGATGCCGAAGATCGCCGAGGGCGACGCCAACAAGGTGTGGGTCATCCCGTCCGAGATCACCAAGGCGCTCGAGGGCCTCGGCTCCTCGATCCACGAGGTGGCCGGGATTCCGCGGGACGCCTCGCCGCGCACCCGGGTCGACATGGGGCCGAGCGAGCCGCAGC
>JALZCZ010000103.1 GCA_030862825.1 Actinomycetota bacterium | reverse complement strand
ACGCGGCGGCGGAGATCGGCGTCCTCTTCCACGACCCCGAACTCGCAGCGCTGGCACGGATCGGCGAAGGCAGGTGCCTGATCTGGCTCGACCGAGTGGACGAGGGGGTCGCCCTGCTCGACGAGGGAATGGTCGCCATCGAGGCCAACGACGTCTCGGCGATCGCGATTGGCGATGCCTACTGCACCGCCATCGAGGGCTGCACCGAACTGTTCGACGTCCGCCGCGCCCACACGTGGACCGCCGCGCTGAGCCGGTGGGTCGACGGCCAGCCAGAGCTCATGCTGTACCGAGGTCAGTGCCTGATCCATCGCGCCGAGATGCTGCATCTTCGCGGCGACTGGGACGCCGCAGCCGACCAGATCGAGGAGGCCTACCACCGCCTGGCCGATCCGGTGGGGCAACGGTCGCGGGGCGCCGCCGCCTACCTGAAGGGCGACCTGCACCGGCTCCGTGGCCAGGACCGCGCCGCCGAGGCCCAGTTCCAGCTGGCCAGCGAGCTCGGCCGCGATCCGCAGCCGGGGCTCGCGCTGCTGCGCTTGGCCACGGGAAAGGTCGAGGCGGCCGCCGCCTCCATCCGGAGGGCCTATCACGAGGCCGGCGACCCCATGTCCCGCGCGCGACTGGTTGCCGGCTACGTCGAGATCACCCTCGCCAGCGGTGATGTCGCCGCCGCACGGTCTGCCGCCGACGAGCTGGGCAAGGTGGCCGGCATGCTAGGACGGCCTCTGCCGACCGCGCTGCATCTGCAGGTCCTGGGCGCCGTGCTGCTGGCGGAGGATCAGCCCGAACCCGCACTGTCCGCCCTTCGGCGAGCGCTGGCCGGTTGGCACGAGCTGGACGCGGTCTACGAGGCCGCACGCACCCGGATGCTGATCGCAGCCGCGTGCCGAGCGGTTGGCGATGACGACGGTGCCGAAATGGAGCTCGCCGGTGCAATCCCCGTCTTTGATCGCCTCAACGCCGTCCGCGACGCGGCCGCTGCCAGGACGGGGCTGCACCTCGCAGCCCCGCGGTCCAGCGGTCTGACCAGCCGCGAGGAAGAAGTCCTGGTCCACATCGCCAAGGGCCTCACCAACCGTCAGATCGCCGAGCGTCTCGTCGTCAGCGAGAAGACCGTGGCAACTCACGTCGGCCACATCCTCACGAAGCTCGGACTGCCCAGCCGCGCCGCCGCCACCGCCTACGCGTACGAACACGGTCTGCAGTGACCCGGCTCCAAGCGCAGCGGCGATTGCAGACCCCAGCTCACCCCGCAGATAGCGTGCGCTGCGGCCATCCCGTTCTGCAGCCATTCGTCCGGGACGAAGAAGCGCTGTGGAGCCAGGCCGGGCCGCAACGGTCACGAGCACGTCGGAGCGGTCGGACATCGCCTCCCACAGAGCCAGCATGGTCGCTGTCGTTATCGGCACCCGCGCCGACTTGGGCGCGATGCGCTGGAGCCTGATGTCGACGCACGGAGTGATCCATGAGCCAGGCCGAGTATGAGAACGAAGCTTCCGCGATCGGTGAGGGCGCTGAGGTGCTGCGCGGATGCGGCAAGGGACGGTTGTGGCCAGAAGGCGCGGCATCGCCCAGCCGGCGCGACCTCCGCAACCCACTCGCTGGGGAGTTGTTCTGACGCATGTCCCTGCTGTCGGGAAGCGGCAAACTCGAGAGTCAGCTCACGGTGAACGCGGAAGTGACGAGGCGTTGCCCGAAGGGTGAGTCGATGACCGCGGTGATCGTGTGCGAGCCGTGGGGCACCGGCGAGGTGTCCCAGGCGTTGGCCGTCTCGACGGTGCCACCGTTGAAGTCGTACGGCGGGTTGGACTCGGTTCTCCACGGGATGCTGGTCGCGGTCGGGTCGTCCAACCAGAACCGGACCCGGTCGGCGTCCGCGGCCCCTGTGAGGAAGACGTAGCCACTGCCCGCGAGCACGGCGTCATCGAGCGGGATCGGGTCGGAGCGGGTGCTCGCCGCGCTCACCATGAGCTGGTCGGCGCCGGTGGAACCGACCGACAGCTCGACCACGAGCTGGGCGGTCCCGTGGGTCGCCGAGCTGGCGAAGACGGTGGCGGTATGCAGACCCGGAGCGAGCCCGGTGGCGTCGACGCCGAGCTGTACGGAGCCCGGTGCGACGGTCGCGGGCGCCGAGAGCCACGACGCGTTCTCGGCGAGGGCCACCGGCCCGGTCGGCCCGCCACTGGCGGTGATGGTGGCCGTCACCGCGGCGGCCGGCTCGTCTTGGGTGACCCGCACGGACATCCGCGGCGGGTCGAAGGCGAGGGACGCATCGGTCGTGCAGCCCGCGAGACGATACTCGAAGGAGTCGACCACGATCGGCTCTCCGCCCCCATTGGGGATCCCGTAGGTCTCGACCCTCATCACGCCCGAGGCACTGAACCGCAGGCGGGTGTAGTGGTGCATCGTGTCGTCGCGGACGGCCGTCCACGCGGGCGGAGGGTAGGTCTGGAACACCGAGAAGGTGCCGTTCTTGTTGCTCAGCTTCCCGGCCGGGCTGGTCTTGACGTACGTCGTGCCTTCGTCGCTGCCGAGGCAGACCCTGGAGTTGGTGGTGGGCGCGTTGCTTCCGCCGACGTCGACGAGCGGGTAGGTCCGCTCGTAGGACTGGTCGTGGGAGGTGAGCACGACGTCGATCCCGTACTGCTCGAAGAGCGGTCCCACCTGGCCGCGGAGCGCCTCGTTCGAGGGGTGGCTGAAGCCATCGGCGAAGGGCGCGACGTGGAAGTAGGGCACGATCCACCGAGCACCACCGGCAGCCGCCACCGCGAGGTCGGCGGCGAGCCAGTCGTACTCGCTGCTATCCATCGCCCCCGTGTCACTCACGGCGAACAACGCGACGAAGTGGACGTCGCCGACGTTGAAGGAGTAGGCGCGACGGCCGTTCCAACCGGACGGCGTCGGGAAGCGCGGCGCCCAGTCCTCGACCGTCTCCGACAGGCGTGCCTCATGGTTCCCGTAGACCGGCATCATCGGAGCACCCGAGGCGATCGGCTGCACCTGGTTCAACCAAGCGTCGATCGCCTCGTCGAGGTCGGCGTACCTCGTCTCGGTGTTGTAGTAGGCGTAGTCGCCTCCGGGAAGGACGAACAGGGGGTCGAGCGCGTCGATCTCTGCAAGCACCGCCGTCGTGCCGGTGGTGAGTCCGTCCGTGCGGCCGGCGATGCCGGTGTCGGCGAAGTAGACGACGTCGAAGTCGGCCGGGCCGGGAGCTGGCGCCGTCCTGGCCTCGAACACGGCGCTCCACGCGCCGCCGTCACCGGGCACCCGGTACTCGTACGACGTGTCGGGCGACAGGTCGGTGAGGGTCGTCTCATGGAGGGTGCCGTCGGTTTCGGACGGCCGTAAGGCCCCGGTCTGAATCAGCCACGCAGTCGACCCGGTCGGGCGGTACTCCACCACCGACGGTGAGGCGGTCTGCTGCGTGTGCCACACCACCGTCAGCGTCGTGGACGGGCTCTGCGTCCAGGCCAGGTGGATCTGGTCGGGTTGGATCGGCGTGCCCGGATCGGCCGGCGGTTCCTGTGTCCCGTTTCCCACGGTGAAGGTGCTGTGCCTGGACGACGTCGTGCCGTCGGTCCTGGTCAGCCGGACCGACATCGTGTGACCGCCGGCCGTGAGCCGGTCCGCGTTGAGCGGGTTCGCGAGCCTGGAACCGCTCACCGTGCCGGCGTAGTCGTACGGTGCATTCTTCTCGACCTTGTCCGCGGGCCCCGACATGCTGATGTCATCCAGCCAGAAGCGGACGTCATGCACCGGCTCGTCGGGCGTGGCGAAGATGTAGGCATCGCCCGACAGGGTCGCCCCCTCGAGCGGTAGGGCGGCCGAGCGGTCCGAGAAGCCGGAGACCAGCACCCCGTCGGCGGTCGGGTCGGGCGCGGTCGCCGCCTCGACGGTGAACGTGCCCGAGGTGACGACCGACCCGCCAGCGGTGAAGGTGGCCCTCGCCGTCACGACGTGGGATCCGGGGCCGAGGGCGGAGACGTCGTACGGCAGCGCGGTCCCTGTGCTGGTATTGGTGCCGGCGAGGTCGTATGGCCCCGACTTCTCCACCTTGTCGGCGGTGCCGGACATGGTCGGGTCATCCACCCAGAACCGCACCTCAGACACAGGCTCGCCGGGCACCGCGAAGACGTAGACGTTGCCTGCCAGCGTGGCGCCCTCGAGGGTAGACGGAGAGGAGCGGTCGGGTAAGGAGGAGACCCGGAGGTCCATGGTCTGCGCGGCCGCCGACGGCTGGACCCAGTGCGCCGGGGCCAGCGCGACGATGAGTGCGGCGAGTACCGCGACTGCGGCCCGCACGGTACGGCGAGCCTCCGATCTGGGCTTCGCGACACCTGACATGGCTCGGCCTCCCCGGCACACGCTAGGCAGAGACCAGGCGATTGGCGTCGCACGATCGACACACTTTCCCCAAGCCTAGGTAGGGCAGCCGGGCTGAGGACGACCACGGAAAGCCTCACGTGGTCGTCACAACATCCACGCTTCGTCGTCCCGGGTGGGAGGCGAAGCTCGCGCAACCGGTCTGCCTCCACCCGCGCGAATCGAGATCGGCGAACTCTGCGAGAGGCTCGCCACGCCACAGGCGCAGGGCCGCCCCACCCGCTCGAGCGCGGTGGCATGCTCCCTGAGCCAGCACGTTCCTGGGCCATGGCCACCAGCCGCTCGAGCTCGGCAGCATCCAGTTCGTCGGCCCGCACCTCCAGGACGTGGTCCGGAGGCCGTACCTCAGCCGGTCCTTCGCACAGCTGTTCCCTCGGCAGCGCGCTCAGGACAACGAGGATCGACACCCCAGCACCGGCCCCCGTCGGCAAGCAGCCGATGAGCGGGCGTCAGGGTTTGTTCGAGGTATGCCTACTCGGACGGACTGGCTCACCGAACGCACCAGCAACGATGCGGCGGACCTGTGGGCGCTGCTCCGTAGCCATGAGAACCGGGTCAAGCCACTCAGCTCGACCACCACTGCGTCAGTGAACGCATCAACGACTTTGGCGGGTCGTTGATGATCCTCTGCTGGTCCTCCGGCGGCAGGCAGTAGCCGAGCCGCACGCAGAGATCGTTCAGAGGCCCGGGCGCGTCCACGGGAGAACGGTAGCCCGAGAAGCGTCCTCACATGCCGCATGCGTCACGTAGCGGGTGGGGTCCGACCGACCCCAACAGCCGCACGAGGGCGGGGACTTCAACGATTAGTCGGACAGGCAGTTGAGCAGCGCATACCTTCCCTAGGGTGACCTTTCGAACGGTCCTCGCCGGCGCGCTGCTCGTGATCCTCGTGATCGCGGGAGGTGTCGCATGGAAAGGCTGGGATGCGATGACCGGCCTCGACGCCCCGGCCGGGGCCAAGCAAGAACTCTGCTCCACCCTGGACAACGACGAGCGGATGGCCCTCGTGGGAGTCGAGACGCCGAAGACGCTGACAAACGTCGAGGGCGCGTTGGATCGCTACACCTGTCGCTGGGCCACCGAAGACTTCGAGACCGTCGCGGCCTTCGTCGAAGTGGTCGCCGCCCCGGCCGACGAGTGGGCGCTCGAGATCAAGAACACCTTGGCCACTCGCCCTGCTAACCAAGACCCCAGGCCGTTGATCCAGCTGCGGGAAGCAGCCCGTAACCCGCTGAGGACGGCAGCTGACGGATGCCGCTTCGCGTGGGTGCTCTTCGAGGCGTCTGGCGCTCCCGACGGAGCCAAGCGTGTCGTAGCGCCGTCGGCATTCGGTGCGCAGGGGGTGCCCATGATGATGGCGCACAGCTGTTTGGAGGGGACGTACTCGGCGGTCCTGGTAACGGCACCCGGTCTTGCACTCGATCGTTCGCTCGCCCGCAAGACCGCCCAAGCGCTGCGCGCAGTGGAGAAGCGACTGAGCTGAGGACGAGCCACCGTCTGTCATAGCCGCTGACCGGTCAGGGGTCCGCCCGATAGAGACGATGCTGTCGTCTCCGTCGTCAGACCCGAACCGACCGGATTCGACGTCCTTAAAGAGCCGGCCGCACGGGCCTTGCTCTGACTGGTCGTCCCAGAGCCGCAGCATTCCGCCGCAGGCTCGGCAGCCCGAACAGGTCGCGCGCGATGTGCCAACCCCGCCCAGGTGACGTGGCCCTTGGGCCCCAGCCGCCCCAGCAGAGGAACCGGAAGCCAGGGACCTCCGCTGCGTCGGTCACCCGCAAACCGTACTCATCTAATGGCATTTGCCAGCCTGCTTCGGCAGGCTCGGTTCCGGTAGCGGCCGGCGGGGCAGCACTCTTCTCATCTGACCCGTGCAGGTCTCGCGGCAGACCGTGCGCCCGTTGGTCGTGAGGAGGCGAAAACCGCTGCTGGGATGACGTGCCCCATCGGTGATGGTGAGCACTTGACCATTAGATCGCCGGCTGTCCTCCTCCGCGCTGCTGAACATGAAGAAGTGCGAGTAGGAAGGCGAGCGGTGCTGTTCATAGGAGATGACTGGGCCGAGGACCATCACGACATCGAGCTGGTCGACGACGAGGGCCAGCTGTTGGCGCGCAAGCGGTTGCCCGAAGGCATCGAGGGCATCGCGGGCCTGCACGCGTTGGTCGTCGAGCACCTGCCCGAGGACTGGGCCGAGCTTGAACCCGAGCAGGTCCAGGCACTGGTGAAGGTCGGCATCGAGACCGACCGGGGACCCTGGGTCGCGGCACTGGTCGCGGCGGGGTACGAGGTCTTCGCGATCAATCCGATGTCAGTGGCCCGGTATCGGGAACGGCACTCCACCTCCGGAGCGAAGTCCGACACCGGCGACGCGCACGTGCTGGCCGAGATCGTCCGGGTCGACCGGGCTCACCACCGTCCGCTGGCCGGTGACTCCGAGGAGGCCCAGGCGATCAAGCTGGTCGCTCGCACGCACCAGAGCTTGATCTGGGACCGGAGCCGACACGTGCTCCGGCTGGGTTCGGCGTTGCGGGACTTCTTTCCCGCTGCGCTCAACGCCTTTCCCGACCTCGATGCCCCCGACGCGCTCGAGCTATTGGCGATGGCGCCCGATCCCGACCGCGCCCGTCGGCTGACGCGGGGCCGCATCACCGCCGCGCTGCGACGAGCGAACCGGCGCAGCATCGACGCCAGGGCCATCGAGATCCAGCAGATCCTGCGCGCTGAACAGCTGCGCCGGTCCACTGCGGTGCAGTCGGCCTACGCCGTGATCGTGGCCAGCAAGGCCACCATCGTGCAGACCTTGAACGCCCAGATCGAGGAGATGGCTGCGGTGGTGGACGCCCATTTTGGCCAGCACCCGGACGCTGAGATCTACGCCAGCCAGCCCGGCTTCGGCGTGATCCTCGCCGCCCGGGTGCTCGGCGAGTTCGGCGATGATCCACACCGCTACACCGATGCCAAGACACGCAAGAACTACGCCGGCACCGCCCCGATCACCCGCGCATCAGGCAAGAAGAAGGTCGTGCTCGCCCGCAACGCCCGCAACCGGCGACTGGGAGATGCACTGCAGCAATGGGCGTTCTGCTCACTGCGCGGATCACCCGGTGCCCGCGCCTACTACCAGCAGCTCCGCGCCCGCAACATCGGCCACCAAGCCGCCCTCCGCCAAGTCGC
>JALZCZ010000390.1 GCA_030862825.1 Actinomycetota bacterium | reverse complement strand
TGTGAGGGCTGACCACGGGGGCGTCTCCCTATCGGAAGACCGACGCCTCGACCACGAAGCGGCGGTCGTCGTCCCTGGCGACGCCACGGCACGAGTACGACGTGCGGCGGCGGCAGTCGAATCGGGTCGAGGCGTTGGCGACGGTGACCGTCACGCTCGTGACCCGCCGTCCGCTGAAGCCCACCTTGGCCTTGCCGAGGCCCTTGCGGGTGAGCGTGATGGCGTGCCGCTCGACCTCGCCGCTCTTCTTGCGCACGATGAGGTACGCCGCGGGGGCGGACGAGCGGCTCGGTCCGTTGACCTTGATCCGCAGCTTCCACCCGCCGCGCAGCGTGCTGTCGGGCTTCACCACGAAGTTGCGTGAGGCCATGTGGTCGACGCGGGTGCCGAACCGGGCCCGACGGTCGCTGGTGCCGAGCACGTCGCCGCCGGCGAGCATCGCGGACGGCCAGTGCTCGCCCTCGGGGTAGAACTTCGCCGGCACGGTGTTGGCGCCGGCGTACGCGGCGAAGAGCTTCGTGAAGCCACCCCGCGACCTCAGCGTGCTGCGCAGGCCCTCGGTGGAGTACATGTTGGGCTCACCCTCGTTGGCGTCCAGCCGCGACCAGACCTGCCGCACGATGCCGTTGCCGAAGCGCTTGCTGAGGTACTCCCACCACACCCAGTTGCCGTAGTGCGTGCCCGGCTCGTCGAACGTGTCGAGCGGGATGTGGGGGAGCCGGACCTGCCCGACGCGGAGGTACTGCCTACTGTCGTTGACCTTGTCGGCGAACCGCTCCTCCATCCAGACTGCGGTGGACTCGTAGATCCACGGGTCGTCGGTGAAGTCGTAGGCGAACTGGACCGCGTGGAAGAACTCGTGGGCCAGGGTCACCTGGAGGTTGGCCACCGGGCGGCCGCGGTAGTCCTGCCGCGAGAAGTCGTTGTCGATCACGCAGTAGCCGGACGCGACCCTGCGGCTGCCGGGCTTGTAGTACTCGGGCACGCAGTAGCCGTAGAAGCCCGGGCCGAGGTGCTTGAGGTAGACATCGAACTTCGAGTTGCCGCCGTGGCGCCCGTCGGGCACCGGTCGCCGGTAGCCGAGCTGGCCCACCTCGAAGCGATAGACCCGGTTGAGCACCGAGAGCGACTTCTGCGCCCAGGCATCGTTCGGCGGAGCGTCGCTGGTCGTCCGCACCCAGTGCAGGCACGCCGTCCTCGTGCAGTCCTTCACCGACCGGGTGGTGTAGCCGTGGCCGCGCGGGTCCCGGGCCCCGTCCGTCGGGCGGGCCAGGATCTGCTGCGCGAGGACGCGTTCCTCACCCTCGAGCTCGGGGAGACTCTCGAAGAGCTCCCGGAACACCTCCGACGCGTGGTCCGGCGCCGGGTCGCGAGGCTCCGGGTCGAGGATCCGCAGCGCCTTCGACAGCGCCAGCTCGGCAGAGCCGTCGATGGCCACGAGCGGCCCGGTCGGCCCGGTCTCGGAGGCCGAGCCGGGAACGGTGGTCAGGGCGACGGCGAGCGCCACGATGGCAACGGCAAGGGTAC
Organism: Actinomycetota bacterium; assembly: GCA_030862825.1. Taxonomy (GTDB): domain Bacteria; phylum Actinomycetota; class Actinomycetes; order Propionibacteriales; family Nocardioidaceae; genus Nocardioides. Next base: position 5,723 of record JALZCZ010000390.1, on the reverse strand, counting down.
GACGCATGATGCTCCTCGTCCTGGTGTCGTGGGGAAGGGACGGCGGGGTCAGCTGGTTGCTGAGATCTTCTCGATGAGAGCGGTGGTGGAGATCGCCGGGGTGCGGGGGAGGTAGACGACCTCGCAGATGTCGCGGAACTCATCGAACCGACCGGACCAGTCGTCACCCATGACCAGGACGTCGGCGGAGTACTTCTCGATGTACTTGCGCTTGAGCTCGAGGCTCTCCTCGATGAACACCTCGTCGACCGGCTTCAGGGCGGCCACGATCGCCATCCGCTCGCCCTGGCTGAACACCGGCTCGCGACCCTTCTTGCGCAGGTTGAGCTCGTCGGCCGAGACACCGACGACCAGACGATCGCCCAGGGCGGCCGCTCGTTCGATCACGCGGAGGTGTCCGACATGGAACACGTCGAAGGTCCCGAACGTGATGACCGTCCGGTTCGTCGGGGAAGACATGGATTCCAGTGTGTCATGGAGCGGCGCGGATCTTGCGCAAGGATGGGCGCCTATGGCGAGCCCCGGTGTGCCCATGATCAGTGCGGATCCCGCCGCCGACGCGCTGCGGCGACGGGGGCTGCGGCAGATGCGCACGGTCGCGGTCTCGCTGCTGCTCCTGGCCGCGGCCGTGTATGTCGCCACCCTGGACCGCGACGGCTTCCTGGGCTTCGTGAACGCCGGCGCGGAGGCCTCGATGGTCGGCGCGATCGCCGACTGGTTCGCGGTCACCGCGCTGTTCAAGCACCCGCTCGGACTGCCGGTGCCGCACACCGCGCTCATCCCGAAGCGCAAGGACGACCTCGGCCGCGGTCTCGAGGAGTTCGTGGGGGAGAACTTCCTGCAGGAGGACATCATCCGCGACCGGATGGCCGCGGCCATCCCGTCCGCGCGGCTGGCGACCTGGCTCGCGGACGCCGGCAACGCGCGCCGGGTGGTCGACGAGGTGGCCGAGGTGGCGGCGATCGCGCTGTCCAAGGTGCGCGACGACCACATCGCTTCGCTGGTCACCGACGCGCTGGTGCCGCGCTTCCGCGAGGAGCCGATCTCGCCGCTGCTGGGTGGCCTCCTCTCCGAGGCGCTGCACGACGACATGCACCACGGACTCGTCGACCTGGCGCTCGAGGAGTTGCACGACTGGCTGAAGGAGAACCCCACGACCGTGCAGGAGGTGCTCGGCGAGCGGGCGCCGTGGTGGGCGCCGCCCAGCATCAACGATCGGGTCACCGCCCGGATCCACCTGGAGATGGTGCGCTGGGTCGGCGACATCCGCGACGACCCGCGCCACCACGCCCGGCTCGCCCTGGACTCCATGCTGCTCCAGCTCGCCGCCGACCTGCTCGACAACCCCTCGACCCAGCTGCGCACCGAGCGACTCAAGGACCGGCTGCTCGAGCACCCTGCCGTGCTCACGTCCGGCATCTCGCTGTGGAACGCGCTGCGGCGGGCGCTGACCGCCTCCCTCGACGACCCCACGGGCGCGGTCCGGCTGCGGCTGCTGATCGAGCTGCAGGGCTTCGCGGAGCGGCTCGGCAACGACGACGAGCTCCGCGCCCGCCTCGACGGCATGGCGAGCGACGTGGCCGTCTTCGCCGTCGACCGCTACGGCGCGGAGCTGACCGCGGTGATCACGCACACCATCGAGCGCTGGGACGGCAAGGAGGCGGCCCGCCGGATCGAGCTGCACGTAGGCCGCGACCTGCAGTTCATCCGGATCAACGGCACCATCGTCGGCGGCCTGGTCGGCGTACTCATCCACACGGCCGCGGTGCTCGCGAACTGACTCCTAGGCACGCCATCGAGCGAGTTTCTGGGACAATGGCTGCGTGAGCGATCCGCAGAACGTCCCCATCGACGACGAGTCAATCAAGCTCGGTCAGTTCCTCAAGCTGGCCAACCTCGTCGAGTCCGGCTCCGAGGCCAAGCAGCTGCTCTCCGGCGGTGTGGTCCGCGTCAACGGCGAGGTGGAGACCCGACGCGGTCGGCAGCTCGAGAAAGGAGACGTCGTGTCCGTGGCGGCCCAGTCCGCCAAGGTCGGCGGCGAGGGTGCCGACAACCTGCCCTGGTAGGTGATGGTCGGGCCTCTCGGCGGGTTCTGGGGCCGGGCGTCGTCGCTCAGCTGTCCCGGCAGGTACCTGTTCGCGCGTGCAACGGTGCCTGGTCGCGCAATTGAACGACGACGTGCACGCCAGCCGAACTGGAGCGCAGGCAGGTCGGCTCAGCGCACCTCGAGCAGGTCGACCACGAAGATCAGCGTCTCGCCTGGCTTGATCACGCCACCCGCGCCGCGGTCGCCGTAGCCCAGGTGCGGCGGGATCACCAGCTGCCGGCGGCCGCCGACCTTCATGCCCTGCACGCCGGTGTCCCAGCCGGAGATGACCTGGCCGATGCCGAGCCGGAACTGCAGCGGCTCGCCCCGGTTGTACGACGCGTCGAACTCCTCGCCCGTCGAGTGGGCGACGCCGACGTAGTGCACCGACACCGTGTTGCCGGCGGCGGCCTCGGGGCCGTCGCCAACGGCCAGGTCGGTGACGAGCAGGTCGGCGGGGGGCTCGAAGTCCGGGAAGTCGATCTCAGGCTTGTCCATGCGCCCAGCCTATGAGGTCCGGTGCGGTGCCCTAGGTTGGGTGGATGCTCAGCCTCGAACAGCTGGTCACGTTCGGCGTGGCCGCCCTGATCATCATCGTGATCCCCGGCCCCAGCGTGGTCTTCGCGATCGGCCGGGCGCTCGCCCACGGCCGCACGGTTGCGCTGGCCAGCGTGGTCGGCAACACCCTGGGCCTGCTCACGGTCCTGGTGCTGGTCTCCGTCGGGCTGGGCGCGATCGTCGCGGAGTCGGCCACGGTGTTCTGGATCGTGAAGATCGCGGGCGCCGCCTACCTCGTCTACCTCGGGGTCCGGGCGATCCGGCACCGAGGCGCGTTCGGCGCCGGAGACCTCGACCCGGAGCGCACCGCGCTGCCGTGGCGCACGTCCGTCCGGCAGGGCTTCGTCGTCGGGGCCTCCAACCCGAAGTCGTTCATCCTGGCCGCCGCCGTGGTGCCGCAGTTCGTGGACCGGGGAGCTGGGGAGGTCCAGCTCCAGATCTTCCTGCTGGGCCTGATCGTCGTGGTGATCGCGCTGGTCTCCGACAGCATCTGGGCGGTGCTGGCCGCGCGGCTGCGGGACTGGTTCAGCCGGTCGCCGCGGCGGGAGGAGACGCTGGGCACGGTCGGTGGGCTCTCGATGATCGGTCTGGGTGTCTCGGTGGCGTTCACCGGAAGCCACGCGAAGTAGCCGGCCCGGTCAGGTCTGGTGGATGTAGCCGTCGAGCTGGTCGCGCTCGAACTCCAGCTGGCCGATCTTGTGCTTGACCACGTCGCCGATGCTGATGATGCCGACCAGCTCACCCTGCGTCGAGCACACGGGAATGTGCCGGAAGCGGCGCTCGGTCATGGTCTGCATGACCTCGTCGAGGTCGTCGTCGGGCGAGCAGGTCTCGACCACCTCGGTCATGATCGCGGAGACCGTGTTGTTGATGACCGTGCCGTCGCTGTGCAGGTGGCGCACGACGTCGCGCTCGCTGACGATGCCGTCGAGCGACGCACCGTCCTGGCTGACGATCAGGGCGCCGATGTTGTGCTGGGCGAGGAGCGCGATCAGCTCGCGGACTCCCGCGTCCGGACTGATGGTGACCACGTCCTGGACGGGCTTGGCCTTCAGGATCTCGCCGATACGCATGCTAGTGACGTTACTCATGCGGCGCCCGGCTGACCAGACTCAGTCGGGGTCGCCGTCCACGGGTCGGACGCGATGGGCGCGCAGGTCGGAGACCGAGCCCTGGCCGGTGGCCGGCCAGTCCGGGTCCTCGCCATCGGGCATCGCGCCGAGGAACGACAGCGCCGCCTCGTGAAGGTGTCCGTTGGAGGCCAGCGCGTTGCCGCCCCACGGGCCGTCGGTGCCGTCGAGCGAGCTGAACCTGCCCCCCGCCTCGCGGACGATCACGTCGAGGGCGGCCATGTCGTAGACCTCGAGCTCCGGCTCGGCGGCCAGGTCGACGGCGCCCTCCACGATGAGCATGTAGGACCAGAAGTCGCCGTAGGCCCGGGTGCGCCAGCACCGCCGCATCAGGCTCAGGAAGTCGCCGAGGCGGTCACGCTGCTCCCAGGCACTGAGAGAGGCGTAGGAGAGGGACGCGTCCTCGAGACGGCGTACGTCGGAGACCTGGCACTGGGTGGCCTTCAGCAGCGAGCGACCGGTCCAGGCGCCGTTGCCGTTCGAGGCCCACCAGCGACGCTGCAGCTGGGGGGCGGACACGACGCCGAGCACGACCTCGTCGTCGACGACGAGCGAGATCAGGGTGGCCCACACCGGGACCCCGCGGACGAAGTTCTTGGTGCCGTCGATCGGGTCGATGATCCAGCGGCGCTGGCTGTGTCCGGAGCTCCCCTGCTCCTCGCCGGTGATCGCGTCGCGGGAGCGCACCCGCGACAGGGTCCGACGGATGCCCTCCTCGACGGCCTTGTCGGCGTCGGTGACGGGGGTCAGGTCCGGCTTGCTCATCACGTGCAGGTCGAGCGCCTTGAACCTTGCCATGGTCAGCGAGTCGGCGTCGTCGGCGAGCACGTGAGCGAGGCGGAGGTCGTCGGTGTAGTCGGTGCTCACGCGCACAGGCTAACGATCGAGCGAGCAGCGGGCCGCGATGCGCGTGTCGAGACTGCAATCTGGTTTATCGTTCATCTATGGAGATCGACGGGTTGCCCGTGCATCCCTTGGTCGTGCACGCAGCGGTCGTGTTCACGCCGCTGGCCTGCCTCGCGGCGCTGCTCTATCTCGTGCCGGGCCTGCGCGACCGCCTGCGCTGGCCGCTCCTCGTGCTCGCCCTGCTGTCCGTGGGCCTGATCTGGCTCGCCTACATCGCGGGTGAGGACCTGCGCGAGGACCGGTTCGCCACTGCCACGGGTGCGTTCGCCGAGCAGCTCGACGAGCACGAGGACCTTGCGAGCATCCTGCGCTGGGTGGTCAGCGGCTTCGGCCTGGTCGCCGTGCTGGCGATGTGGCTGCACAGCCGAGCCGGCGTCGTACGGGTGCTGCTGATGCTTCTCCTGGCAGCCGGGGCGATCGCCACGCTGGTCTACGTCTACCTCACCGGTGACGCCGGCACGAGGGCGGTCTACCCGCCCCGATAGTCAGTAGTCCGGGCCGCTGCGAGCAGCCAGCAGCCGCCGGAACGACGCCACCCGTTCGGCGTCGGCCGTGCCCGCCGCCACCGCCTCGTCGAGCCCGCACTCGGGCTCCTCGTCGCCGTGGCTGCAGCCGCGCGGGCAGGCCGCGGTCACCTCGTCGAGGTCCGGGAACGCCGTGATCAGCTGCTCGGGCTGCACGTGAGCCAGGCCGAACGAGCGGATGCCGGGCGTGTCGATGATCCAGCCCTCGGCGCCGCCGTCGGGCGCCGGGAGCGCCAGCATGTACGCCGAGGTCGAGGTGTGGCGGCCCCGGCCAGTCACCGCGTTGACCACGCCGACGTCGCGGTGCGCCTCGGGCACCAGCGCGTTGACCAGCGTGGACTTGCCGACACCGCTCGATCCGATCAGCACACTGGTCTTCCCGCGCAGCGCGTCCCGGACCGCGGCCAGGTCGCCGCCGCGCTCGGTCACCACCCACGGCACGCCCAGCGAGCGGTACGTCGCCAACAGGGTCTCCGGGTCGGCGAGGTCGGCTTTGGTCAGGCAGAGCAGGGGCAGCAT
>JALZCZ010000408.1 GCA_030862825.1 Actinomycetota bacterium | reverse complement strand
GCTCTCGCTCAAGCGGGAGAAGGACGACGCGTCGGAGGTCCGCGAGGGCTTCGAGTGCGGTCTGGTGCTGCGCAACTTCCAGGACATCAAGGAAGGCGATGTCGTGGAGGCGTTCGAGATGCGCGAGATCCCCCGCGCCTGATGTGCTGACGTTGACCCGTCAGAGACTTTCTGGCGGGTCAACGTTCTCTCCCCCCGTTTGTGCCGGTCGATAGGAATGAACCATGGTCAGTCCGCGTGTTGCCAAGATCGCCGACCGGATCCAGGTGATCGTCGCCGAGATGCTCGAGCGACGGATCAAGGACCCGCGGCTCGGGTTCGTGACCGTCACCGACGTGCGGCTCACCGGAGACAGCCAGCAGGCGACGATCTTCTACACCGTGCTCGGTGAGGACGACGCCCGGGAGAGCACGGCCGCCGCGCTCGAGTCCGCCAAGGGCGTGCTGCGCGCCGAGGTGGGCAAGCAGCTCGGCATGCGGCACGTGCCGTCGCTGGAGTTCATCCCCGACGCCCTGCCGGAGAACGCCCGTCACCTCGACGAGGTGCTCGCCAAGGCGCGCGAGAACGACGCCGCCGTGGCCGCCGCCCGCGAGGGGGCGACGTACGCCGGCGAGGCCGACCCGTACAAGAAGCCCCGCGAGATCGAGGACGACGTCGAGGGCGACGACGAGTAGTGACCACCGAGTCCGGCCTGGTCGTCGTCGACAAGCCGGGCGGCATGACCTCGCACGACGTGGTCGCCCGGGTCCGCCGGCTGGCGGGCACCCGCAAGGTGGGGCACGCCGGCACGCTAGACCCGATGGCGACCGGCGTGCTGGTGCTGGGGCTCAACCGGGCCACCCGGCTGCTGGGGCACCTGATGCTCACCGAGAAGGCGTACGACGCCACCATCCGGCTGGGCGAGGCCACCACCACGGACGACGCCGAGGGCGAGACGGTCTCGACCATGTCGACAGCCGGACTGGCCGAGGCGACCATCCGAGACGTGCTTGCCGGGTTCGTGGGCGAGATCGAGCAGGTGCCGACCGCGGTCTCGGCCATCAAGGTCGACGGCAAGCGGGCCTACCAGCGGGTCCGTGAGGGCGAGGAGGTCGAGCTGAAGGCCCGGGCGGTGACCATCCACGAGCTGGTCGTGCACGAGGTGATCGGTGACGACGTCCGGATCTCGGTGCGCTGCTCCAGCGGAACCTACATCCGCGCCATCGCCCGCGACCTGGGCGCCGCGCTCGAGGTGGGCGGACACCTGACCGCCCTCCGGCGTACGGCCGTGGGTCCGTACGACCTGGCCGTGGCGCACTCGCTGGACGACCTTGCCGACTCGTTCACGATCCTGCCGATCGCCGAGGCGGCCCGAGCGGCGTTCCCCAGCCTGGATCTCGACGAGGCCCAGGCCGCCGACGTGCGCGTGGGTCGGGCGCTGGAGCTGGACCTGCCCGGACTCACTGCGGTCTTCGCACCCGGCGGGGAGTTCCTCGCTCTCTACGAGCCGAGGTCCGGCCGGGCCAAGGCGGCCGCAGTCTTCGTCTGAGTCGTAGCTCGCGATGATGCATCGTGAGGCGATGTGTCGTCGCCGCATACCGAGCAGGCCCTGTTCATCCTGGCCGGGCTCGCGCAGCGAGATCTTCGCGGATACGGCATCGCCTGCGACGTGGAGGAGCTGTCGGTCGGGCGGACCGGCTGACCGCTGGGACCATCTACGGCGCGCTGAACGGTTGTCCGAGGAGGGACTGGTCGCGCCGCGCCGGACCGGCGCAGCGGACGGTGGTCGCCGTGGGTGGCGCGACGGGTGTCGCCCTCGCCGTCCTGAGCTCGAGCGCCAGGGATCAGTGATCCACCGAGGGCGTCCTGGAGCGCTCAACCGAGTAGCGCCAGTAGTCTGCACGCCGTGCACATCTGGCGAACGCTTGACGAGGTGCCGTCCGACCTCGGCAGATCCGTGGTGACCATCGGCAACTTCGACGGTGTCCACCGCGGCCACCGGGCCGTGATCGCACGCGCCCGGGAGGAGGCGGACCGGCGGGGTGTCCCGCTGGTCGCGGTGACCTTCGACCCGCACCCGATGGCGGTGCTACGGCCCGAGCACGCGCCGTCCATGCTCACCTCGGTGGAGACGCGCGCCGAGCTGATGGCCGAGGTCGGCGTCGACGACGTGCTGGCGCTCCCGTTCGACCGGTCGGTCGCCGACTGGGACCCGCAGGCGTTCGTCGACCGGGTGCTGGTCGGCGCGCTCCGGGCCGAGGCTGTCGTGGTGGGAGCCAACTTCCGGTTCGGCCACCGTGCTGCCGGCGACGTCGCGACCCTCGTGGAAGCCGGTGAGTCCGCGGGCTTCGCCGCCGTCGGCGTACCTCTGGACGGCGGGCCGCAGGTCTGGTCGTCCACCTACGTCCGCACCTGCCTCTCGATGGGCGACGTGGCCGGCGCGGCAGAAGCGCTCGGCCGGCCGTTCGCGGTCCGCGGCGTGGTGGCCGAAGGCGACAAGCGCGGTCGCGACCTTGGTTTCCCGACCGCCAACGTGCCTGTCGACCCGGCGGCCGCAGCTCCCGCCGACGGCGTGTACGCCGGATGGCTGCGCCGCGTGGACGACGGCACGTCGTATCCAGCAGCGATCAGCGTCGGCACCAACCCGACCTTCGACGGGCACCGCGAGCGCCGGGTCGAGGGCTACGTGCTCGACCGCCACGACCTCGAGCTCTATGGCGTAGAGGTCGAGATCTCGTTCGTCGAACGGCTGCGCGGGATGCTGCGCTTCGACTCCATCGAGGCGCTCATCGAGGCGATGCACGACGACGTGGCGCGCACCCGAGAGATCCTGGCCGTCTGACGTGGTCACCGAGGCCGAGCTGCACCAGGTCGAGCGGTGGTTCGTCGGGCACGGGCTGCCCTACTTCGTCGACGACATACGTGCGCAGGTGCAGGCGCGGCTCGGCCGTGGCCGCCTGCTGGTAGTGCTGTCGATCGGGCTCCTGATCGGCGCGGTGGCCGGAGTGACGGTCGGGCTGCTCACCGACGAGGTCTCCTACGGAGTGTCCACCGGCGCGAACGTGGTGCTCGGCCTGGCGGTCCTCTACGCGCTGCAGTCGTTGCGGGCGCAGGTGATCGCCGGCTGGGCGCTGCGTCGCGCCTTCCGGAGCCTGGGCCTGTTGCTCCCGCTCCTGACCCGCGCGCTGCCGATGCTGCTGCTCTTCATCACGTTCCTCTTCATCAACGCCGAGGTCTGGCAGGTCTCCGCCTCGCTCGACGGCGGCGTGCTGTGGGGCGCCGTGCTCTTCTTCGGCGTCGCGGCCGTGCTGTTCCTGGTGCCCCGGCTCGCCGAGGAGCTGGACGCGTTCGACGACTCGATCGTCGACGCCGACCTGATGCTGGCCAGCAAGGGCACGCCGCTCGAGGCGGCGGCCCAGCGCCTGGTCGACCAGGACATCGACCTGCCCGAGGAGGCGCAGGTCTCCGGCCTGCAGATGGTCAACCTGGTGCTCGTCCTGGTGATCGCGCAGGCGGTGCAGGTGCTGCTGTTGGCCGTCGCCGTGTTCGGATTCTTCATCGTCTTCGGTGCCGTCGCGATCAACGACGACGTGATCCTCTCCTGGACCGGGGAGGAGGCCTACCACGTCTTCGGCTTCGACCTGGTCAGCGAGCAGCTCGTGCAGGTCTCGGTCTTCCTGGCGGCGTTCTCCGGTCTCTACTTCACCGTCTATGCCATCACCGACGAGCTCTACCGCAAGGAGTTCTTCACGGTGATCATGAACGAGCTGCGCCGGGCCGTCGGCGCTCGGGTGATCTACCGGGCGCTCCGCCGCGAGGCCGACGGCGTCGAGACCTGAGTCAGGCGTCGAGGTCCTGCTCGACCAGCGCGGCAATGGCCGTCACGGCCGCCTCGTCGTCGCCGGAGACCTCGACGGTGGCGCCGTTGCCGGCGCCGATGGTCATGATCAGCAGCGACGAACCCGCATCCACGGGCTCCTCTCCTGGCAGGCCGATGAAGACCTCTGAGTCGAGGTCGCCGGCCGCCTCGGAGATGATCGCGGCGGGGCGGGCGTGGAGGCCGACGGCCGAGCCGACGACGACGGACATGGTGGGCATGCTGTCTCCTGGTGCTGGTTGATAGGGGAGGTGGTGAGGGCAGGAGCGGTCAGACGGTCACGATGTCGCGGGCCGGACGACCGACCGACTTCAGGGCGATCACCGCAACCGCGCCCGCCGCCACGCCGGCGGCCAAGGCCACGAGGTAGCCGGCGACGCCGTCCACGGCGAACAGCACGAAGATGCCGCCGTGGGGTGCCCGGACGCTGACCTCGAGGGCCTGGGAGAGACCGCCGGTGACCGCGCTTCCGAACATGATCGCCGGGATCACCCGGAACGGGTCGGCAGCGGCGAACGGGATCGCGCCCTCGGTGATGAAGGAGGCCCCGAGCAGCCAGCCGGCCTTTCCGTTCTCCCGCTCCGCGACGTCGAAGAGGCCGGGGCGGACGACGGTCGCCAGGGCCAGGGCGATCGGCGGCACCATGCCGGCGAGCATGACCGCGGCCATGATCTTCAGCTCGGGGGCATCGGTAGCCAGCGAGGCTCCGCCGACGCCGACCGCGGCGAAGCTGTAGGCCACCTTGTTGAGCGGGCCGCCCATGTCGAAGGCCATCATCAGGCCGAGGATCGCGCCGAGGAGAACGGCACTGCTCCCACTCATCGAGTTCAGGCCGTCGGTGAGCTGGTCCATCAGCCAGCTGATCGGACGTCCGAGCACCACCAGCATCAGCAGACCCGCGACGATCGAGGTGACCAGCGGGATCACCAGCACGGGCATCAGTCCCCGGGCCCACGACGGCACCTTCCGTCCCGCGATCCAGTGCGCGATCAGGCCGGCGAGCACCCCGCCGATGATCGCACCGAGGAAGCCCGTGGCGGGCAGGGCGACCGGCTCTGCGGCCGAGGTCTGGACGTTGAACATGTTGGTGGCAAGGCCGCCCACGACGAACCCGGGCGCGATGCCCGGACGATCGGCGATCGCGTAGGCGATGTAACCGGCCAGGGCCGGGATGAAGAGCATGAAGGCGGTCTTGCCGATGATGAAGAACAGCGCGCCGATGTAGGACAGCAGGCCCGAGCCGAGCAGGGCGTGCTCGAGGCCGAACGCGTCGGGGTCGGGCAGGTCGAACAGCGTGTGGTTGACGGCGATGTCGCCATAGGGCCCGGCGATCTCGTAGCCGCCGAGCAGGAAGCCCAGCGCGATCAGCAGGCCACCCGCGGCGACGAAGGGGATCATGTAGGAGACGCCGGTCATCAGCACCCGGCGCGTCCGACCGCCCCAGGACTCGATGCCCGGTCCGCCCGCACTCGCCGCGTCGGCGCTGCTGCCCTCGACGCGGGGAGCGGCCGGGTCGTCCGCGTAGCGGAGTGCCTCGGCCACCATCGAGTCGGCGTCCTCGATGGGGCGCTTGACGCCGGAGGACACCATCGGCAGGCCCGCGAACCGGCCCCGATCGCGGACCCCGACGTCGACGGCGAAGATCACCGCGGACGCCGCGCCGATCGTCTCCGGAGCGAGCGGCGTGGAGCCCGCGGAGCCCTGGGTCTCCACCGCGATCTCGACACCGGCCCGCTCAGCGGCCGCCTCGAGCGCCTCGGCGGCCATGTAGGTGTGGGCGATGCCGGTCGGGCAGGCGGTGACGGCCACCAGGCTCCGGGTCTCGGTGGCGGTGGCGGTCGGCGTCTCCGCGGGGGCGGGCGTCGCCGAGCCGACGGCGGCTGCCGAGGCGGCGGTGGTCGCGGCGGCACCGGAAGCCACCGGGGCGGGCGCTGGCTCGACCACGTCGCCGATCAGGGTGACGACCTCGTCGGTGCTCGTGGCACCGCGCAGCGCGGCGGTGAAGTCCGGCTTCACCAAAGCCCGCGCCAGCTTGGTCAGCAGCTGCAGGTGGCTGGTGTCGCCACCCTCGGGGGCGCAGATCAGGAACGCGAGGTCGGCCGGGCCGTCCTTCGCGCCGAAGTCGACCGGCGGCGCCAGCCGCACGAAGGCCAGGGTCGGCTCGGCCACGCCAGGGGTGCGGCAGTGCGGGATCGCGATCCCTCCCGGAAGGCCGGTGGGCGACGTCTCCTCCCGGGCAAGGGCGTCGATGACGAGCTGCTCGACGTCCGTGGCCCGCCCTGCCTCACCGACGATCTGGGCGAGGGCCCGGATGGCGGCGTGCTTGTCGGATCCGAGGTCGGTGTCGAGGCGGACCAGGTCAGCGGTGATGAGTTGCGACATGACGTTCACATTCCTTGCGTGGGGTGGAGTTCGCGGACCCGGACCAGCTCTGGGCGGACCTGCGAGGGGATGGGGATGGTGGTGCCGGGCAGTCCTGCTGCAGCGCTGCCGTAGGCCACGGCGAGCGCGAGTCGTGACTCGGGGTCCTGCCTGCGCAGGTCACCGAGGAGATAGCCGAAGAGGCTGGAGTCGCCGGCACCGACGGTGCTGACGACGTCGGTGGGCGGGGGAGAGGCATGCCAGGCCCCGGACCTGGTCACCAGTACGGCGCCCTGCGCGCCGAGCGTGGCGAGCACCGACTCGACGCCCGCGTCCACCAGCGTCCGGGCCGCCGCCGCCGCGACGCGGGGGTCGGTCTCCAGCTCGCTGGCGTCGTTGCCGGTGAACGACGCGAGCTCGTGGCCGTTGGGTTTCATCAGGTGTGGCTGCGCGTCCGACAGCGCGTCGACCAGGGCGCCCAGGGGCGCGTCGCTGGTGTCGACCGCCACCCGGGCGGGGCTGTCGGCCAGCGCGGCCACCAGGTCGGCGTACCAGCCGACCGGGGCACCGGGAGGCAGCGATCCGGCGAGCACCACCCAGGCGGCGTCCGCCGCATGGTGCCGGAGCCGGAGCGCGAGCGCATCGAGGATCTCGGGCGTGGCCATCGGTCCGGGGCTGTTGAGCTTCGTCGTGGTCCCGTCGGGCTCGCTGATCGTGAGGTTGACGCGGGGCGGGCCGGCGGCGGGCACGGGGTCGCACGGGATGCCGGCGGCGGTGAGCTCGAGCACGAACGGGTCGACGCTGGGCGCGGGCAGCACCGCGGTGGTGGCCATCCCAGCCGTGACGGCCGCCCGGGAGATGTTGACCCCCTTGCCACCGGCCTGCGAGATCACCGATACGGCGCGCTGCACCGCGCCGCGCTGCAGCGTCCCGGCCAGCCGCACGGTGCGGTCGATGCTGGGGTTGGCGGTCAGGGTGACGATCACGCGACCACGACCTGCATGCCGGCCCGCTCCAGGGCGCGTACGTCGGCGTCCGCGGCCGATCCGTCGGTGACGAGCAGGTCGACCTGGTCGACGTCGGCGAACCGGACCGCGGCCTCCAGGCCGAGCTTGGTGGCGTCGGCGAGCACCACCACACGCCGGGCCGCGGTCACGATCGAACGCTTGGTGGCGGCCTCGTCGGGGTCGGGGGTGGTGAAGCCGTGGCCCATGGTGATCCCGTTGGTGCCGACGAAGGCGACATCGACGCGCAGCTCGGACAGCGCCGCAACCGTGTCGGGCCCGACGGCAGCCTGGGTGGTGCGGCGCACCCTGCCCGGCAGCAGGTGCAGGTCCAGATGGGGGTGACCGACCAGCCGGGACGCGACGGGGAGAGCGTTGGTGAAGACCGTCAGCCGCAGGTCGGGCGGTAGGGCGGCCGCCACGCGGGCGGTGGTCGAACCGGCGTCGAAGAGGACGCTGCCCCCATCCGGCGGGAGCAGGTCGAGGGCCGCCTTGGCGATCCGGTCCTTCTCGGCCGTGCGGGCGGAGTCGCGCTCGCCGAGCGCGGACTCGATGGTGGTGAGGACGCCGGCGGGGACTGCACCTCCGTGCACCCGGCGGACCAGGCCCATCCGCTCCAGGGCGGTGAGATCGCGGCGCACCGTCTCGGTGGTGATGCCGTACCGGTCGGCCAGCTGGTTCACCGAGAGCCGGCCGCGGTCGGTGATCAGCCTGACCATGGCCTGCTGGCGCTCCTCCGCATACATCCCCGATGACCCCTTCGCTCATGTTGCTTTCGATCTGTGTATATGTTGTTTTACACCCGAATATGTTGACGGTCAAGGGCGTCCGGGGTTAATTTGTGAGCGTGGTCACTGAATCCGCCGCCCCTCTGCCCGCTTCCTCCCCGGGACCACTGGTCGCCCTGCGCGGGACCGCCGTGGTGCCCGGCAAGGCCTTCGCCCCGGCCCTGCTCGTGCGGGGAGAGGTCTCCCCGAAGGCAGTCGCCGAGTTCGGCGCTGGCGGCTTCGCGGATCCGGAGGCAGCCCTGGTCGCCTACGACAGGGCCGTCGACGCCGTTGCCTCCGGTTTCGCCGCCAAGGCGGAGCTCGCCAGCGGCTCGGCCGCCGAGGTGCTGACCGCGAGCGCAGGCATGGCGCGCGACCGCGGCCTCCGCGGCGTGGTCCGAACCCGTCTGCGCGCAGGTGACGACCTGCTGACCGCCGTTGCAGCCGCCGTCGAGCAGTTCGCGGGCGTCTTCACCGGCATGGGGGGCCTGATGGCGGAGCGGGTCACCGACCTGCGTGACATCGAGCGCCGGCTGGTCGCCCGCATCGTCGGCGTACCGGAGCCCGGCGTGCCGACGCCGCCCGAGCCGGTGGTGCTGGTCGCCGAGGACCTCGCGCCTGCCGACACCGCCGGGCTCGACCCCGCGCTCGTCCGCGCCCTGGTGACCGAGCGTGGCGGGCCGACCAGCCACAGCGCGATCATCGCCCGGCAGCTCGGGATCCCGTGCGTGGTCGGCGTCGCGGGAGCCATGGCCGTGCCGGCCGGCACCCGGCTGTTGGTCGACGGCACCGCTGGGACCGTCGAGTCCGACGTCGACGAGATCCTCGCGCGCGAAGCTGTCGAGCGTGACGAGGCGGACCGGGCCGCGCTCGCGTCATGGTCCGGCCCGGCGGCCACCGCGGACGGCACGCCCGTCAAGCTGCTGGCCAACGTCGCCGACGGAGAGTCCGCCATCGCCTCGGCGCTCGCCCCTGTCGAAGGTGTCGGGCTCTTCCGCACCGAGCTGTGCTTCCTCAACCGCAACGAGGAGCCGACGCTCGAGGAGCAGACCGACATCTATGCCTCCGTGCTCGGCGCCTTCGGCAGCGGCCGCCACGTCGTCGTCCGGACCCTCGATGCCGGCTCGGACAAGCCGGTGGCGTTCGCCTCCCACCATGACGAGGAGAACCCCGCCCTCGGTGTGCGGGGCTTGCGGCTGGCCCACGACAACCCCGGACTCCTGGAGCGCCAGCTCGACGCCATCGCCGGCGCTGCGGCCCGCACCTCGACCGAGACCTGGGTGATGGCCCCGATGGTGGCGACCGTCGCCGAGGCCGCCGACTTCGCCGCCCGGGTCCGGGCGCGCGGGCTCGAGGCGGGAGTCATGGTCGAGGTGCCGAGCGCGGCGCTGCTGGCCCATCGGATGCTCGAGGTCGTCGACTTCCTCTCCATCGGCACCAACGACCTGACGCAGTACACGATGGCCGCCGACCGGATGGCCACCGACCTGGCGCACCTCACCGACCCATGGCAACCGGCCGTTCTTCAGCTGGTCGCGATCACCGCGGAGGCCGGCAGGCGGGCCGGCAAGCCGGTGGGCGTGTGTGGTGAGGCGGCGGCCGACCCGGTGCTGGCCTGCGCCCTGGTCGGCATGGGCATCACCTCGCTCTCCATGGCCGCGGCGGCCGTCCGGCCCGTGGGCGCGCGTCTGGCCACGGTGAGCATGGACACCTGCGAGGAGGCGGCCGAGGCCGCGTTGGCGTCGAACGACCCCGCGGAGGCGCGCGCGGCGGTCCTCGCCGTTCTCGGCGGCTGACCTCAGGCCGGGAGCACCGTCACGGGTACGCCGTTGAGCGCCGCGTTGCCGGAGACGTCGAGCCGCTCGGGGTCGGTGAGGTCGTTGATCGAGACGCCGGCGACCGTGGAGGCGTGGGCGGTGCGGGTGCCGGCCACCTGGTGCCCGTAGCCGTGGGGGAGCGAGACGACGCCGGGCATCATGTCGTCGATCCCTGTGGCCTCGACCTCGACCGAGCCGACCCGTGAGGTGATCACCACCCGCGCGCCGTCGGTGATCCCGCGCGCGGCGAGATCGTCGGGGTGCATCAGGAGGTGGTGGCGGGGCTTGCCGCGGGTCAGTCGCGCGGTGTTGTGCATCCAGCTGTTGCAGTCCTGCCTGTGGCGCCGGCCGATCAGCAGCAGCTCGTCGGGCGTGGTGGGCGAGCCCGCGGCGAGGGTGTCGCGGAGCCGGTCGAGGTCGGCGGCGACCAGCTCGGGTGCGAGGTCGATCCGCTTGTCCCTGGTCTGCAGGCGCTCGGGCATGGTCGGACGCAGCGGTCCGAGGTCGACGCCCTCGGGGTGGGCGCGCAGCTGCAGCATCGTCGTCTTGCGCCCGGTGAGCAGCAGCCCGGTGAGCAGCACCGCCGGTGACATCGCCATCCGGGCCTTGGCCATCAGCCGCGCCTTCAGCGGGAGCCTGGAGCCGAGCCGGTCCTCCAGACGGGAGGCCAGGGCGCCGTAGATCTCCCAGTCGTGGCGCTGGTCCTTGCCCTTGGCGAAGACGGCGGGGGTGTAGCGCGCGGTGTTGCGGACCGCGAGGTTGTGGAAGACCAGGTCGTACTGGTCGCGCTCCAGGGCCGAGGTCGGCGGCAGGATCACGTCGGCGTGGCGGGTGGTCTCGTTGACGTAGATGTCGATCGCGACCATGAAGTCCAGGCCGGCCATGGCCTCGGCGAGGCGTTTCCCGTCAGGAGTCGACAGCACGGGGTTGCCGGCGTTGGTGAGCATTGCCCGGATCTGGCCCTCGCCCGGGGTCTCGATCTCCTCGCGCAGGGTCGATACGGGCAGCTCGCCGGCGAACTCCTTCGCGCCGCGCACCCGGCTCTGCCACACGTCGAAGTGCCCGGGCCCGATGATGCGGCGCCCCACCACGTCGATCGCGGGCTCCGGGAAGAGCACGCCGCCCTCACGGTCGAAGTTCCCGGTGAGCAGGTTGAGCAGCTGGATCGCCCACTGGCAGACCGAGCCGAAGCCGTGGGTGGAGATGCCGATCCGTCCGTACGCTGCCGCGCCGTCGGCCGCCGCGAAGTCGCGGGTGAGCTGCCGGATCACCGCCGCGGGCACCCCGCTGACGGGCTCCGCCCGCTCCGGGGTGAAGTCGGCGACCAGCTCGGCCACCCGGTCGGCGTGGTCGGCGTACGCCGGCGGCGTGGTCAGGCCGTCCTCGAACAGCACGTGCAGCATCGCAAGCAGCACCACCGCGTCGGTGCCGGGGCGGACGAAGTGGTGGTCGGTGGCGACCTTGGCGGTCTCGGTGCGACGCGGGTCGATCACCACCATCCGGCCCCCGCGGGACCTGAGGTCGCGGATCCGGTTGGGGAAGTCGGGCACGGTCATCAGCGACCCGTTGGAGGCCATCGGGTTCGCCCCGACCACGAGGAAGAACGACGTGCGGTCGATGTCGGGCACCGGCAGCAGGAGCTGGTGGCCGTAGAGCTGCCAGGCCACGAACTGGTGAGGGATCTGGTCGACCGAGGAGGCACTGAAGCGGTTGCGGGTGCGCAGCGACTTGACCATCGCGATGCCGTGGGTGGCCGAGCCGAGGGAGTGCGCGCTGGGGTTGCCGAGGTAGACGCCGACGGCGTTGCGGCCGTGCTTGTCGATGGTCTCGGCCAGCCGGTCGGCGACCAGGTCCAGCGCCTCGTCCCAGCCGATCTCGACCCACTCGGCGTCGACGCCCTCGCCGACCCGCTTCACCGGTCGCCGGAGCCGGTCGGGGTCGGTGTAGACGTCGGCCATCGAGACGCCCTTGGGGCAGATGTAGCCCCGGGAGAGCGGGTCGGCGTCGTTGCCGCGGATCCCGGTGACCTCACCGCGGTCGATGGTCAGCTCGATCCCACAGATCGCCTCGCACAGGTTGCACACGCCCAGCCGGGTGCCCGTGAAGTCACTCGGCACCGGCCCCTTCGCCAACAGGCCCATGGGAGGCATGGTGCCACTTGGGCGTGTCCGGCAGATGCTGTCCGTCGCGAGCAGGACATGATGTGCCAGACACGCCCCTGTCGCTGCACCGCGTTTTGGGCGCGACACGCCGACGCTGTAGCCTTGGCGAGTTGCCTGAGTCACGACGTACGCACTTGGTACGCCGACGGACACGGGTGACACCCCAACATCACCACACCGCCGTACAACGGCCGCGGATCCAGAGTGCCCGGGTGAACAGGCCCCGGCGCGCCGCGCAACGAGTGAACCAGAAGGAGCCGCATGTCGATCGGAACCGACGCAGCGACGAAGAAGAAGATCATCGCCGAGTACGCCACGACCGACGGCGACACGGGTTCGCCCGAGGTGCAGATCGCGCTGCTGAGCCACCGGATCAGCCACCTGACCGAGCACCTCAAGGAGCACAAGCACGACCACCACAGCCGTCGTGGCCTGCTGCTCCTGGTCGGTCAGCGCCGCCGGCTGCTGAACTACCTGCGCAAGACCGAGATCGACCGCTACCGCTCGATCATCGAGCGCCTCGGTCTGCGCCGCTGACGTCCGTTGGGACTCGCCTTCGGGTGGGTCCCAACGTTTACATTGCGAACAGAACACAACTGAAAACACACATCAACTGGAGCGACCGCTGAGCCTCGGCCCGGTCCTCGGTAGTGATCTTCAGGATTCTCGACAAGCTCGAGCACCGAAACGCCTGCGGATCTCGATCGAAGACCGGCCCCCCGCCCGAGCACCCCGTCAATGAGGGGTCGGGCAGCAGCGGCTCACCTGCGGTTCGCTTCGCGAACACAAGGACAG
This sequence comes from Actinomycetota bacterium, assembly GCA_030862825.1. Taxonomy (GTDB): domain Bacteria; phylum Actinomycetota; class Actinomycetes; order Propionibacteriales; family Nocardioidaceae; genus Nocardioides. The sequence continues at coordinate 2,274 of JALZCZ010000408.1, read as the reverse complement.
TCCACGTGACAGAACCAGTCATCTCCGCCGTAGAAACCGTGCTCGACAACGGCAAGTTCGGCACCCGCACCATCAAGTTCGAGACCGGGCTCCTGGCCCGGCAGGCTGCGGGATCCGTGACCGCCTACCTCGACGACGACACGATGCTGCTCTCGGCCACCACGGCCGGCAAGCACCCCAAGGACCACTTCGACTTCTTCCCCCTGACGATCGACGTCGAGGAGCGGATGTACGCCGCGGGCCAGATCCCCGGCTCGTTCTTCCGCAGCGAAGGTCGCCCCGGTGAGGACGCGATCCTCACCTGCCGGCTGATCGACCGCCCGCTGCGCCCCACCTTCAAGAAGGGCCTGCGCAACGAGGTCCAGGTCGTCATCACCGTGATGGCGCTCAACCCCGACGCTCCCTACGACGTGCTCGCGATCAACGCCGCGTCGCTCTCCACCCAGCTCTCCGGCCTGCCGTTCTCCGGCCCGGTCGGCGGCGTCCGCGTCGCCCTGATCGAGGGCCAGTGGGTCGCCTTCCCGAGCCACAGCCAGCTCGAGGGCGCCGTGTTCGACATGGTGGTCGCGGGACGGGTCACCGAGACCGGTGACGTCGCGATCATGATGGTCGAGGCCGAGGCCACCGAGACGGCCTGGAACCTGATCCAGTCCGGCACCCAGGCCCCGAGCGAGGAGGTTGTGGCCAGCGGCCTCGACGCCGCCAAGCCCTTCATCAAGCAGCTGTGCGAGGCCCAGGCCGAGCTGGCACGCACCGCCGCCAAGCCGGTGCAGGAGTTCCCGATCTTCCTCGACTACGAGGACGACGCGTACGCCGCCGTCGAGGCCGCCGTGAAGAACGAGACGGCCGAGGCGCTGACCATCGCCGGAAAGCAGGAGCGCGAGGAGCGCCTCGACGACATCAAGGCCGGGCTGCTCGACAAGCTCGCCGGTGACTTCGAGGGCCGCGAGAAGGAGATCGGCGCGGCGTTCCGCTCGCTGAACAAGAACCTGGTCCGCGAGCGCGTCCTGCGCGAGAAGGTCCGGATCGACGGCCGTGGCCTCGCCGACATCCGTCCGCTGCACGCCGAGGTCGGCGTCATCCCGCGGGTGCACGGCTCGGCGCTGTTCGAGCGCGGCGAGACCCAGATCCTGGGTGTCACCACGCTCAACATGCTGACCCTCGAGCAGAAGCTCGACACGCTGTCGCCGGAGAAGTCGCGCCGCTACATGCACAAGTACGTCTTCCCGCCGTTCTCCACCGGTGAGACCGGCCGGGTCGGCTCGCCGAAGCGCCGCGAGGTCGGCCACGGCGCGCTGGCTCGCCGCGCGCTGCTGCCGGTGCTGCCGACGCGCGAGGAGTTCCCCTACGCCATCCGCCAGCTCTCCGAGGCGATGGGCTCCAACGGCTCGACCTCGATGGGCTCGGTCTGCGCCTCGACGCTGTCGCTGCTGCAGGCCGGTGTCCCGCTGAAGGCATCGGTCGCGGGAATCGCGATGGGCCTGATCTCCGGTGAGGTCGACGGCAAGACGGAGTACGTCGCGCTGACCGACATCCTCGGAGCCGAGGACGCCTTCGGCGACATGGACTTCAAGGTCGCCGGCACGCGGGAGTTCGTCACCGCGCTCCAGCTCGACACCAAGCTCGACGGCATCCCGGCCGAGATCCTCGCCTCGGCGCTGACCCAGGCCAAGGACGCGCGGCACGCGATCCTCGACGTCATGGCCGAGGCCATCGACGAGCCCGAGGAGATGTCGGTCCACGCTCCGCGGATCATCACGATCAGGGTCCCCGTCGACAAGATCGGCGAGGTCATCGGGCCCAAGGGCAAGGTGATCAACCAGATCCAGGACGACACCGGCGCGACCCTGTCGATCGAGGACGACGGCACCGTCTACATCGGTGCGACCAACGGCGAGGCGGCCGAGGCCGCCAAGGCCGCGGTCAACGCGATCGCCAACCCGACGATGCCGGAGGTCGGCGAGCGCTACCTCGGCACCGTGGTCAAGACGACCAACTTCGGTGCGTTCGTCTCGCTCATGCCCGGCAAGGACGGCCTGCTGCACATCAGCAAGCTGCGCGACCTGGCCGGGGGCAAGCGGGTCGAGAGCGTCGAGGAGGTCGTCTCGGTGGGCCAGAAGATCCAGGTCCAAATCGCCGAGATCGACGACCGCGGCAAGCTGTCGTTGGTCCCCGTCGTCGAGGAGGCTGCTCCGGCGGAGGCCGACGCCACCGACGGCGAGGAGTGACCACTGACGTGACTGAGTTTGTGACGACGGCCGGCCAGCGCACTGC
>JALZCZ010000396.1 GCA_030862825.1 Actinomycetota bacterium | reverse complement strand
GCGCCGAGGCGCGCGGCAGCGGAGCCGCCGGCCAGGTCGGGGCGGTCCCAGCGGGTCTGGGCCGCCTCGATGCGGCGCCAGTCGACCAGGTCTCCAGGCAGTTCGTCGAGGAACCGGGAGGCAGGGTTGTGGCTCGGCGCGCCCCAGGCGGAGCGGATCACGGCCCTGGAGACGTAGAGGCGCTCCCGGGCCCGGGTGACGCCGACGTACGCGAGCCGCCGCTCCTCCTCGAGCTCGGCCGGGTCGCCGCCCATGGACCGCGAGTGGGGGAAGATGCCGTCCTCCAGGCCGGTCAGGAAGACCACCGGGAACTCCAGACCCTTCGCCGTGTGGAGCGTCATCAGGGTGACCACTCCGGTGTCCTCGGGCCGGTCGGGGTCGGGCTCGTCGGGGATCTGGTCGGTGTCGGCGACCAGCGCGACCCGCTCCAGGAAGTCGCCGAGGCCGGGCGCGACGATGCCGGCGTCGACGTCGGCCGGGTCGGCCGAGGGTCCGGCGACGGGGTCGTCGGAGAACTCGCGGGCCACGGCCACGAGCTCACCGAGGTTCTCGACGCGGGTTGCGTCCTGCGGGTCGTCGGACGCCTCGAGCTCCTCGAGGTAGCCCGAGCGGGCGAGCACCGACTCGAGGATCACGTCGGCCCGCTCGTCCGCGGCCACCATCGACTGCAGCTCCTCGACCATCGCCACGAAGCCCTTGATGTTGGCCAGCGAGCGGGTGGCGAGACCGGGCGCCTGGTCGGCTCGACGCAGCGCCTCCCAGAAGGTGATCCGCTCGCGCTCAGCGAGGCTGTTGACGCACTCGACCGCGCGGTCTCCGATGCCGCGCTTGGGCACGTTGAGGATCCGGCGCAGGGAGACCTGGTCGTCGGGGTTGACCAGCATCCGTAGGTAGGCCAGTGCGTCGCGCACCTCGCGGCGTTCGTAGAAGCGGACCCCGCCGACCACCTTGTAGGGCAGCCCGGTCCGGATGAACACCTCCTCGAACACTCGGCTCTGGGAGTTGGTCCGGTAGAAGATCGCCATGTCGCCGGCCTTCATGCCGGCGTCGGTGAGCTGGTCGATCTCCTCGGACACGAACCGCGCCTCGTCGCGCTCGTCGTCGGCGACGTAGCCGACGATCCTGGCACCGTCACCGGCATCGGACCACAGCTTCTTCGGCTTGCGGCCCTTGTTGTGGCCGATCACGGAGTTGGCGGCGGTGAGGATGGTCTGCGTGGAGCGGTAGTTCTGCTCCAGCAGGATCGAGGTCGCGTCGGGGAAGTCCTGCTCGAAGTCGAGGATGTTGCGGATGTTGGCGCCGCGGAAGGCGTAGATCGACTGATCGGCGTCACCGACGACCATCAGCTCCGCGGGCTCCACGCGTTCGGCCGGCTCGTCGCCCACCGCCGTGACCTCCTCCATCTGCTCCGCGCACAGCTGATGGATGAGGGCGTACTGCGCGTGGTTGGTGTCCTGGTACTCGTCGACCAGCACGTGCCGGAACCGTCGCCGGTAGGTCTCCCGCACCTCGGGGAAGGCCTGGAAGAGGTGCACCGTGCTCATGATCAGGTCGTCGAAGTCGAGCGCGTTGGCCTCGCGCAGACGGCGCTGGTAGAGCGTGTACGCCGCGGAGTAGGACTCCTCGAAGCCGTTCTTCGCGTCGGCGGCGGCCTCCTCGGCGTCGCGCAGCTCGTTCTTGTGGTTGGAGACCCAGTGGAGCACCGCGCCGGGCTGGAAGCGCCGCGGGTCGAGGTCGAGGTCCTTGAGCACCAGCGTCATCAGCCGCTTCTGGTCCTGCGCGTCGTAGATCGAGAAGTTGGACTTGTAGCCGAACTTGTCGATCTCCTTGCGCAGGATCCGCACGCACGCGGAGTGGAACGTGCTGACCCACATGATCCGAGCCCGCCGACCGACCAGTGCCTCGACGCGCTCCTTCATCTCGGCGGCGGCCTTGTTGGTGAAGGTGATCGCCAGGATCGAGCCGGGGTGGGCCTTGCGTTCGGAGATCAGCCACGCGATCCGGCGCGTGAGCACCCGCGTTTTGCCCGAGCCGGCACCGGCCACCACCAGCAGCGGGGTGCCGGCGTGGCGGACCGCCGCCTGCTGCGGCTCGTTGAGCCCCTGCAGGAGCTCCTCGGCCGTGGGCCCGCGGCGGGCGGTGCGAGGCTCCTCCGGCGGCTCGAGATCGGGGAGCGGTAACGGCGTACTCATGCTGGCCCCAACCCTACGTCGCGCCACCCCCCGCGGTTGCCGCGCGGGGCAGGGCTCCCCTGTAACCCGCTGTCCACCACACTGGTACGCCGTTGCGGCGCGTGGTGGACGGGTCGACGACGTGTGGCACGGGCGCCGGCGGCCCGGGCTCAGACGGACGCGTGGGCGGGTGACCAGAGCACGGCGACGCAGACGTTGGCGACCGAGAGCACGAGCAGGCCGACCCAGAGGCCGTTGGGGATCCGCTCCTTGCGCACGTTGGCCATCACCAGGATCAGCAGCACCAGGCCGATCACGCCCTTCACCGCGATCTTGGCGTTGTCGACCGCCTGGTCGTCGGCCTCGAGGACGCCGACCAGCGCGAGGCCCGCCAGGAAGGCCGTGCCGGCGCCGTCGCGCATGGCGCCGTTGACACGCTTCTCCGCCGCGCCGGCCTGGGCGAGCAGGCCACCGATCAGCGCGGAGAAGCCGAGGATGTGGATGACCAGCAGGATCAGGCGCAGCGTTTCCATGCGCGCACACTACTGATCAGCGATCCAGCGCAGTGAAGTGCTGGTAGTCCTTGAGCGAGGTCCAGTCGCCGCCCCACGACCAGCCGATCCGGGCGAACGCCCGCACCACCAGGTCGTCGCCGAAGATCATCCCGGGCCGGTGCCAGGAGCGGTCGAGGTAGCTGCCGGCCAGCTCCGGCAGCACGAGGTCGCCGCGAAGGTAGGGGTTCATGAAGGGGTTCAGGTCGATCGCGAGCCCGTAGGCGTGCGCGGACCACTGCGTCTGGCCGATCGACGGTCGGCAGACCAGGCCGACGGTGTCGTTGCCGTCACCGGTCGGAGGCGCCTCGAGGTCGGCCGTCCCCGGCAGCCGCATCTCCTCGATCGGGAAGTCCGCGGCGTACAACGCCCGGAAGACCGACACCACATCCTCGGCCGCCGCGGCCGCGACCACGAGCTCGCCGGTGTGGGCGGCGCCGTCGAAGCCCCGGAACGACACCGTCAGGTAGCGCAGCCCGTCGAGGCCGACCGGGCACTGCGGCGACCACGAGGTGCCCATCCGCTGGCGTAACGCCGGTGTGATCCGCCCGATCGTCGACGCGAACTCCTCACCCGCCGGAGGCGGCAGCAGGTCGACCGTCGGATAGCGGCGATCGCGGAGCGTCGGCGGGGTCGGTCGCACCACGCCGAAGCCGTCCGGGCGCAGCGGCAGCGGGTGCGCCCCCAGCTCCCAGGTGGAGTACGACGGCTCGGGCCCGGGAGAGGTGGGCACGGGATCGTCCGGGGAAGGGCGCGGCGACGTCTGCTTCGACGAGGGGCTCGACGACGGGCTCGGCGACGGGCTCGGCGACGGGCTGGGCGCCGGGGCCGGATCCGACGATGGCTCCGGTGAGCCGCACGCGGCCACGAGCAGGACCGTCGCCGCAACCAGGACCCGCTTCACAGCAGGCGGCGGTCCGAGGCCCAGCGGGTCAGCTCGTGGCGCGACGAGAGCTGCAGCTTGCGCAGCACCGACGACATGTGAGTCTCCACGGTCTTGATGGAGATGAAGAGCTCCTTGGCCACCTCCTTGTAGGCGTAGCCCCGGGCGATCAGTCGCATCACCTCGCGCTCGCGTTCGGTGAGCCGGTCGAGGTCCTCGTCGACGGCGGCCACGTCGATGGAGCCGGCGAAGGCGTCGAGCACGAAGCCGGCCAGCCGCGGCGAGAAGACGGCGTCGCCGTCGGCGACGCGCCGGATCGCGGAGACCAGCTCGGGACCGGTGATGGTCTTGGTGACGTAGCCGCGCGCGCCGCCCCGGATGGTGCCGATCACGTCCTCGGCGGCGTCACTGACCGACAGCGCCAGGAAGAGGGTGTCGGGAGACTGCGACCTTCGCATCACCTCGACCCCGCCACCGCCGGGCAGGTGCACGTCGAGGAGTACGACGTCCGGACGGTGCTGGGCGACCGCGGCCACCGCCTCGTCGACATCGGCCGCCTCGGCCTTGACGTTCACGACGCCGGCACCGACCGAGTCCAGCTCGGCGCGGACGCCGCCACGGAACATCGCATGGTCATCGACGATCACCACGGAAATGGGCTCAGTCACGGCTCTCCTCCTTCTGTTGACGCTGTTCGCCCGGCTCGCGCCGGGGCAGGTGCAGCCGTACTTCGGTGCCC
>JALZCZ010000382.1 GCA_030862825.1 Actinomycetota bacterium | reverse complement strand
GGGGAACGCCGTGATCAGCTGCTCGGGCTGCACGTGCGCCAGGCCGAAGGACCGGATACCCGGCGTGTCGATGATCCAGCCGTCACCGCTCGGTAGCGCCAGCATGTACGCCGAGGTCGACGTGTGGCGGCCCCGTCCGGTCACGGCGTTGACCACGCCCACGTCGCGCTTGGCGTCCGGCACCAGCGCGTTGACCAGCGTGGACTTGCCGACGCCGCTGGAGCCGATCAGCACGCTGGTCCTCCCGCGCAGCGCGTCGCGCACCGCGGCCAGGTCGCCGCCGCGCTCGGTCACGACCCACGGCACACCCAGCGACCGGTACGTCGTCAGCAGCGTCTCGGGGTGAGAGAGGTCGGCCTTGGTCAGGCAGAGCAGCGGCTGCATGCCGGAGTCGAACGCCGCGACCAGGGCCCGGTCGATCAGCCGTGGCTGTGGCTCGGGATCCGCGAGCGCTGTCACGATCACCAGCTGCTCGGCGTTGGCGACGATGATCCGCTCCACCGGGTCGTCGTCGTCGGCGGTACGCCGCAGGGTGGTGGTCCGCTCCTGCACCTCCACGATCCTCGCCAGCGTTCCGGCCGCGCCCGAGACGTCGCCGACCACCCGCACCCGGTCGCCGACGACCACCCCCTTGCGTCCCAGCGGCCGCGCCTTCATCGCCATCACGGTGGTGCCGTCGACGAGCAGGGTGAACCGGCCCCGGTCGACCGTGACCACGACGCCCTCGACGGCGTCGTCGTAGGTGGGTCGCTCCTTGGTGCGGGGGCGGGTGTGGCGCCGCGGGCGGTCGTAGTGCTCGACGTCGTGCTCGGAGTAGCGCCCGGTCAAGAGCGCTGTCCGATCAGTCGCTCCCAGAAGTCGGCGAAGTCGGGGAAGGTCTTGCTCGTGGTGGCGACGTCCTCGACCCGCACGTCGTCGACGGCCGCGCCGACGATCACCCCGGCGTGCGCCATCCGGTGGTCGGCGTAGGTGTGGAAGGTGCCGCCGGTCAGCGTGGCGGGCCGGATCTCGAGCCCGTCGGGGTGCTCGGTGACGTCGGCGCCGAGGCCCCCGAGCTCCGTGGCCAACGCGGCCAGCCGGTCGGTCTCGTGGCCGCGGATATGTGCGACGCCGCGGAGGTGCGACGGGCTGCCGGCCAACGCGCACAGCGCGGCCACCGCGGGCGTCAGCTCGCCGACGTCGTGCAGGTCGATGTCGATGCCCTCGAGCTCCGCGGGGCCGGTGACGCGGAGGCCCTGGTCGACCCACGCGACCGTGCAGCCCATCCTGGCCAGGATGTCGCGCAGCGCGTCGCCCGGCTGGGTCGTCGCCTGCGGCCAGTCGCGCACCGTGACCGATCCACCTGAGACGGCGGCCAGGGCCAGGAACGGCGCGGCGTTGGAGAGATCGGGCTCGATCTCGATGTCGAGGGCGGCGATCGGCCCGGGTGAGACCCGCCACCGGTTGACGTCCAGGTCGTCGACCTTCACGCCGTGCTGGCGCAGCATCGCGACCGTCATGTCGATGTGGGGCACGGACGGCACCGGCTTGCCGTCGTGACGGATGTCGACGCCGTGCTCGAAACGGGAGCCGGCCAGCAGCAGCGCCGAGATGAACTGGGAGGACGCGGAGGCATCGATGACCACGGTGCCGCCCGGCACCGAGCCCCTGCCGCGGACCGCGAACGGCAGCGACCCCCGGCCGCCGTCGTCGATGTCGACCCCGAGCGCTCGCAGTGCGGTCAGCACCTCGCCGACCGGGCGCTTGCGCATGTGGGGGTCGCCGTCGAAGGACACGACGCCGGTCGACAGTCCTGCCACCGGTGGCACGAACCGCATCACGGTGCCGGCCAGTCCGCAGTCGATCTCGGCGTCGCCGACGAACGCCCCGGGCTGCACCGCCCAGTCGTCGCCCGTGGTGTCGACGATCGAGCCGAGCGAGGTCAGGGCCGTCGCCATCAGGCGGGTGTCGCGCGACCGCAGCGCACGGCGTACGACGGAGGGCTCCTCGGCGATGGATGCCAGCACCAGGGCGCGGTTGGTGAGCGACTTGCTGCCGGGCAGCGAGACCACCGCATCGACGGGGTGCGACGCGCGCGGGGCGGGCCACGGGTCGAGTACGGGAGTCATCGGGATGGATTCTATGTGAGCTGCGCCTTGGCGAGCTTCGCCTCCCGACGTGCGGCCCTCGCCAGGTGCCTGGCCTCGCGGCGGGCGTCGTTGGCCACGCGACGGGCACGCCAGGCGACGCCCGGCTTCCCGTCGGTGTCGCCGGCCGCGATCACCAGTCCGCCGAGCAGGCTGACGTTCTTGGCGAAGTTGAGCCGTTGCGCGGTGCGCTGGGCGGGGTCGTCGAGCTCCCAGAAGCGGTGCCCGGCCAGGGTGGTCGGCACCAGGCTCGCCCCGAGGACCGCGGCCGAGAGTCGAGGCGCCCTTCCGGTGGCCAGCGTGAGGCCGGCGGCGATCTGGGTGGCCGCGTTGATCCGGACCAGCTGCACAGGGTCGGAGGGGATCGGCGCCTGCGGTGCCACCTTGTGCGCGAGCCGCACCAGCTTGTCGGCCACCGGTGCTGCCTTGGCCGCCTGGGCAGGGGCGTTGCGGAGGGCGTTGAGCCCGCCGACCAGGAAGATCGACGAGAGCATCGGGCGGGCGATCAGTCTGCTCAGGGACATGACTCATTCCTACCCGATGGGCAGGCGCTCGCCTATGGGTCGGGCCTTCGCTACGGCCGAATGGTCACCGAGGTCGAGTTGTCGCTGGGGTTGGCGTCGGTGTCACCGTCGGGGTAGACGGTGAACGTGAGCGTGTTGGGCCCTCCGAGCAACGCCTGCGCGCCGAACCGGTAGCTCGACGGCGTCTCGCTGACCCGACAGGTCGCGCCGCCACCCGAGACCCGCGAGCATCGGCCGTCGAAGGTCAGGCCGGTGGAGCTGCCGCCGGACGAACGCACCACCAACGTGGCTGTGCGACCCGGTGCGAGTCCGCTGACCCGTACCTCGATGCTCCAGAACAGGCCGGCCATGTCGTTGCTCGACGCCGAGATGCTCATGTCGGTCGGGGGCGCCGGCGCCTGGGTGGGCGGCTGCGTCGGCTGCTGGGTCGGGGGCTGCGCCGGCTGCTGCGTGGGCGGCTGGGTCGGTTGCTGCGTCGGTGGACGGGTCGGCTGCTGGCTCGGCTCCTGGCCGGGCCCTTGCGTCGGGTCGTCGCTCGGCCGCACGGGACCGGGGAGGCCGGGCACGTCGAACGGCGGGTCGGAAGGGGTCTCGGAGAGGGTGTCGGTCGGGTCGTCGAAGGCGGAATCGCTTGCGGAGGGGCTGACGGTGGCGCCCCCTCGGAGCGCGATCGCAGCGGCGTCGCCGATGCGGTCGAGTGGCGCTTCGTCGGGGTCGCTGGCCTCGGTGGGCGCCGAGCTGTCGTTGTCGAGCACGACGCCGAGCGGCGCCTCCGAGCTGGCCTTCAGCTGGCCGTCCGTGCTCTGCCCGACGACGAAGATGCCGCCGCCGACCATGACGATGGCAGCCACCCCGGCGACGGCCGTGGCTGCCGACCGCTCGGCCACGAAGTCCTTCGCTCGTCCGATCCGTACGCCGATGGCGTCGGCAACGGTGCCAGGGGCGGCCGCGGTCGCGGCAGCGGCGCTGCGTACTCCGCCGATAGTACCCGCGAT
>JALZCZ010000355.1 GCA_030862825.1 Actinomycetota bacterium | reverse complement strand
GGTCGTTCTGTGTCGTGGAGAGTGGGTCAGCCTTGCTGTCCCAACGAGAACTGCACGTTGCCGCCCTCGTCGACGCCGGCGTCGAGCACCTTGTCGTCGAGCTGGGTGGCCGCGGCCGGCTCGACGTAGACGGTGGCGCCGTTCTGCTCCACCACCTGGTCATTGGGCTCGGGCTCGGTCGCCGTGGAGATGGCAAACGAGAGTTCGGAATCTCCGGCGCTGGCGATGCGCAGCGCCGTGGTCTCTGGGTTGTCGGGCTGATCGGCGATCGACTTCGCGATCAAGGTGGCGTTCTCGGTGAGGGTGAGCATGCCGGGCCTTCCGTTGGTGTCAGGGACGAACTCCACAGTTGCGCGGATCGGCGCCTCGATCAAATGCCGCGACCTTCGTCGGCGTATCGACGTGCCTCTCGGCCGTCAGTCAACAGGCAACCGATGGTTGCGTCGAGGGTCGCGATGCGCTACGTTTTGCGCAACCACATGTTGCGAGAAGGAGCTGAGGATGGAGCACGGAAGCATCGAGCGCGAGATCCACGTCGACGCGTCGCCGGACGTGGTCTTCGAGGTCATCAGCAGTCCTGAGCACATCCGGGAGTGGTGGGGTGCCGACGCCGATGTGCAGCCGGTGCCCGGCGCCACCGGTGAGTTCGTGTGGGGGGACGGGACCATGCCCCGGGCGCACGTCGTGCCCTACACGGTGGTCGAGGCGGACCCACCCCGACGCTTCTCCTTCCGGTGGATACCTCCGGTCGATGGGGTCGCGAGCTCCGGCAAGTCGATGCTCGTCACCTTCGAGCTCGCGCCGTCCGAGACCGGCACCGTGCTCCGGCTCACCGAGACCGGCTTCCGCGAGATGGGGTGGGAGGCGGCCGTCCTGGAGGCGCAGTACCAGGAGCACGTCGCCGGGTGGGACCGCCACCTGGGCGACCTCGTCGAGTACGCCGCACGGCTGGGAGCCACGACATGAGCGTGGCCGTCGACGACGATCTCTGGTCGGCGATCGGGGACCCGACCCGGCGACGGATGCTCGACCTGCTCCTCGCCGACGGCGTCGCAACGGCGACGACCCTCAGCGACCGACTTCCGGTGACCCGGCAGGCCGTCGCGAAGCATCTCGTGGTGCTCGACCGGGTCGGGCTGGTGCACGCCACCCAGGCCGGACGCGAGCGGCGCTACCGGATCGACGATGCGCAGCTCGCCCGGGCGGTGGCCCAGCTCTCCGAGGTCGGGACCACCTGGGACGCCCGGCTGCGCAGGATCAAGCGGATCGCGGAGGCAATCCAGCGCGCCAACGAGAAATGACAACCACAACGAGGGAAGAGGAACCAACAATGGTGGACATCTTGCACAGTGTCGGCATCACGTCGTCGGTGGACGACACCTACGGCGCGCTGACCACCCCGGAGGGCCTGGCCGGCTGGTGGGCGAGCGACACGACCGGAGACGGCCACGTGGGCGGCGTGATCCAGTTCCGGTTCGGGCCCGGCGGCATCGACATGGTGGTGCGCGAGCTCGAGCCCGGGTGCCGCGTGCTGTGGGAGGTGGTCGACGGACCCGAGGAGTGGATCGGCACCACCGTGAGCTTCGACCTTCAGCAGGTCGACGACTACACCATCGTGATGTTCAAGCACATGGGCTGGAAGGAGCCGGTGGAGTTCATGCACCACTGCACCACCAAGTGGGGCGTCTTCCTGATGAGCCTCAAGTCGCTCCTGGAGACAGGGGAGGGCGCCCCGGACCCCCGCGACGTGAAGGTCACCAACTGGAACTGATCGACGGTTGCGGGGGAGTGGTGCCTCAGCCTTCGGCGGGCTGGAAGAGCTCGACGACGTTGCCGGAGGGGTCCTCGAGAAGGATCTGCCGACCGCCGGGGCCGGTGACGATGTCGTTGCGGAACGTGAGCCCCGCGCCGCGCAACCGGTCCACCTCGGCGGCGATGTCGTCGACGATCAGGTGGATGCGGTTCCAACCTCCCGGTGCCGGCAGCGTGCCGTCCGGCATCGGCCGTCCCGCGGAGCTGCGGGGACCGCTGAGCAGTAGTCGCAGCTGGCCGCGTACGACGTCGGCGAACGCCGGGGCTGCGCTCATCCTGAGCGTGAAACCGAGGTGCGCGGTGTAGAAGTCGACCGACGCATCGACGTCGTCGACCATGTAGCGGACGCTGACCAGGTCGGCAAGGTTGTCGGACAATTCTAGGATCCCTCCGTGCTCGTCGGGGAGTGCTCGATCGCGTGGAGAAGGAACTCGATGCGCGTGGTGAGCTCGTCCGCCGTGCGGACGAACGCCGGGTAGCCCTCGTCACCGGCCGCCGGGTCGGCGATGCTCCAGTGCGCCACCGCGGGTGGCCCGGGGAAGTCGGGGCACACCTCGCGGACGCGGTCGCACAGGCTGATCACGTGGTCGAACCGCTGCTCGGCGAACTCGCTCAGGTGCTTCGTGGGACGACCCTCGATGTCGATGCCCCGCTCTCGCATCACCCACACGGCATCGGGGTGCAGCGGCTTGGGATGACTGCCGGCGCTGGCGACGTGGACCCGCCCGCCCCCCAGCTGCTGCAGGATCGCCTCGGCCATCTGGGACCGCGAGCTGTTGCCCGTGCACAGGAAGAGCACCCGACCACCGGTCGGCGCCGTCGGCGCGGCCGGGACCAGCCGGAGGCCCGGATGCAGCGCGGCCCCCGCGGTGGCGAACCGCTCGCGGCACGCCGCCAGGTCGAGGCTGTAGTAGGTGTCGCGCCCGTCGGCCGAGCTGCGCCGCATGGTCACCAGGCCCTCCGCCCGCAGCTGCCCGAGGTGGTACGACGTCAGGCTCTGCCTCTGGTCGACCAGCGCCGTGAGCTCGCGTACCTGCCGGTCGCTGCGCGCCAGCTCGCCCAGGAGCCGCCAGCGCACCAGGTGTCCGGTGAGGCGTAGCAGGCCGGGCACCGTGGCCGCGCCGCGACGGGAGCTGGCGGAAGGCACCTGAGCGAGGTTACATCAATCCAATTTGATCTATCTACTGTCGGAACTCCGCGGAGATCAGACGGCGGCGGCAACGCCCTCACGGGCACGATGGCGCTCGGCCGCACGGGCGGCCGGGTGGATCGCGACCGCGGCCACGAGCACGATCGTCGCGATGAACAACCAGCCCTCGGTGCCCCACTCCATCGCGAGGAAGGTGTACGCCGCCGGCGCCCAGACTGAGCCGACCGTGTAACCGAGCTGGGAGACGCCTTGGTACTCGCCGCGGCGGGCCGGGTCGGAGAGCTCGGCCTGGAGGCCCCACTCGCCGGCGGAGTGGAACAGTTCGGCGCCGGTCACGGTTACGTGGCCGATCCAGACCAGCAGGATCGTGACCCAGCCGATGGTGTCGTGGGTGACCATGACGATCCCGCAGGAGAGGACGAAGAAGAGCGCACCTCGCCGCTGGGCCCGGAGCGAGTCGGCGACGGTGGTGATGCCGCGCGCGGCCGCGACCTGGAGCAGCACCGCCATCACCGTGTTGGTGCCGAAGAGCCAGGCGAGCAGCACCCGGGGTGCGTCGGTCTCCTCGACCAGCCAGAGCGGGATGACCACGTTGAGCAGCACCTGGTGCGTGGCGAGCACTCCGCCACAGACCGACATCAGCAGGAAGCCGCGGTTGCGCAGCGCGCTCCGCTTGTCGCCGGCGGCCTCGACCGCCTCCTCGAGCGGCGCCTCGCTTTCGACGTGATGCGTCGTACGCGGCAACCGGGAGACGAGCGCCGCGTTGAGCAGCAGGAGGACGGCGGTCGCGAGGGGTACGGCGCGGATCACGTCGTCGCTGTTGGTCGCGAGGGCGACGCCGGCCAGCAGCGCGCCCAGCGTGTAGCCGACGTTGCGGGCGGCCCGGAAGTAGGCATTGGAGCGGACTCGCTCCTCGCGAGGGAAGACGTCGAACCGGTAGGCGTTGCGGGCCGAGCGGCTCGCGGTCTGCACCAGGCCGAGGCCGATCATCATCACCACGAAGGAGGTCATGTCGCCCACGACCAGCCAGAACAGATACAGCAGCGCCTCGACCAGCGAGCTGAGCGCCCACACCCGCTTGGCGCCGTACTTGTCGCTGAGCTTGCCCAGCGGCACCGCGAGCGCGAACGTCGCGACACCGGAGAGGGTGAGACCGAGTCCGACCTGCGCCGCGGACAGGCCGACGATCTGGGTGAAGAAGACGGCGCTGCCGGTCAGGAACACGCCGTCGCCGAACGCCGAGAGCACCGACTGGGCGGAGAGCCGACGCACCAGGGGCGTCGGGCCGGCGAGACTCAGGAGTCGCCCCGGAAGGTATCTTGACATCAAGAGAGAAGACTACGCCGGGCCCGGCGCGAGGACGATCGCGCCCTCCTCCTCGCCCTCGTCGGCCGGCGGGAAGTGCCGGGCGGCGAAGCCCCGAGCCAGCCGCACCGAGGGGCCGGTCGCCATGGTGGCGGCGAGCACGATCGCGGCGATCACCAGCCAGCCCTCGGCGCCCCATTCGATGGCCAGGAAGGTGTAGAGCGCGGGGGCCCACATCGACCCGAGCGCCCCGCTGACCTCCTGGACGCCCTGGTACTCACCCCGTCGCCGCGGGTCCATCAGCTCGGCCTCGAACGCCCAGCTCGCGCCGGAGATGAAAAGCTCGGCGCCGGTCACCGTGACGTGGCCGAGCCAGACCAGCAGGACCGTCACCAGGCCGACGGTGGAATGGGTGAACATCGTGATCACGCACGAGCCGACGAAGAAGGCCGAAGAGATCCAGACGTAGCGCATCGCGTCGTTCAGGTCGCGGACGCCCTTGGACATGTACGCCGGCAGGAAGATGCAGAGCACCGTGTTGGTGCCGAACAGCCAGGCCAGCAGCACGTGCGGCGCGTCGGTCGCCTCGACCAGCCACAGCGGGATCACGATGTTGAGCAGCACCTGGTTGGTCCACAGCGTCCCCGAGAGGAAGGTGACCAGGATCCAGCCGGTGTTGCGCACCGGCCCCGGGCCGACCGGGCGCACCCGGGCCTCGCCGCTGGCCACCCGCAGATCGTGCGGTGCCTTCGGGAGCCGAGCGATCCAGATCGCGTTGAGGGCCATCAGGGCGGCCGCGAAGATCGGCGTCCAGCGGATGACCGTGAGGCTGTCGAACGCCAGCGCGACGCCACCGAGCATGGCGCCGAGCGTGAAGCCGACGTTCAGCGCGGAGTACATGTAGGCCTGGGTCTCGACCCGCTCCTTCCGCGGCAGCACGTCGACGACGTAGGCCTGGTACGCCGACCCGCCGGCCGAGCCGAAGAGGGCGAAGGCCATCCCGACCACGAGGTACTCCTCGAACGAGCCCACGAACGGCAGCGCGACGAAGCACGCCCCTCGGCCCCAGGTCGTGAGCACCCAGATCCGCTTCGGCCCGAACCGGTCCACCACGCGGCCGGCAGGGTAGGCCAGGAGGAACTCGGCGATCCCGGTGAGGGTGATGGCCAACCCGACCTTCGCCGCCGACATCCCGACCACCTGGGTCAGGAACACGGCGCTGCCCGTCATGAAGGTGCCCTCGCCGGTGGAGAACAACAGCGACTGCGTCGCCAGGCGACGCGACATCGGCGTGGGTGGGATCAGTCGCCGCAAGAACCCACGACGCCCGCCCGAGGGGGAGATGGTCATCGCGGACATTCTCGGCCGGGGGAGGACGGCCTGTCTCGTGGATTTCCGCGCCCGGCGATGTGGGTACCGCCAGGGATGAGGAAGTCATGGGTGGTGGCCCCGCTGGCGGCGGTCGGTGCGGTGGCAGCGCGCGACCTGGTGCAGCGCGACCACGCGATCCTGCGCAACTACCCGGTGCTCGGGCGCGCGCGGTTCTGGTTGGAGGCCATCGGGCCGGAGCTGCGGCAGTACATCGTGGCCGCCAACGACGAGGAGCGGCCGTTCAGTCGCGACCAGCGCCGCTGGGTGTACGCCTCGGCGAAGCTGCAGAACAACTACTTCGGGTTCGGCACCGACAACGACCTGGAGCACTCGGCCGGCAACGTGATCGTGCACCACCGCACGTTCGGCGAGGCGTATCCGACCCACGGTGCGGTGGGGCAGGAGGCGCGGCTGCCGGCGGCCAAGGTGCTCGGCGGGCCCCGTGGGCGCCGGCACGCGTTCCGCCCGAGCTCGGTCGTCAACATCTCGGGCATGAGCTTCGGGTCTCTGTCGGGCAACGCGATCGAGGCGATCAACCGCGGGGCGGCGGACGCGGACTGCCTGCACAACACGGGGGAGGGCGCGGTCTCGCGCTACCACCTGAACGGGGGAGAGCTGGTCTTCCAGATCGGGACCGCCTACTTCGGGTGCCGCGACGGTCGGGGCCGGTTCAGCCTGCCCCGGCTCCGGGAGCTCGTGGCATCAGCGCCGATCCGCGCGTTGGAGGTCAAGCTGAGCCAGGGAGCGAAGCCCGGCCTGGGCGGCGTACTGCCGGCCGGGAAGGTCTCGAGGGAGATCGCCGAGACCCGCGGGGTGCCCCTCGGCCAGGACTGCCTGAGCCCGTCGCGGCACGCCGAGTTCACCGACGTGGACTCCATGCTGGACTTCGTCGAGCTGCTGGCAGCCGAGACCGGACTGCCCGTGGGCATCAAGTCAGCGGTAGGGGACCTCGGCTTCTGGCGTGAGCTGGCCGATCTGATGGCCCACCGCGATCGTGGCGTCGACTTCGTCAGCATCGACGGCGGTGAGGGCGGCACGGGAGCCTCCCCGCTGATCTTCACCGACGCCGTGTCGTTGCCGTTCCGGCTGGGCTTCGCCCGGGCGTACGCCGAGTTCGCGAAGCGCGGGCTCCACGAAGACGTGACCTTCGTGGGAGCAGGCAAGCTGGGCCTGCCCGACAACGCCGTTGCGGCCTTCGCCCTGGGTGCCGACCTGGTCAACGTCGGCCGCGAGGCGATGCTCGCGGTCGGCTGCATCCAGGCGCAGAAGTGCCACACCGGGGCCTGCCCGACCGGCGTCGCCACCCAGAACCCATGGCTGGTCCGAGGCCTCGACCCGGTGGCGAAGGGCGCTCGGGCGGCCAACTATGTGCGGACGCTGCGCCGGGACCTGCTCAAGGTCGCGGAGACCTGCGGCGTGTCACATCCCGGTTTGATCGGCCCCGGCTCGGTCGAGATCCTCGACACGCTCGCCGACGGCCGGCTGCTGGACGAGGTCTATGGCTACGAGCCCGGCTGGGGCTATCCCTCGGCAGCAGACTGCGCGCGGATCTCGGAGATCATGGGGGCGGTCGACGAGGAGGAGGCCACGACCGCGGGGCCGCCCGAGACCGCCGAGGAGGGCCACCCGAGCGACGAGATCGCCGGTGACCTGCCCGCCTCCGAGAGCTGACCGGCCCTACTCCACGCGGCGCTCCACCACGGTGGTCTGTTCGGTCTGGGAGCCGTCGCCGGCCGACTCGGTCTCCCGGGTCACCACCTCACGCTTCTTCACCCGCGAGCGCCAGATGAACGCGGCGCCACCCAGCATCAGGATCAGCCCGGCGACCTCGGTGTCCAGCCATGACGACTCCGCCTTGAGTGCGAACGCGAAGATCGCGCCGATGATGATCAGGACGATTCCGGCAGCCATGGGGGAGTGGTACCCCACGGAAGCGATCGGGAACGGGCCGCGGACTCAGTCGCTCATGCCGAGTCGTGAGGTACGCCCGGCGAACCCGAGCCGCCCGAGCCGGCCGGCTCGCTGGACGGGAGCTCCTCGAGCTCGTCGGCCGTCGGCGCCTGGACGTTGTCGGCGTACATCACCTGCGACAGCTTCGAGCGGAGGGCCCGCAGCCGGTGGCCGCGCTGTCTCACGCCGTTGGCATCGGTCTCATCTGCCGGCTCCAGCGGTCTCCCGCGGTCGCGGGCGTTGAGCACGTAGGCGCGCTTGTCGCTGATCGGCAGGTGCTTCTCCGTGTAGCCGCCCTCGGGGGAGCGCATGATCACTCCGGTCTCGTAGCCGTGGAGCAGCTTCTGCTCGTCGTGCCGCTGCAGCGAGATGCACCAGCGCTTGGTGATCGTGAACACCACGATCGGCGCCAGGAAGATCAGCACCCGGAAGCCGTAGGTGATCTGGTTGATCGACAGGTGCAGCTTGATCGCGATGATGTCGTTGCCACCGGCGGCCCAGGCGATGCCGTAGAAGGTCACCAGCGCGGCCATGATCGCGGTGCGCGTCGGGACGTCGCGGGGCCGCTGGAGCAGGTGGTGCTCGCGCTTGTCGCCGGTGATCCACCGCTCGACGAAGGGGAGCAGGGCCACGATCGTCAGCAGCAGTGGTGGTGCCAGCAGGATCGGGATCAGGATGTTCCATGAGATGAGGTAGCCGAAGATCTCCGACTCCCAGGCCGGGATGATCCGCAGCAGCCCGTCCGGCCAGCCCATATACCAGTCGGGCTGGGAGCCGGCCGTCACCTTGGTCGGATCGTAGGGCCCGAACTTCCAGACCGGGTTGATCGTCAGCAGGGCGCCCATCAGGACGATGACCCCGAACACGGTGAAGAAGAAGCCTCCGGCCTTGGCCGTGTAGACGGGCATCAGCGGGTAGCCGACCACGTTCT
>JALZCZ010000346.1 GCA_030862825.1 Actinomycetota bacterium | reverse complement strand
GTCGGGGGGGTCGGGGGGGTCGGGGGGCTCGGGAGGGCTCGGCATCAGCCGCATGGCGGTCAGGTTCACGATCTGGCGCGGCCGGCTCTCCTCCACCTCCTGATGGACGGGGACCGGGCGGATGTCGACGACCACCGCCCGGCTGGCGTGGTCGTGCCAGCCCCGCCGCCACCCGCCCGGGTCCATCACCGCGGTCCAGGCCAGCGTCGCCACGCCGAGGCAGAACGTCGGCAGCGCGGCGATGCCGAGGATCAGCGTGCGAAGCAGGGCCCGGCCGACGCCGATCGGCGTCCCGGCCTCGTTGTCCACCACGCGGAGTCCGGCGACGGCCTTGCCCGGTGAGACACCGGCGACGCCGAGCAGCACCGCGAAGCCGACGCCGACCACAAGGACCAGGGCCGCGACCGTGCCGACACCGGCCCAGGTGCGGTCGTCGTCGAAGAACTGACGATAGGCGAGGTAGCCGGCACCGGCGTACAGGCCCCAGGCGATCAGGCGGTCGACGAGGAACGCGTAGAACCGGCGGTCGAGCTCGGCCGCCGGGTAGGTGGTCTGGCCGCGGGCGGCGGTCTCGGTCATGTCGCAGGCACGGTCAGGGACGGGCGACCTGGATGGTGACGCCGTCGCCGAGGTTGATGACCGATCCGGGGATCAGCTGCACCGCGATGCCCGGCTTGAGCTCCTCCGGGCCGAGCCCGGGCTGCACCAGCACGGTGCCGTTGGTCGACCCCATGTCGGTCACGACCGCGCTGCCGTGGTCGGCGCCGGAGCCGGGGCGGACCTCGACGTGGGTCGAGGAGATCTCGTGCAGGGGGCTCGGCACCGTGATCAGCCGCGGCTGCTCGGTCGAGGCGAAGCGGCGCGCCTCGGGCGCTCGCCCGATCAGGACCACCCGATCGACGTCGACGGTCTCGCCGTTGGAGACCAGGAGCTTCGCGACGGGGCGGGTGACACCGGGCGGCTGGGGCTGTCCGGGGATGCCCGGCTGCTGGCGGTCGAGCTCACCGGGAGCCAGGCCCGCCCGGGTCATCCCGTCGTGGTCGCTGTCCACCGGGTCCGGGTCGTAGGGGGCGGGGGCGATCGGCGGGGGCGGCGGCGGTGGTGGCAGGGTCGGCGGAGGTGGCGGCACGTTCGGCGGCAGAGTGGGCGGCTCGGCGTCCGAGGTCCACGAGCCGACGGACTGCAGCGGTGGCGGCGGCTCGCCGGTGGCCTCTTCCTCGGCCGCCTCCTCCTCGTCGGCCACCGGGTCGGCGTCGAACGGGTCGAAGGCCATCGTGAGCGGTTCCGGCTCGGAGATCTCGACCGGCACGGCGCCGAGGTCGGCGTACGGCGACGGCTGGGCATTGGTGTCGGCGTCGTCGTCGAGCGGCGACGACTCGTCGAGCACGTGCGGCACGACGACCGGGGGGGCGGGAGGTGGCGCGGCACCGGCGGCATGCTCCGGCCGGTCGATCCGAGCGACCCGGACCAGACCCTGCTCGATGGGCAGGTGCCGCGCCTGGTCGGCCGGCTCACCGACGCTCACGGTCAGCGAGGTGACGCCCTCGAAGACCCGCTCTGCCCAGGTGGCCGCGGTGGAGCCCTCCAGGGCCACGGGTCCGTCGCCGGCCACGACCGCGGCCCGCACCGAGCCGCCTCGCAGCAGCACCCTGGTCGGACCGGGTCCCATGCCGATCAGCGCGAACCCCGGCAGGGCGCTGAGGCCCGAGCTGAGCAGGCCGTCGAGCACCTGGTCGAAACCGGCACCGTCGTCGACGAGCTCCCAGAGTCCGGTCACGCGTTGCTTCTCACTTCCGGGAAGCAGGACGGTGATCTCCGGCCCTACGATGCCGAACCATTCGCCGGCTTGGTAGGACCAGGTGGCGTCGGGCTGTTCGTCGCTCATGGCAGCGCTCCCAGCTTCTGCTCGAGACTCACGCGTTGGCGCTCCGAGTCGTACGGCGTGTCGTTGACCAATCCCACCACATCGACGACGACCGCCGTCGCGTTGTCCTGCCCGCCGGCGGCCACCGCGGCCGCCACGACCTGGTCGGCGGCGTCGCGGGGGTCCTCGGCCTCCGCCATGATCTCGGCGATCCGGCCGTCGTCGATCATTCCGCTCACCCCGTCGGAGCACAGCACGATCCGCTCGGCGGCCGACAACGGCAGCACGAAGTAGTCGGCCTCGGCGCTGCCGCCGCCACCGAGGGCGCGGGTGATGATGTGCCGCTCGGGATGGACGGCCGCGTCGTCGGCCGTGATCGTGCCCGCCTCCACCAGCTCCTGCACCACGCTGTGGTCGACGCTGACCTGTTCCAGCACGCCGTCGTTGAACTTGTAGACGCGCGAGTCACCGAGGTTCGCGAGCAGCCACTTCGGCTCGCCCTCCTGATCGATCAGCAGCGCCACGACCGCGGTGGTGCCGGCCGCGAAGTCAACGGCGCCGGCCGCCCGCTGGTGCGCGTCGTACGCCGCGATCCGGGCCTGGCAGTGCTCGAGCGTCTCCGCGACCACCGCGGGGCCGCGGCTCGGGTCGTAGCCGTCGTTCGCCAGCCGCGCGAACTCCTCGACCACGATGCTGCTGGCGATGTCGCCGCGGTCGTGGCCGCCCATGCCGTCGGCGACGACGAAGACGGGCGGGACGGCGAGG
The DNA here is from genome assembly GCA_030862825.1 of Actinomycetota bacterium. GTDB lineage: Bacteria > Actinomycetota > Actinomycetes > Propionibacteriales > Nocardioidaceae > Nocardioides. Next base: position 775 of record JALZCZ010000346.1, on the reverse strand, counting down.
AACGCATCCTCGTTGACCTCGCGGACCACCCCGATATCGGTCGCTGCCCCATGGTGCAGCTCGACCGGCGTCATCCGCGTCCTTCAAAGGTGGAGGGGCCCACTAACGTTGGTGGGATGGCTGCGAAGCGGGGGTTCCGCTCGCTCGCCGACCAGCTGCGGAGCTGGCCGGACGAGCGGCTCTCCCGGCTGCTCGCCGAGCGTCCCGACCTGGCCACACCCGCCCCTCACGACTTCGGTCAACTGGCGTCTCGTGCCTCGTTGCGCACCTCCGTGGTGCGTGCGCTGGACATTCTCACCCGGCTCGAGCTCTACGTCCTAGATGCCCTGGTCGTCGCCGGTCAAACCACCCCGTCCGAACTCCGGTCGATCGTGCACACCGAGCGGTCGCGGGTCGACAGGTCGTTGAAGCGGCTGCAGGACCTGGCGCTGGCATGGGAGGCGCCGGGCGGGATCCGGCCGCTGACCGGTGTCGCGGAGGCACTGGTGGGCGACCGCAGCGGGCTCCGGCCGAGGAGCCCGGAGCCGCCGGCCCCCGCGGAGGTCGCGGCCCGCATCGAGGAGCTGTCACCCGCAGCGCGGGCATTGCTCGAGCACGTCGACGCCGAGGGCGGGGAGGCCACCACCGGGGCGGCCCGGCACACCCTGCTGCCCGCCGACGCGGAGACGCCGGCCGAGGAGCTGCTGGCCCGGCGCCTGCTCGTGCCGCGCGGCAACGGCCTGGTGATCCTCCCGGGCGAGGTCGGTCTGGTGCTGCGCGGCGGACGGACTACGCC
>JALZCZ010000295.1 GCA_030862825.1 Actinomycetota bacterium | reverse complement strand
GTCGCCCCCGGGGCGTCGTCGAGCCGGCCGCGCTCGACCTGGCGCACCGCGAGCGCCCGGTAGGCGTCGACCACGGCGTCCTCGTAGCGCTCCTCGGCCATCGCCCGCTCGGCCCGGGCCCGCAGCTCGGCGGCGGAGACCACCTCGTCGGTCAGCACCGACCGCTGCTCGCGCTCGGTGCGGGCCGTGGCCCGGGCGCGGGTCAGCAGCCAGGCCAGGGCACCGACGAGCAGCACCAGCACCACCATCGCGGCGAACGCCGAGAGCGGCGGCGTGCCGCTGGCCGCGTCGAGGCCACGGGTCACCTGCCGGTCGATCCAGCTCAGGATCCGCTGGAGCAGGTTCTGGTCGTGGTAGTCCGGCTTGAGCAGCTCGCGTCGCAGCAGCGACTCGGCCTCCTCGGGTGAGGGGTCGAGCGGCGGGTCGAGGAGCAGCCGGGTCAGCAGGCTTCCGGATGGGGGAGTCACTGCGCCGTGATCCCGGCCCGGGTCATCAGCTCGACGTCGTAGGCCTCCTTGCGCATCCGCTGGTCGAGGTACTGCAAGGAGGCCACCGCGGCGCTGAACGGCGCTACGAACGCCGCAGAGATCACCGTCGACACAGCCTGCGTGGCGACCAGCACGAGCGTTGCGTACTCCGGAGAGGCGAACGTGAAGATCTGCCCCGCGATCGAGATCGGCATTGCCAGCATGTAGCCCGCGATCGAGGCGATCACGATGGTGAGCAGGGCGATCCCGAAGGTCCGCCAGAACTGCCGGCGGGTCAGCCGGAACCCGCGACCGATGGCCGCGAAGACCCCCACCGGTTCCAGCATCAGCACCGGCGCCGGCAGGTAGTAGATCCGGATCCAGAAGAAGACCATGACAACCATGAAGAGCGGCACGCTGATCAGGCCGAAGAGGACCACGGGAAGGGCATCCTCGGCGACGACGACCACCAGCACCCAGGCCACGACGTACGCCGCCAACATGGCCAGCCACATCACGTTGATGATGAGCGTCAGACCCAGCAGCCGCCAGCGTTTGCCGCGGGTGGCCGCCCAGGCCTCAGCCAGCGAGAGCCGACGGCCGACGGCGGCCGCGCTGGTGACGTGGGCGACCATCCCGGTCACGAAGATCAGGCCGACCTGGAGCAGCAGCGCGCCGAGCCCGAGCGAGATCAGCGACCCGGCGGCACCGAGCTGCTCGGCCTCCGATGCGGAGCTGTCGAGGTTGCCGGTCGAGTCGAGCGCCGCCCCGACGGTCCAGGTCAGCACCGCTGTCAGCAGCACCGGGATGGCCATCACCACGACGGACACCAGCACCGCGGAGCCGACCGTGGCCTTCGGGTTGAAGCGGATGATCCGGAACGCCGCGTCGTAGATGTCACCGAGGCTCAGCGGGCGCAGCGGCATCGCACCCGGCTTGTGCGCGGCGCCGAGCATCCCTGGGGGAGGCCGCCATTGCTGCTGCTGGGGTGTCGGCGGATAGCCGGGCGGGGGCTGCTGCGGTCCGGTCCAGCGGGAGGGTGCGCGCGCCGGCTCAGGCTCGTGGCCCGGCGGCGGGGGTGCCCCCGGCGGCGGGTACGGCTGATGGTCCGACATGGCGCTCCTCCGAGGCAGGGATCGTGGCCGTCATCCTCTCAGGTCGGTGCTTGACATGTCAGAAATGCTGTGGTGACATATCAACATGATCCTCGAGTTCGCCGTCGCGTCGCTCGTGTTGGTGGCCCTCCCGGGGCCGGACCAGGCCCTGATCCTGCGCAATGCGCTGGTGGGCGGCCGGAGAGCCGGGCTGCGGACGATGCTCGGTGGTGCGTGCGGCCTGAGCCTGCATGCGGCCGCCGCCGCGCTCGGCGTCTCGGCGCTGCTGGCCACCTCGGCCACCGCCTACGCCACGCTGAAGATCGTCGGCATCGCCTACCTGCTCTACCTGGGTGTGAGGATGCTCCGCTCGGCCGGCCAGCCCGCGGTGCCCGAGCGGGAGGCCCGCAGCGGTCGCTCGTTCGTGCAGGGCTTCGTGTCGAACGCGCTGAACCCGAAGGTCGCGCTGTTCTTCCTCACCTTCGTCCCGCAGTTCCTGCCCACCCACGGCTCGACACTCCCCGTCGCCCTGCTGCTGTCGGCGATCTTCGCGGCCATCTATCTCGCCTGGTTCAGCGGCCTGGTGGGGCTGGTCGGGCTCGCGAGCGACGCGCTCCGACGGCCGCGGGTCAAGGCCTGGACCGAGCGGGTCACCGGCGTCGCCCTGCTGGCGTTCGGCGCCCGGCTCGCCGCCGCCGGCCGGCACTGACGGAGGATGGCCAGCATGACGAGCGCGAACTCAGGCGAGGCGGCGTACGCACGGCTGCGGCACGCGGTCATGCGGCTCGAGCTGGCGCCCGCTGCCGCGGTGTCCGAGGCGCAGCTGGTCGACGGCTTCGGCTTTTCCAAGGCGTCCGTGCGGGCAGCGCTGGCGCGGCTGCGGGCCGAGGGGCTCGTGGTCGCGGAGCCCCGCCGAGGGCACTTCATCGCTCCGCTGACCATGCGCGACGTGCTCGACATCTACCACCTGCGGCTGCTGCTCGAGCCGCCCGCGACGGAGGCGGCCGCGGCGCGGATCTCACCCGACGAGCTGGCCCGGCTCCAGGTGCTCGCGGAGCCGCCGGTGAACGTCGACGACGCCGAGTCGATGGAGCAGTTCCTGTCCGCGAACCGCGCGATCCACCTCGCGCTCGTCGAGGCCGCCGGCAACCGCCGCGCGGCCCAGATCGTGGAGCGGCTCCTCGACGACAGCGAGCGGGCCCGGCTGATGGCGCTGCGAGCGGGAGCGGCGAGCGGCGGTGTCCGCGCGCGCGAGGAGCTCGCGAACGTCCTCGCCGAGCTCCAGGCCGGCGACGGCGCGCGCGCCGCTCAGCTGATGGCCGCGGCGATCGGGACCTTCCGCGACGAGCTGGTCGAGTCGCTTCAGCGGGCCTCGCTCGACCTTCCGCTGTCGGTGCTCAGCGGCTGACGTGGCTGGGCAGCACGCACTCGGCGTCCAGGCCGAGCACGCGGTTGAGCCGGCCGAACGCGATCCACGAGCCGAGGCACATCGACAGCTCGACGATCTCCCGGTCCGAGTACTCCGCCTTCATCCGGCTCCAGAACGAGCCGTCCAGGCCGTGATGGTCCAGCGAGTAGCGCTCGGCGTACTCCGCGGCCAGGCGGGCCCGCTCATCGAGCGCGGTGGTGGTCCGCCAGTCGGTGACCGCCTCGGGGAAGCTGTCCTCGACCTTGACCCCGTCGCGCTCGGTGCGCCAGTCCTGGCAGAAGAGGCACCCGTTGATCTGGGCGACCCGCAGCCGCGCGGCCTCGAACTCGCGCAGACCGAGGGTGCCGTGATCGTAGACACTGGTGGCGAACGTGGAGGCGGCCGGCCCGATGCCCGGCACCAACTCCCCCCACACGTAGAGGATCGGGTCCTTGCCCTCGGGGATGTCGATGATCATGCGGAGCCCTCTCGATGGGTGATCCGGCCGGTTGCCGGGCTGAGCACTACGTCGAGCGCGTCGTCGTAGAGGCCGGGGACGGCGGGGCGCAGCCACGGGATCGCGTTGACCATCCGGTGGACGCCGTCGCCGCTGTCGGGCGGCATCGGCCAGTCGGTGGCGCAGTCGGCCCCGATCCGGGTGACGTGCTCGACCACGATCCTCGGCTCGCCGCCGACGATGCCCACGGCGGCCAGCTCGCCGGCGTCGAGGCCCACCTGGGCCGCGTTCGAGACCACGACCCCGCTCAGCCGCAGCCCGGGGTGCGCGTCGACCGCCCGGATGGCAGCCCGCCCCTCCGGGTAGAACGTGTTCTCGTTCTGCATCTGCTGAGCGTAGGCCGACCTGCAGAAATGGGGTAGTCCCTGACGAAATCGGCCTCAGTTGCGCCGATCCACCGCGATATCGTCAGGGACTACCCCGGCGTGGTCAACTGGTCTCGACACGGTCGCTCGCAAGCTCGGGGAGCCCGGGACGTCCAGATTTGGTCGTACGCGGGGGAGTCTGCCAAGATAGTCCGGTTGCTCCGGCGGGTTGCCGGGGTGCGCCACATCTTGACTACTGAATCGCGTCTCCCGGTCCCTGAGCTCCACGGAGGACCAACGTGTTCGGTGGTGTCGTGCGGCCGCACCGAACCTGGAGACCCGATCTGCTCGACGAACCGTCGGGCGCCACACGACAACACCCAGCAGGATCCCGGTCTTGTGTTGCGAGGAAATCATGCGACACGCCCGACCGCGGGGGTCGGCGGGGTGGTGGTGAGCAACAGGCGGGACCTACCCAATCCGGGGACGTGCCGGACACACGCGGCTGATGAGAAGTAAGGACAGAGAGACCTATGGCGGGACAGAAGATCCGCATCAGGCTCAAGGCCTATGACCACGAGGTGATCGACACCTCGGCGCGCAAGATCGTGGACACCGTCACCCGCACGGGTGCGAAGGTCGCCGGCCCCGTGCCGCTGCCGACCGAGAAGAACGTGTTCTGCGTCATCCGCTCGCCCCACACGTAGGTGATCGGGTCCTTGCCCTCGGGTACGTCGATGATCACGACCGGGTCCAGGAAGTAGAACGTGTTCTCGTTGGCACGTCCCCGAGCGTAGGCCAGGCCGCAATTTCGCGATAGTCCGGCACGTATGGCACCGCTTTCCCGGCGAAATGGGGTGCCGTGCGTGCCGGAGTATCCCGCCGAGCCATTCCGATTTGGCGCGCACCGCAGGTCTCTGCCAAGATATGCAGGTTGCTCCGGCGGGTTGCCGGGGTGCGGCACATCTTGACTACTGAATCGCGTCTCCCGGTCCACCAGCTCTCGAGGGCGGACCAACGTGCTCGGTGGTCGGCTGCGGTCGCACCGAACCTGGAGACCCGATCAGCTCGACGAACCGTCGGGCACCACAACAACTACTAGCCAGACCCTGGTCTCGTGTTGCGAGGAAATGCGCGACACGCCCGACCGCGGGGGTCGGCGAGCGGTGTGGTGGAC
>JALZCZ010000256.1 GCA_030862825.1 Actinomycetota bacterium | reverse complement strand
CTCCGACGTGCAGGTCACCGACTCTCGCTGCGCTCGGACACGGGGGTCACTTCTTGGGTTTGTCCACCGCGGGCCCGGAGGTGGAGAGCGCGGCGATGAAGGCCTCCTGGGGGACCTCGACGCGGCCGACCATCTTCATCCGCTTCTTGCCCTCCTTCTGCTTCTCCAGCAGCTTGCGCTTGCGGGTGATGTCGCCGCCGTAGCACTTGGCGAGCACGTCCTTGCGGATCGCGCGGATGTTCTCGCGGGCGATCACCCGGGCCCCGATCGCGGCCTGGATCGGCACCTCGAACTGCTGGCGAGGGATCAGCTCCTTGAGCTTGCCGGCCAGCATCACGCCATAGGAGTACGCCGCCTCGCGGTGCACGATCGCGCTGAACGCGTCGACGGGCTCGCCCTGCAGCAGGATGTCGACCTTGACCAGGTCGGCGGCCTGGTCGCCGGAGCGTTCGTAGTCGAGCGAGGCGTAACCCTTGGTGCGCGATTTCAGCTGGTCGAAGAAGTCGAAGACGATCTCGCCCATGGGCAGCGTGTAGCGCATCTCCACGCGGTCCGCGGAGATGTAGTCCATGCCCTGCAGGTTGCCGCGCTTGCTCTGGCAGAGCTCCATGATCGTGCCGATGTAGTCGGACGGGCTGAGGATCGTGGCCCGGACCATCGGCTCGCGGACCTCGGCGATCTTGCCCTCGGGGTACTCGCTGGGATTGGTCACCTCGTGAGTGGACCCGTCCTCCATGGTCACCTCGTAGACCACGTTGGGCGCGGTCGAGATCAGGTCGAGGTTGAACTCGCGCTCCAGCCGTTCGCGCACGATCTCCATGTGCAGCAGGCCGAGGAAGCCGCAGCGGAAGCCGAAGCCCAGGGCGCCGGAGGTCTCGGGCTCGTAGGCCAGCGCGGCGTCGTTGAGCTGGAGGCGCTCCAGCGCGTCGCGCAGCGTGGGGTAGTCGTCGCCGTCGATCGGGTAGAGCCCGGAGTAGACCATCGGGTTGGGGTGCTTGTAACCGCCCAACGGCTCGGTGGCGCCGTGGTGCTGGGATGTGACGGTGTCGCCGACCCGCGACTGGCGGACGTCCTTCACGCCGGTGATCAGGTAGCCGACCTCGCCGACACCGATCTCGGTCGACTTCACCGGCTCGGGGCTGATCACGCCGACCTCGAGCATCTCGTGCACGACGCCGGTGGACATCATCTTGATCCGGTCGCGGTGGCTGAGCTTGCCGTCGACGACCCGCACGTAGGTGACGACGCCGCGGTAGGTGTCGTAGACGGAGTCGAAGATCAGGGCCCGGGCAGGAGCGTCCGCGTCACCCACGGGCGGCGGGGTCTGCTTGACGATCTCGTGGAGCAGCGCCTCGACGCCGAGGCCGGTCTTGGCCGAGGTCTGGAGCACGTCGCTCGGGTCGCAGCCGATGATGCCGGCCAGCTCGGCGGCGTACTTCTCGGGCTGGGCCGACGGCAGGTCGATCTTGTTGAGCACCGGAATGATGTGGAGGTCGGCGCCGATCGCGAGGTAGAGGTTCGCCAGTGTCTGTGCCTCGATGCCCTGGGCGGCGTCGACCAGGAGCACGGCCGCCTCGCAGGCCTCCAGGGACCGGGACACCTCGTAGGTGAAGTCGACGTGGCCGGGGGTGTCGATCATGTTGAGGACGTAGCTGCCCGGCTCCGCGCCCTGCTCGTTGTCGGCAGGCACGGTCCACGGCATCCGGACCGCCTGACTCTTGATGGTGATGCCGCGCTCGCGCTCGATGTCCATCCGGTCGAGGTACTGCGCCCGGGCCGCGCGCTCGTCGACCACCCCGGTCAGCTGCAGCATCCGGTCGGCGAGGGTCGACTTGCCGTGGTCGATGTGCGCGATGATGCAGAAGTTCCTGATGATCGCGGGGTCGGTGTAGCCCGGGCGGGCGGGGGTGGCAGCCATGTTGATGCCATTCTCCCAAACCCCCGGGTCTCGGCGAATTCGCCGACGTGTTGCGGCACTCAGGCTGGCGCGCCGACCAGCATCCGCATGATGGTGCGGGCGTCAGCCATCGCCGAATCGGATCCTCCGGCCGTGGCCTCGACGATGGCCCCTTCGTGCACCAGGGCCAGCCGACGTCCCAGGACGACGGGGTCCGGATGGCCGGCCATGTCGGCCAGGGCGGCGTAGCTGTCGCGCACCCATGCCTTCTCCGCCCTGATCGTCTCCAGGGCGGTCGGCGACGAGCCGGCGAGCTCCGCGAAGGCGTTGACAAAGCCGCAGCCACGCGACGACCCAGCCATCCAGGACTCCAGCGCGTCGAGCAGAGCGACGGGACGGTCGGGGGGTACGACGTCCTCCTCCGTTGCAGCGAGGTAGCGCTCGACATGCTGGCGCCAGCGGGCGGCGCGGTCCTCGAGGTAGGCCACGACAAGCCCTTCCTTGGACCCGAACCGGTCGTACAGCGTCTTCTTGGTGGTGCCGGCTTGTTCCGCGACCAGCTCGACACCGACCTTCGTGACCCCGTGCTCGTAGAACAGCTCGGCCGCCGATTCCAGGATGCGTCGCGCCGCGGGTGTTAGTGCCGTCAGGTCGGGCATGTCCCTCCTCCAGGTCCACTGAAAGTATACCAACCGGTATGGTTACCTAGATCCATGACCTCGCCGCGGATACCCCACTCGCTCGTGGCCACGATGCTGGTGGTGTGCTGGAGCTCGGGCTTCGTGGGGGCCGAGCTGGCAGCGCGCACTGCGGCGGATCCGGTCACCTTGCTGGCGTGGCGCTTCGCGGCCCTCGCGTTGGTGCTGGTGGTCGTCTGCGCCCTCGTCGGTCACGGGCTCCCGCGCCGCGCGGGCGCCTGGCGCCGACAAGGGGCCGTGGCCCTGCTGACACAGGTCACCTATCTGGCCCTGGTCTTCGAAGGTGTCCATCGCGGCGTACCCGGCGGCACCGCTGCACTCCTGGCCGCGCTCCAACCACTCCTCGTGGCCACCGTCGCCGGCCCCCTCCTGGACGAACGGACCTCTCGCCGGCAGTGGGTCGGCCTGCTGGTCGGGATGGCCGGAGTGGTGCTGGTGGTGAGCGGCGACCTGCAGGTGGCCGGCGCTCCCGGCTGGGCCTACCTGCTGCCGGTGGGCGCGATGCTGAGCCTGGCGGCGGGGACGGTACTCGAGCGCAGGTTGGCCCCGCCCGAGTCGCTGCTGGAGACCATCACGCTGCAGGCGTGCCTCACCGCCGCCGCGTTCCTGCTCCTGGCAGTAGGCGCCGGCCGCGCCACGCCTCCTGCCGACGCGAACTTCTGGGCCGCGGTCGCGTGGCTGCTAATGCTGGCCAGCCTCGGGGGCTACGGCTCCTACGTCCTGCTGGCCCGCCGCCGCGGAGCCACGCACGTCAGCGCCCTGCTGTACCTCACCCCTCCGACGACCCTGCTGTGGATCTTCCTGATGTTCGGGGAGCCGGTGCCACTCGCTGGACTGGCCGGGATGATGGTGAGCGGGGTCGGCATCGCCATCTACGGCCTGAGACGTGCGGCTCCCCCTGGCACCCGAGGTCGCGAGAAGGTCGGCCACCGGGAGGGTCGGCCGGCAGCCGAGCGGTTCGCCTGACCGACCGCGGGTGCCCGAGGATGGGGCCGTGATCCCGTCGACGGTTCCTCATGGTCAGACCGCGCGCCGCCTGGAGTGGCCGTTCCTGCCTCCGCACATCCGGGCCGCCGTCGAGCAGCACTGCGGGTCGCCGGTGGCCGACGCGGCATCGCAGGGCGCGGGTTTCACTCCCGGGTTCGCCTCCGTGCTGACCTGTGCGGACGGCTCGCGACATTTCGTGAAGGCGGCCTCGGTGAAGGCGCAGCGGATGTTCGCCGATGCCTACCGCGAGGAGGCACGCAAGCTCAGCCTGCTCCCGGAGGCGGCGCCGGCCCCCCGGCTGCTGTGGCTTCACGACGCCGACGATTGGGTGGTCGTGGGCCTCGAGCACGTCGACGCCCGAGCCCCGAGCCGACCGTGGCGGGACGCCGACCTCGGGGCCTGCCTGGCGATGCTCGTCGATGCCGCAGCGGTGCTGACGCCCGCGCCGGACGACCTGGCGGGCGACGACGTCCGAGCCGAGTTCGCCGGGTGGCCGGCGTACTGGGACCACCTCCGCGCCACCCGCCCCGGTCTCGCCCACCTGGAGGAGGCGGCAACCCTCGCGGCGCGCTTCGCCGACGTCACGGCCGGAGAGACCCTCGTGCACACCGACGTCCGTGACGACAACCTGCTGCTGTGCACCGACGGCAGGGTCCTCCTCTGCGACTGGAACTGGCCGGTGGTCGGCGCCGGATGGCTCGACTCGCTGTTCATGATGATCGGCCCGCGCGGTGACGGGCTGGACGTCGAGTCCGCGCTGGCGGCGCACCCGCTGACCGCCGACGTGCCGGCCGAGCACATCGACATCGTGCTCGCGCTGCTGACCGGCTTCTTCTGGAAGAGCGCCGACGGCCCGGTGCCGCACACGTCGCCGCACCTCCGCAACCACCAACGCTGGCAGGGCGAGGTCTGCTGGGACTGGCTCAGCGAGCGCCGTGGGTGGCCCCGACCTGAGTGAGACCTTCGGCCGCCTCCCGCACCCGGGGCAGCTGGGCCAGGCCGTTGACGACGACCGAAAAGGCCAGCAGGGCAACCGCCCACCCCCGGTGTCCCGCGTCGCAGAAGCCCGGGGTGCCCGCCCGAAGACCAGGAGCCACCGTGGATCGGCCTGCCGGCCCCGGACCCCGGAGGCGGCCATGACGCGGCCATGACGAGGACTCATCGACGAAGACCGCGGTGAGTACGATCCGGGCGAAGGTGGTCACGGGGGCACAGTGTGCTGATTTGGGCAGGCGAGCGTGCGCTTGGTATCTTTTTCCGTCGCGTGTCCGGCCGTTGCCTACGCCGACCGCACCCAGAACTTCACTGAACGATCCAACACACCGAGGACAAAGGTTCACCAGTGGCGAACATCAAGAGCCAGATCAAGCGGAACAAGCAGAACGAGAAGCGTCACGAGCGCAACAAGGCCGTCAAGACGAGCCTGAAGACCGCCGTGCGCAAGTTCCGCGAGGCCGCGGAGGCCGGCGACAAGGAAGCGGCGGTCACGCTCGGCCGCGACGCCGCCAAGAAGCTCGACAAGGCCGCCTCCAAGGGCGTCATCCACAAGAACCAGGCCGCGAACCGCAAGTCGTCGATCGCCAAGAAGGCCGCTTCTCTCTGAACCCCGCTCCACCCGTTGACCCGTCAGAATCATGCTGACGGGTCGATGTCATTTCTGGGGTCGGTCAGCGGGGGTCGCGGAGCGCGGCGACGATGAGCACCAGCCGCTCCAGCGTGTAGGACGCGTCGCTGGCCGCGCCCTTGATGTCGGCGTCGGCCTGGGCGACCGCGCGGATGGCACGGGAGACAGCGGCGTCGGACCACGAGCGGGACTGGTCGCGGATCGTCCGCAGCTTCCAGGGTGGGACGCCCACCTCGCGGGCCAGGTCGGCCTCGCGCATCCCCTTCACCGCACCCTTGTAGCGGGCCAGGCCGCGCGCGCTGCCCGCGAACGCCGAGGTGACGAGCACCGGCGCGGTGCCGCCGTCGAGTGCCCAGCGCAGCTCCTCGAGGGCCACCTCGCGCCGACCCGCGAAGGCCGCGTCGGCCACCGCGAACGACTTGGCCTCGGCCCGGCCGCCGAAGTACTGCTTGACCTTCTCGACGGTCAACGGCTCACCCGGGAAGTCGTTGGTCAGCTGGTGGGCCGCCGCAGCAAGCGACCGCAGGTCCTGGCCCACGGACTGCACCAGCACCCCGGCCGCCTCGGGGTCGATCGCGGCGCCGTGCCTGCGCACCTCCGCGGCCACGAACCCGGGATATTCGGAGGTCTTGAGCTCCCCTGACTTGAGCTCGCTCACGCCCACGAGCTTGCGCAGCTTGGTGAGCACGCCCGAGCCCTTCGGACCGCCGCCGTGCACCAGCACGAGGGCGACGTCGTCGGCGGGTTCGGCGGCGTAGCGGAGGAGCCCGTCGACTGACTCTTCGGGGAGGTGCTCCAGGTTGCGGACCACCACACAGCGCACGCTCGAGAAGAGCGACGGCGCCGCGAGCTCGCCGAGCGTCGCGAGCGACAGGTCCGCGGCCGTGGTCTCCGAGAGCTCCGCCTCGGGGTCGTGGGCCCGGACCACCTCGCGCACGGAGACCACGGTGCGCTCGTTGAGGAACTCCTCCTTGCCGGTCACCAAGGTCACCCGCCCGAGGACGTCTGCGGCACGAGGTCCAGGTCCAGCCATGGCGACACCTTCCCACAGCGAGCCGACAGCACAGGTCACGGTCCCCCACGGGTGTGTACTGCGATGCCGCCGGCGTCGACGGTCACCATCACGTCGCCCTCGAGGTCCGTGCGATGAACCTCCGCGCCATCCGCCGCGAGCGTGTCCAGAGCCTCCGTGGACGGGTGGCCGTAGTCGTTGTCGGCGCCCACCGACACCAGCGCCACCTCGGCGTCGAGCGAGGTCAGCCAGTCGAGATCCTGGTAGCGACTGCCGTGGTGGGGCACCTTGAGCACGTCGACGTCCAGGTCCGGCAGAAGCCTGGCCAGGCCCGCCTGACTGGCCGGCTCGACGTCGCCCGTCAGCAGGATCCGGACATCCCTCACCTCGGCCAGCAGCACCACGCTCGCGTCGTTGGCCATGCTGCCGTCGCCCCCGCTCACCATCGGGCCGGGCACCGGCCAGAGGGTCTGCAAGGTGATCTCGCCGACAGACCGCGTGGTCCCCTGGATCGCCCTGGCCACACCGAGCCGATGCTCTCGGGCCATCGCGAGCGCCCCCTCCACTCCGGCCGTCGGGTCCAGCACCCGGGTGCTCTCGATCGCCCCGACCTGCCGGCCGTCCAGTACACCTGCCAACCCGTCGATGTGGTCGGCATGGAAGTGGGTGAGCACCAGCAGCGGCACCTCGGTCACGCCGAGCCGCGAGAGGCAGGCGTCCACCATCGGTGGGTCGGGCCCGGCGTCGACCACCACTCCCGCGGACGGCCCGGCCCGCAGCACGAGTGCGTCGCCCTGGCCGACGTCGCACATCGCCAGCACCCAGCCGTCGACCGGCCATCCCGGCGTCGGCAGCCGCACGGTCACCGCCGCCACCAGGAGCAGACAACAGGCGATGCCGGAGGTGCGACGCCGCAGCACGCGGGGACCGACCACGGCAACCGCGAGACAGGCCAAGGTGAGCACGGCCAGGGCCACCACGCCGGTGCCCCAGTCGGACGCTGCCGCCGGTAGGTCGGCCCCGCGCCGGGCGACCAGCACGATCCAGGCGACGCACCAGCCGGCGGCCGTGCCCAGCAGCCGGCCCACCGGCTCGGAGACCAGCGTCACCA